>JBAYAI010000059.1:0-7258 GCA_041669865.1 Bacilli bacterium | reverse complement strand
GCTCCATATATCGCTATGCCAACAAAGATAGATATAGCGATTAATATAATAAAGGTAGTCGTATCTTTGAAAAGGCCGAAAAACGAGAGGGAAAATAGAATGGCGCTGACTGTCAATGCCGTTTTCTTTGTCTTATCGTATATCCCTTTACATTCATTCGCAACATTTTTTAAATTTTCTTTATCTTCTGGTTTGATTTCGCTCAATATATAATTAATCTTGGCGTCATTTGGCTCTTTTAAGTCTTTAGCCATTCAGTCCCTCCTAACAAGTAAAATCTACTTTTTGCTTTTTTAATCGCACAAATAAACAATGCCATTTGTTTCTATCTATTATACATTTTTTTGACATATTTCATATAAAAACACAATCTCGCATTCTCACATAAGTATCTCAAGATATCACCTAATGTTCTATACAATAAATATTGTTGCAAGAAAATGGTATTATATCTATAATTAACAAAGAAGTAAGGAGACTAAACTATGAAAGATGAAAATATAAACTGGGGCCTGTTCTTTATTCTATTATTCTTTGGTTGGCTTGGTTTGGATAAATTTTATGTAGGAGGCAAAGAAGCCTGGAAATTATTCGGACTAAAATTACTTGCTATGACCATCGGTCTTGGAGAATTGTGGAATATATTTGATATCGTTATGTGCCTTTTGAAAAGGTATGAACTAGATCCTCGCGATTACCTTGGACAATTGGAAGAACGTCACAAGTTTGACTAACTAAGCAATAAATATTATCAAAGAAAACTGAGTCTGCTATAAATTTGCAGGCTCAGTTTTTTATTCTCTAGTTAATCCTAAACGATTATTTTGAACAAATATAATGTGATCGCTCAACAAATAATTTTCTGCTTTTGCAAATAGCAGTCTAAAATCTACATCATTACTGTCGGTTCCAACTACATTAGCAATGTGATTCAACAGTACATCGCGGTTTAAATACGTGAAATGCTCCAAGTAAGTTATAATCCCATTTGCAATTTCCAAATAGGAAATGTTGATTATCGGTCTTTCACTGATCTTCGATCTAGTCAGTTTGTTATCAACTATTTCCGAAGATGTTTCCTGGGCTTTTACATAATAATCAAAAGAATCGTCGATCTTCTCTAACATTTCGAAATACCTGTATTTCTTCTTTTGGTCGTAGCTCATATTTTCTACTTTCTTATCGAAGAAATTTGCCTCGTTTTCTATATATTCTTTTACATCTTTATACATAGCCATGACATTCAAGTCTTCGTAGAGCATGAAGTTAAGAGGATACATGAATACCGTCTTTACTCCGTAGTATAAATAAAGCAGAGCTGGAACATAATATATGTCTTCCTCATTTAATTCGTGATAGTTAGACTCCAAACGCAACGCGTATTTTTGATTGTATTTTTCATAGTAATATGGAATGACAACATTCTTGTCAATAACTTTGTTTTTAATTAATTCTATTCCTTGTCGGGCGAGAGCACTTTCGAATCTATTCTTGAAAATATCGGGAGATTCACCGTATAAAGAATACTTTTGCATATCTTGATTCAAATTCAATCCGAGATCAGACACATAGTCAAATTGATTAGTCACTGGATTAACAATTATACATCTCTTTCCGAAAGAAATTGCGTTGTATATATCTAGCAATGAGGTCTGTTCATCAAGATAAATGATTGCTAAATCAAACTGATATTTTCCTAGAATATCAACCTTATTAACATTTGTTGAGTTAAGAGGATATAGGTGGAAAAATTCATCTCCGCATATCTTTATTGCATCTCTTGATGAATATAATTTCTTGTAATGATACTTTTCCTTCAACGCTTTCATTGTCTGCTCAAAACTCGGGCGAGCCAGCAAGCTTTTTCGTATATTGGAGAACGACTTTACGACATCCAATTTAGTAACCTTTGGATAATTGTTTATCAATCGGTAAAAGTGAAAGGTGTTCTTTGAATTTTCTTCACTTAACTCGAGTCCATCTTTTTTGTCAAACTCTTTTGACAACAAGAATTTATATAGACTCGTCCAATAATTATTCTTAAAATTCACTAAATTCTCTTGCTTTTCTTCAACTTCATCCAGGGCGCTTCTCAGCTGTCTCGAGGACTCATCCGCTTTTATGGAAAAATCTAAATACTTCTCGAAGTCTTCTCTTGTCGCTTCAACTTTAGCTTTACAACGCTTTATGATTTCCTCAAATGAAGCGGAAATATAGTCAAACTTATCTTCGTTAAAGTACTTGTGATACTGATCTAAATCATGTTCAAAAACTGACCTATTCAGCGTAAGCAAAGGAAAATACTTCTTTTTATATACTTCTAAAAACTCGTTGTCATGAAATATTTTATGAGTGAATTGATTGTCAAAGTTGTACTTTGAAAAAAGCATCATGTTGCGATTGTACGCTTTGATAAATTCATATGCCTTTTCAATTGAAACGATACCATCAATATCTCTAGCTTTTTCGTGAAATATTTTTTGAAGTTCAGGGAATACTTTTTCCTTGTTTTTCGTGTTAATAACATATTTATTAAATAAGACTATAAGCGCTCTAAAGTTTCGACGATTAGCACTTATCTTCATAATGGATTTGAATTCTCTTCTAGTCTCCATTTCACCTCTATTCGTCGATACCTTTTCAATAATCGATTCGAAGTTTTTATTCCATACTTCCGGTTGGCAAACCATATCTATCGATAGTTTCATGGAAGCTTCCAAACGATAATACTCTTTTAACGTCTCCAATTTATCCAGCAAGTCTTCTGTAAAGTCGATGTGAAAATACTCAAGAGGAAAGGGTTCGTAATCCGCAAATATTGAAAGTAATTTTTCTGAATCATCGTAATCTCGAATGGAATTAAAATCAGACCACTTAGAAAGTCTGATCCCAGAAGCTTTGATGTTGTTATCAAATTCCTGAATATCTTTGATAAACGTGTTCAAAAATTCAATTATCTTTTCGTAATCTTCTTTCTTGATGGTGGAATTCAATCCATAAAAAGGGTGGTTTACAAAAGGCTTTGTTGCAATATTCCCAAAATCATCGATCGATTCCAAAAAATCCATGTCAGAGAGATAATCCTCATATTCGTAGTCGTCTTCTAAATCAAAATCATATAATTTTGTCGATTTAAAGTAGTATTTATAGTATGAATCAAATACTTCCAAACTGTTTTCTCCAGTTGGAATACTTAAGTTTTTTAACTTATTGTCAATCTTCTTATGCTCAGAAACATTTTGTCTTATTTCCTCGCGCTTCACCAGCGCATTAGAATCGATAATGATCTCATTGTTATTTTTTACCGCCTCAAAATAATTGAACATTGCTACATTGGGTTTGCTAAAATCCTTATATGGAGCAAAAACATCGTAGTAGTTAGCGTTTATCTTTTGATTAATCTGTTTTTCGCATTCAGGATTTGAAGAAATAATGACGACATTTCTCTTGTTGAGAATATATTCTTCAATGGTTGACTCGATAAATGTCGTTGCTAGTGGATTCATATTAGAAATTTTAACAATCGATTTTTGCTCGAGCAAATTTAAACCGTTTTGAATGTAATTTGGATGTTTAGAATGACTCTTAAATTCTAAATCACTATCATTTTCCAGCTGTTCATCTAAACTTCGAAAGGTAATGTTGGAATTCACTTTTGACCAAATATCCAACAGGTGCTTCATCTTTACCCATTTGAATATATCCTTTTTATATAGATTGATGGAGTCATCCACCGCAAATAAAAGTTTCTTCGTTTCTTTTTCTACTTTTTTAATATATTCAAAATAATCAAATCCCTCAGAATAATTCCCAATGTCAACATTGTATTTTCTCTTGATCAAATCGATGAGTGGATAATTGTAAAGAGGGCTATTGTAATCTAGTGAAAGATAAAACTTGTCTCCCTTGGCCGTTATTTTCACTTTAAAGAACACAAGAGGAGCAACAGATATTGTCTTGTCGCCAATCAGTTGATAATACAAGTTTCCATAAGAAAGAAAAATATCTTCACAATTGCAAAACTTAGCGAGAATATCATCTTGGTACAAGGGAAGAGAAGTGGTGGTTACATTTTCAAATCCCAAGGTTTCGAGATTTAAGTATTTCAGCAAATTCTCTTTCGTATATTTCTTTTTTCTCAGTATTCTATTTCCATTAAAATTAACCATTCCATCTTCGGAAGATAATGTATGGTCAAAGAATGTCTTTATTTCAAATTTTTTGCTGGAAAAAAGCATGTCAAAAAAAGTATTGTAACTTGGAGTTATAAGTTCCAGGCTGGGACTTTCATCGCTGTTTAAATTTACAATATCGCTATTTTGAAATTCCTCTGTAAATCGGTTGATAATGTTTTTGTTAGAAATATTTTTACTCATATATATTTATAATATCATAACGCAGTAAAATATTATTATAATCATTAGGTATATTTTTTGCTAAATATAGTTACAAAATAGGTTACAAATGACGAAATAATATCAATATCATTATTGTAAATACGATGCGATATTGCTAAAATCAACCTGAGAAAGGTCGTGAATTATGCGAACAAAAATTAGAGCCTTTACCGCTCCCGAGTTAGTTGAAGAACTAGATTCAAATATGGTTATCGCTTTTCCGACAGAAACAGTATTTGGACTTGCGGCTTCATCGAAATCTAAAGAGGCTTTCGACAATTTAGTCAAAATAAAAAGAAGACCGCCTGACAAACCATTTACCCTTATGTGTGGAACCAATGTTGATTTAAACGAGTATGCTTATATTGACAACAACGTCAAAAAAATATTAGATGCATTCACACCCGGGCCAATTACTTTGCTTTTGAAACCAAAGGATAATTTACCACCATATTTAACTCTCAATTCTAACAAAATTGGAATTAGAATTCCCGGAAGTAAATCGTTGTTGAATTTTCTAAATAGTTTGTCCTTCCCACTACTAGTCCCATCTGCAAATAAATCGGGCTCTTCTCCTCTCAAAAATGCTACAGAGGTATATAATGAGTTTGTAGGAGAAATATCTTCGGTAGTTGAAGGAGATTGCCAGGGAGGACTGCCTTCTACGATAGTCGATTTATCCAAAGCGAATGAAATACATTTGATTCGCCAGGGTGAATTGGAATATAAAAAAATCGTTGATGTTTTTAAAGGAGGAACAAAATGTCAAAAATAGCAATTGGCTGTGATCACGGTGGATTAGAATTGAAAAATTATCTAATCGAGAAATTAAATAAAAACGGTTTTGAAACTATCGATTGTGGAACTTACTCCACCGAATCGTGCCACTATCCAAAATTTGCTTTTGCTGTAGGAAATGAAGTAGTTAAAAAAGAAGCAAAATACGGAATCATCATTTGCCGCACCGGAGAAGGTGTATCAATCGCCGCAAATAAAGTCAAAGGAATTCGCTGTGGAATTGGTTACAATGAAAAAGTTTCAAGACTCATGAAAGAGCACAATAACGCAAATATGATTGCTTTCGGAGCAGACTATATAACTCCAGAAGATGCATTCAAAAACACTCTCGCATTTATCAACGCAAAATTCTTAGGTGGAAGACACCAAATTCGCGTGGATATGATAACCGAGTACGAAAAGCAATAGTTTATTAATATATAATCTCTAAGCTTTTTTCGTAAGGAATATTTCTTTGAAAGAACACACTTTATCTGAATAAGTCACAATCAATCCCAGCAACGTAGTCGGCGGAAGAGTTAATGGAAACATATGATTCTTTATCGCTTGTTGTTGTCTCTTATTTATATCAAAATCTTCAACGGCATTTTTACATGCCTTTTTTCCGTGGCGAAAACCATGTAGCCGATGTGTTCCATCCGAAAAATCATGCCAGTCATATAAATAATAATCGTGCAATAACGCAGCTGTAATCAATTCGTCTTTATCAATTTTTAAATGGTGTTTTTCGGCGAAACTCAAAGCTTTTTCGGCAACCGAAATACTGTGATCATAGGTGGAGACATTCCCATGCTGTCGATATTTTTTCAATTCACCGAACCTTCCATTCTGTATTAAAAATTTAATTTTTTTCTCTTATTTGTTTATTCATGTTTTTCCTTTTGTTGTATATGTACTATAGTTGTATTCGCTTTGAAAGGAAAGATTAACGCTATATTTTCTTTAAACAATTTGATTGACTAAAAAAGGACTATAGTCTTTTTTGACTATAGTCCTAAACATTCTTTATCAAATATCTGATTTTTTTCTTCACCTATGCAATAGAGAAGTGATTTTTTTCTCTTCTTCAAAGTTGCAGTTTATTAATACATTCCAGGAGTTGGAGCGCCTATATTATCCTCTTTCTCTTCTTTTATATCGGTTACTGCTGCATCAGTAGTAATAAATAGAGCGGAAATTGATGATGAATTCAAAACGGCCGATCTAGTAACTTTGGTGGGATCGACAATTCCTGCTTCATACATATCAACCCAAACTCCTTTTTTCGCATCAAAACCATAGTTGTCTTTTTGCTTTAGCTGTTCGACTAATATCTTATTAGATTCATATCCTGCATTCTCTGCAATTTGGCACAGAGGAGCTGAAAGTGAATCCAAGACAGCATCGATACCTTTTTGAACATCGTCATTTTCATCTTTGAGTTTGTCTTTAAGGTCTCTATATACGTTAACTAGAGCGGCACCACCACCGATAATAATGCCTTCTTCAACAGCAGCTTTAGTTGCGTTCAAAGCATCTTCTATGCGGAGCTTTTTCTCCTTGAGTTCAGATTCAGTTAAAGCGCCAACTTTGATCACGCCAACTCCATTAGATAACTTTGAAGCTCTCTTTAATAATCTCTTTTTATCGTACTCTGATTTAGTGTTCAAAGCTTGATTTTTAATTTCAACAATTCTATTCGAGATATCTTCAGCTTTTCCTAATCCATCGATTATTGTTGTTGAATCTTTGGTGATAACTATCTTCTTGGCTCGTCCTAAATCTTCAATAGTAATATCTTTCAATTCCATCGATAGATCTTTGGTGAACAGTTTAGCGCCAGTCATAATAGCAATGTCTTCAAGCACTCTCTTTTGATTTTCACCAAACTCTGGAGCTTTTGTCGCTACAACATTAAAGGTTCCTCTAATCTTGTTGAGAATAATTGTGTTAGTGACTTCGCTCTCCAAGTCATCAGCAATAATGAGCAAAGGTTTGTGAGATTCTACAACTTTTTGAAGTAAAGGCAATATATCTTGGATGTTAGTTACTTTCATATCAGTAACCAAGATATATGCATCTTC
>JBAYAI010000058.1:0-7334 GCA_041669865.1 Bacilli bacterium | reverse complement strand
CGATGTTGAGACAGGAATTATTCAGAAATTAATAGATGAAGATTCTTACTTTGCGTAAAAATCTCTAAATGTTATTTAATGCATACACGACTCGCTTAAGGCAGGGTGGGAAAGAATTTTTGTTAAAAATAGATATTTCTCGCTAAATATTGAATACTAGAGCATGCGATAAAAAAAATAAATAATATTATTTTTTACAAATTTTTACTGTTAAAAATATTAATGTTTATTCATACGTGAATTTTGATATTTTCCATCATGGAAACTGATGAGAAGAATCAGTGGGAAACTTACTCGTGTTTAAATGATTGCACATATATTTATTTTGCTATATTTGGCATGTGTCACATTCCTTATCTCGATTTTGGGAGTACGAGAAGGTTAAAAATAATAACAGAGTTAATTTTTTTGCTTTTAAATTTAAAGAAAAAATTAAACTATTTGCAAAAAATCCGCAAAATTATTTTTTGTTTTATGTAAGCGAATTCATTAGAAAATAGGCCCAATGTAACGGTTTTTTTAGTTGTTTAGTATCTTTCATAATTGCTTGTATTACTTTCGAAAAATGACTTTTTGAAAGAAATTGAGAGAGTTGAACTTTCCGAATTTTATTGAAATTGAAGATATTTAAGAATAGAATATGGATGTAGACATGTATGTTTGCGGTGTATAAGTGATCACTTTGGCGGATCATCTGTCTAGCCTTGGCCTTACAAAGGACTACACACAAAATTCGAGTTTGACAATTTTTGTTGTACGTTTTTTATTAGGGTGAATGCGATCTATTATCTATTCCCCTTTTTCTAAGGCCTAAAACTTGTGATACCGCTTACATTCGTGGATACGGAAAGTGAAAGGAATTTTTGGAATTATGAAAAAAAGTTTAGTTCTTCTCTCAACCGCCATTATGGTTGGCTCAGTTGTCGGTTTGACTTCGTGCGGCGATGATGTCGAATACATTGAAGGAACCGAAGTTGCTTTGGTCACCGATGTTGGTAACATTGACGACCACTCATTCAACCAAGCTACTTGGGAAGGATGCAAAGAATTCTCATTAGAATCTAACATTGGTACGACTTACTATCGTCCATCTGGTGATTCAACATCAGAACGTGTCGAAAGTATCGACAATGCTGTCGATGCAGGTGCAAAAGTTGTCGTTATGCCCGGTTATTTATTTAACTCTTCAATCAAGATTGTTCAAGACAAGTATCCTGATGTTGCTTTCTTGGGAATTGATTGCGACAATTCCGATGATGATAACGGCTATACTCCTTATGAATTTAATGACAATGTCACTTCTATTAAATACCAAGAGGACCAAGCTGGATTCTTGGCTGGTTACGCTGCGGTTGCAGATGGCTATAGAAAATTAGGATTCTGCGGCGGTATGGCTGTTCCCGCTGTTGTTAGATATGGACAAGGATTCCTCAAAGGTGCAGATTACGCTGCTCAAGAAATGGAACTTGATGACGGCGCTGTTGAAATCGAATATTGGTATTCAGGAACATTTGCTCCTGCTGATAATATCGTTACTAAAGTAGGTGGATGGTATTCGACCGGAACCGAAGTAGTCTTTGCGTGCGGTGGCGGCATTTACTCTTCTGTTGTTCAAGCAGCAGAAAATGAAAACTCAACTCTCGGTACTGATTCTCGTAAAGTTATCGGTGTCGATGTTGATCAACACTTAGACTCTGACTTGATCATTACATCTGCTATGAAAAATTTGCAGGGATCAGTCAAGGAATATCTCGATGCTTTATATGATAACGACATGGAGTGGGGAACCATCGATGGTATGGAAACCGCTGGTGAGATAGTCACTAAAGGTGTCGAAACTGATGCTGTTGGTCTTCCTACTGATGAAGATTCATGGTTAATGGAAGAATTCACCGTCGAAGAATACAATGCTCTTTACGCTAAACTTAAGAGTGGAGAAGTTGACGGCGATGTCAATGACACCACCAATTTGTATGACAATCCTACTGCTAAGATTGTTATCAACGAAGAATCGTAATTTATCACTACTGTAAAAAAACTACTATGCGTAATAATGCGCATAGTAGTTTATTTGTTTTATTCGTTTTTTTTACAAATAAGCTAATAATTAGCAAGAAAGGTGCCAATGATGGAAGATTATGTCATTGAAATGCAGCACATTACAAAAGAGTTTCCTGGAATTAAAGCCAACGACGATATTACTATTCAAATAAAACGCGGAGAAATTCACGCGCTTTTAGGAGAAAATGGCGCAGGTAAATCTACTTTGATGTCTGTTCTTTTTGGTCTATATAAACCAGATAAAGGTGAAATTTTAAAAGAAGGAAAGAAAGTCGAAATAAAAAATCCAAACGATGCAAATCGCTTGGGAATTGGTATGGTTCATCAACATTTCATGCTGGTGGAATGTTTTACTGGTCTCGAAAATATCATACTTGGTTCGGAGCCTACTGATAAGATGGGTTTCTTACACGCTAAGCGTGTGAGAAGTGAAATTGAGAGATTGTGTGAAAAATTTAAATTCGATGTTGATCTTGATATCAAGGTTTCAGATATGACTGTTGGAATGCAGCAAAAAGTCGAAATCTTGAAAATGTTATATCGCAAGAACAACATTTTGATTTTCGATGAGCCAACAGCGGTTCTTACACCGCAAGAAATTGACAATCTCATGATATCGATGAAAAAGCTCATTGAAGAGGGATGTTCGATTATTTTCATTTCTCACAAATTAAACGAGATAATGGAAGTTGCCGATAGGTGTACTGTACTGAGAAAAGGTAAGTGCGTAGGGACGGTTAATATCAAAGATACCAACGTTCACGCTCTCTCTCGCCTCATGGTCGGAAGAGACGTACAGTTAGTTGTAAATAAGAAAGAAGCCAAGCCAGGTAAACCGGTATTGAGCATCAAAGATTTAAGTATCTATTCTCCAGTCAAACACAAAGACGTTGTTAGAGATGTAACTTTCAATTGCCGAGCTGGCGAAATTACATGCATCGCCGGTATTGAGGGAAATGGTCAAGCTGAATTGGTTTATGGCATTACTGGTTTGATACCTTCATCTAAAGGAGAAATAATCTTACACCATGTTGACTTGTCTTTTATGAGCAAGACGCGCAAATCATTAAATGGTGATCACGTATATGGTGATGTTGATTTAACTGATCTATCTATTCGGAAAAGAAATCTTGCAGGCATATCTCACATACCTGAAGATCGTCACAAATATGGTCTAATACTCGATTTTGATTTAAAGACTAATTTAGTGCTTCAAAGGTACTTCGAACCGGATTTTTCGAATCACGGTTGGATCAGGCGAGATAAAATTAGGTCTTATGCTGACAAACTGATTAAAAAGTACGATGTTCGCTCTGGAAAGGGACCCGATTCTATCACGCGTTCGATGTCTGGAGGCAATCAGCAAAAAGCAATTGTCGCTCGCGAAATCGATAGGGATACCGATCTTCTTATTGCTGTACAACCTACTCGCGGATTGGATGTTGGTGCTATTGAGTACATTCACAAGCAAATTATCGCCATGCGTGACGAGGGGAAAGCAGTTCTTCTCGTTTCCTTCGAATTGGATGAAGTTATGAATTTATCAGATAGAATTTTAGTAATGTACGAAGGCGAAATTGTCGCAGATACAACTCCTAAGAAGACCAACGTTCAAGAATTAGGATTGTATATGTCGGGTGCAAAGCGAATGAAAAACATGAAGCTCATTCACGAAGACCCCACTGAGAAAAAAGAATCCGAATCGAAAGATATCAAAAAAGATAAAGAAAACGTAGGAAAGAAGAATAAATCCGCTTCAGTTCCAAAGAAAAGGAAGAAAAATGCGAAACCGAAGCAAGAAGAGGAGGAGAAATAGATTATGGCAGATAATAATTTAACTCCTTCATTAAAGCGGGAGAACTTCTGGCAAAAGATCAAACAAGCTCCTTGGTTTATCTCATTATCATCTTCGATTTTTACTATAATTTTAGGTTTGATAGCTGGTTTTATTCTCTTGATTGTCGTCAATCCTTCCAATGCACTAACCGGACTTGGAAAGTTGTTTGTCGGAGGATTCAAGAATACTTATTCAATATCAAACTTCATCTATTCAGCAGCACCGATTATGATGACTGGTTTATCTGTAGCTTTTGCTTTTAAAACAGGATTATTTAATATCGGTACTCCTGGACAGTTCGTCGCAGGAGCTCTGATGGCATTAATCGGAGCTATTCTCTGGAACGCTCCCTGGTATGTTAATATCCTGCTGGCTATGTTAGGCGGTGCTTTGTGGGGGCTGATTCCTGGTCTATGTAAGGCATTCTTTAATGTTAACGAAGTTCTTGCCACAATCATGTTGAACTGGATTGCTCTGATAGTTGCCGATGTCGTCATCAGCAATATTGATGTAATGATTGATCCGGTATATTCGACAAGAACTGTCAATCTTTCAACTGTCAATCCTAGCGCCATCATACCTGGATGGGGGTTGGAAAATTTCGATCCTAATTTAAATATCAGTATATTTATCGGTATTATCTTTGCCGTTATTTGCTGGATAATTATAAACAAGACTAATTTTGGATTTGAATTGAAAGCGTGCGGAACTAACAAAGACGCTTCTAAATATGCCGGCATCTCCGCAAAGAGAAACATTGTTCTCTCTTTGGTTATCGCTGGCACTTTGTCAGGAATCGGTGGTGCTTTCTACTATTTGGCTCCTTCGACTACTTCCGGATATCAACTTCAAATTTCTAGTTTACCAGCCGAGGGTTTCACGGGAATCTCTGTTGGTTTACTCGCCGCAAGCAATCCGATTGGTTGCATTTTCTCCGCGCTGTTTATTTCTTATTTGGATGTAGCAGGTGAAACGCTTCAGCAGTTGAAATACGCCCCTGAAAACGTGTCATTCATCATTGGAATTATTGTATACTTTGCTTCCTTTGTCGCTCTCGTTAGAATTTGGATTGAAAAAGTGTATAAGAAAAATATCTTTAAACTTCTCGGCGTTAAAATAGGTCAATTCTTTAAGTTCCTATTCGCAAAGTGCAAACTTGGCTTCAGTTGGTGTCAAAACAGAATTAAAGAAGTGAAAAATGGGAAAAAAGACACTAAACATAATGATGTAAAGCGCGATGAAGTAAAGAAAGAAGACGAAAAGAAAGAGGAGGACAAGTAGAATGGATTGGGTGTTATTCGGTAAATTTTGTTCCAGTTTTATCGCCTTTGCTATTCCTTTGATTCTCGTTGCATACGGCGGAATGTTCTCGGAGCATTCAGGTGTTATCAACATTGCTTTGGAAGCAGTAATGATCATTGGTGCGATGGTTGGAGCTCTCGTTTGTACGAGTTTAGATTCGCTGGTCGATTCTGGATTTCCTTCACAGTTAGCAATGCTTATAGCAATATTTTGTGCTGGATTGGGCGGAGCGGTGTTTTCGCTGCTGCTGTCTTTTGCCTCAATTAAATTAAAAGCCGATCAGGTTATTGCAGGTACGGCCTTAAACACGATTGCTCCTGCATTGTTTATCATTATGATTTGGGCGGTACAAGGTGAAGCTAATACCAATATTTACCTGCCGAGTTGGAGAAGAATCTCACTTAGCATGGTTGGTTTGACTGCATCCTCGCTTCCACCTTTTATCAATTCGCTACTGACATTTTCACTGAATTATCTGACGACTATCGTTGCACTATTCTTAATACCGATTGCAGCAGTTGTCTTATACAAAACGAGTTTCGGATTGCGATTGCGCGCTTGCGGTGAACATCCACAAGCAGCGGATTCAGTAGGCATCAACGTTTACAAAATGCGTTATGCGGGTGTTACGATTGGTGGATTCCTTGCGGGAATCGGAGGACTATCATATGTATTAGTTGTCTCAGCTTCCTTTGATGGACAGGTAGCCGGATACGGCTTCTTAGCCCTAGCAGTTATGATCTTTGGTAACTGGCGTCCTGGACGAATCATCTTGGCAGCTCTCTTCTTCTCTCTGTTTACCACGATATCTAACATGACAAGCATCATTCCTTGGCTTCCTGATTTTGGAAGCATTGCGGAAGGTGCAAAACTGTATAAATTGCTGCCTTATGTTGTTACTATCATCGTTCTCATCTTTACTTCCAAGCGTTCGCAAGCACCGAAAGCTGAAGGTATTCCTTACGATGTAAGTAAGCGAAGTTAGTCAATATTTAACTTAAATAAACTCCTCCGGCTGGGGGAGTTTTTTAATGATTAACATTCTTAGATAAATAAAAATTCCCGGAATTTCCGGGAATTTAACTTGAATGGTATTCAGTTAAAATAAGCTACTCGCTAGGAATATAATATTCCTCTTGCTTATCAGAGCGGTCTACACTTTCAGTATTAATGACTCTCGTGAAGGATAGAGCATCGAAGATGGACTGACGTTTGCTGGTAGAGATTATAACTACTAATTCCATCAAAGGAAGAGTGATAAAAGAGTAATAGTTGAATACTACCTTAGTGACAAATAACTCGATAAATTGTACGACAAAGCGAGGGATGTGCTTGATTTTCGGTGAAAGACGACTATCTTTAGAATCCGCTAATGTGGTCTTAAAAATCATCATTCCCAAGGTCCGATTTTCCTTGTTATAAAGAGGAATAAAGAAAGTTAAGATCAAACTTGGCAACAGCATACAAGCGGCATCGACAAAGAGATAATTGCGATGAAATTGCGAGTAATATTGGACGTAAGTTTCATCTTCACTTAGAAGGGTGAGCACTTCATCTTCCGCATCGAAATAATAATCGTAGTATTCCTGTTCGGTCAGTCCTGGAGTTGTTTCCTTCAAATTGGAAATGTATTCTTCTTCCTTCAATTCGAATATTCCGAAATCTGAACCAGCGCCACAGGGATATCCCAAATCGTCGCATACGAAAGCAAAACGCTCGTTCAATCCGCTGACAGCATCGGAGCTTATCGACGTGATTATCCTGGTTCCAACCGTATAGAAAAGCGAAAAGTATATGATGAGAAAGAAGGCAAAATCCAAGAAATAAATGAGAACTCTCTTTCCTAAACTTATCTTCTTTACTTTAGATATGCCGTAAAAGAGTTTGAGGTCTTGTGTCGTGTTATTCATATGAAAATAATAATGGTTACGCCTTGTTAATACAACCGAAAATTTTACACTTGTGTCTCACCACTTCGCGAATACCTTGCTTTCCGGGGCCGATTATCTTTCGCATGTCCCAAAAGTGATCTGTCTTAGCAATAATGTCGCGAACGATTGCTTCCCACGCCTGCTGGTTCTCGGTATTGACATTGATCTTCGCCGTTCCATTTTGTATGGCTTGTTGAATTTGT
>JBAYAI010000057.1:0-7732 GCA_041669865.1 Bacilli bacterium | reverse complement strand
CTAAGAATCCAGGGCTGTTTGCGGTTGGCGACTGTAGCGACACGAAGTTGAGACAAGTGGTTACTGCCACAAGCGACGGCGCTTTAGCCGCTATTAATTGCGTGTCCTATCTGCGCAAATTAAAAAAAGGAAAGTAAGAAACAAAGAACCTGCAAGGGTTCTTTTTACTAGATTTAACATTTGAGATTTGATTAAATAGTTTAATGTTAAAATAAATAGCGCAAAGAGAGAAAGTTATGGAAGAGAAAAAAGAAACATTTTCACACAAGATTAAATCTGAACTGGTTTTGAATGATTACACCTTGGAGCAAAAAAAAGGTATTCTTTCTGGATACATTCGCTATGGAGGAACGATGGCCCTCGCTCCAAAGCTGAGCTTGAGAATTTCATCCTCTTCCGCCTCTATAGCAAAATTTTTATACAAGTGTCTTCGCGATGTTTACGATGTAAAGTGCAATTTCACTTATACGCGCCAACTTCGTTTGCAAAAAAAATTGATTTATCACATTCAAACTGATGAAAAAGTTACCTTTATATTGGAAGATTTGGAAATTTATAAAGATTTTCAACCGATAACTCCAAAAGTCTATTTACACAAGAAATACTTTAGATCCTTTATTATTGGAACTTTTCTTGCTTCTGGGCAGGTTTCAGATCCTAAGTCGGGAAGATACTTTTGTGAGATGGTCTTTAATCAACAGGATGATGCCAAGGCGGTTTTGAAACACCTTCTTCGTTTTACGGATGAAGATTCCATGTCGTTTAAATTGATTTCGAGACGAAATAAATTTGTTCTTTATTTGAAAAAATCCGATCAAATAAGTGTTTTCCTTAGTTTTCTTGGCACTGTTTCTCTTATGTTTGACTTTGAAAATGCTAGGTTAGAGCGCGATTATTTCAATAATGAAAATCGTTTAGAGATATGCGCACAGGCAAATTATTCAAAAACTTTAAAAACTGGAAAGAAAAATATCGCTGATATCAAGATTATTGAGGATAAGATTGGTGATATATATTTTAATGAAAAAGCTCGATTGTTAGCTGATTTGAGAAAAGAATATCAGGATGCTTCTTATCAAGAACTTGCTAACATGGCGCTGAGACGAGGACTAAACATAACAAAATCTGGTGTGGTTCACGTTTTTTTAAAGTTCAGCAAAGATGCACAGCGTCTCTCTTCCGGTGATAAAATTAAAATAAAAAAGTAATTTTTTCACGGCTTAATTTTTTAAATTATTTCAAAGTTATTAGTATCTTTATACATATTGTTAATTTATTTGCTTTGGTTTATAATATTACCGTGAAGAAGGAGGACATATTAATGTCTATTAAAGTTGGTATTAATGGTTTTGGCCGCATCGGCCGTCTCGCTTTCCGTCGCTGTGTCGAGGAAGGCATGGAAGTTGTTGCAATCAACGATTTATCAGATGCAGACAACTTAGCTTACTTGTTAAAGTATGACTCAGGTCATGGAACTTTTAGAAAAGATGACATTTCTTTTAAAGAAAACGCTTTAGTTTTCGCCGGAAGAGAAATTCCCATCTATGCTAAGAGAAATCCTGCTGAAATCCCGTGGAGTGATCACGGTGTAGATGTAGTACTCGAATGCACAGGTATCTTCAAAGATACTGAATCTGCTGGCGTTCACATTACCAACGGTGGTGCAAAGGGTGTTGTCATTTCTGCTCCTGCCAAGAAAACTCCTACATATGTTTATGGAGTAAACTGCGACAAACTTACCGCAGATCAAAAAGTTATTTCTGGTGCATCATGCACGACAAACTGCTTAGCTCCTATGTGCAAAGTCCTCGATGACAACTTTGGAATCATCGGTGGATATATGACCACAGTTCACGCATATACAAACGATCAAGCCACTTTGGATATCATCAAGAAGAAAGATTTCCGCCGTGGTAGAGCAGCTGCTATGAACATTGTTCCTACAACTACTGGTGCTGCTAAAGCTATCGGTCTTGTTATGCCTAAATTGAACGGTAGACTCCAAGGTGGTGCTATCCGTGTTCCTGTACTTGATGGTTCGTTAGTTGAACTTAACGTTAGACTTTCCAAGAAGGTTACAAAAGACGAAATTGATGCTGCTATGAAGAAAGCATCTGAAGGTGAACTCAAGGATATCCTTGGTTACACTGATGAAAAGATCGTCTCGAGAGATATTCTTGGTTTAACCGCTGGTTCCTTATACGACGCAGTCAATACAAACGTATTTGAAGACGAAGATGGAAACCAATATGTAACAGTATTCGGTTGGTATGATAATGAATATTCATACACCTGCCAATTAATCCGTTTAGCAAAGAAATTTGCTGGTCTTCTCGGAGCCTAATTATTCTATTGATTTATTGCGTCCGAAAGTTATTTCGGGCGCTTTTTTTGAAATAACAAAGGAGAAACTTCAATAATGAAATTACATGTTAAAGATTTAAAGGTTGAAGGTAAGAAAGTTTTAGTTAGAGTTGACTTCAACGTTCCCCACAACGACGATGGTACCATCCGCGATGATACGAGAGTTGTTGCTGCCTTACCGACAATTAAAGAATTAGTAAAAAAAGGTGCAAAAGTCATCTTAATGTCCCACTTAGGAAAAATAAAATTCAAAAAGGGACCGGAAGCTGTTGAAAAAGCAAAGGCTGCCAACAATATGGCACCTGTCGCTGACTGCTTAGCGAAACACTTAGGTCAAAAAGTTGCATTTGTTGATGCAACTAGAGGTGAAAAATTAGTAGCGGCAGTTGATGCTCTTAACAACGGCGATGTTCTTTTAATGCAAAATACCCGTTACGAAGAAGGCGAAACTAAGAACGATCCTGATTTAGCCGCCATTTGGGCTGGATTAGCAGATGCATTCGTCATGGATGCTTTCGGATCCGCTCACAGAGCTCACGCTTCAACATACGGTGTTCCCGAAATCTTAAATAAAGAAGGAAAACCCACAGCGATTGGTTACTTGATGGAAAAAGAGATTGTCAATCTTGCTAGATGCGTGACTGTCGAAGAAAAGGATAGACCTTACATCGCTATATTAGGTGGTTTGAAGGTTTCTGATAAGATTAAAGTTATTGAATCTCTTTTGAAAAAATGTGACCGAATTATCATCGGTGGGGCAATGGCCTACACTTTCTTTAAAGCACGTGGATTTGAAACCGGAACATCTCCAGTTGAAGATGATCAAGTTGATTATGCTAAGAAGTGCTTAGAATCCGGTAAGATTGTTCTTCCTGTCGACAATGTTGTCGCTGATGAATTCAAGGATGCAAAGGTTGTTAAGACTGTAGATTGCGATAATCTTCCTGTTGATATGATGGGAATGGATATCGGTCCTAAGACTCGCAAGTTATTTGCAGAAGAGATCGCTAAAGCAAACACAATATTCTGGAATGGACCTGCTGGCGTTTTCGAACAAGAAAGATTCCAAACTGGTACAATTGCCATTTGCCAAGCTATCGCTGACAATGACCACTGCTTCTCAGTAGTTGGTGGAGGAGACTCCGCTGCTGCAGTTAACCAACTCGGTTTTAAGTCTAAATTCTCGCACATTTCCACCGGTGGTGGTGCCTCGTTGCAAATTATTGAAAATGATGGACACCTTCCTGGTGTTGATATCATTTCTGAGGCTAAATAACAATGGCGCGAAAGAAAATTATTTTTGGCAACTGGAAGATGAATAATACTATTGCTCAAGCAAAAGATTTTTGCGCTGAAGCAAAAGTTATTTCTGACCTTGCCAAAGAAAAGGATATAATTGTCGGTGTCGCTCCTAGCTATTTAGCACTGCAATATGTCGTCGAACACAAGGAAAATCTCTTGGTATTTGCTGAAGAGGCTCACTATGCAGATCACGGTGCCTTTACGGGCAACGTATCAATTCCTATGCTTCAAGAAATTGGCGTTCAAGGCTCTTTAGTTGGACATTCAGAAAGAAGAAAATATCACGGTGAAACCGATTTGGTTTGCAATCGCAAAATAAAGGTGTTAGTCAAAGCAAATATGGGCGTTATGTATTGCTGTGGTGAAACCTTGAAAGAGTTTGATGAAGGTTTGGCCAAAGATGTAATTAGAGCTCAAGTCAACGTTGCTCTCATGGGACTTAAAGAAGAAGATTTGGATAAGGTTTATATTGCTTATGAACCCGTATGGTCTATTGGAACTGGCAAAAACGCTTCTGAAGAGATCGCTACAGAGATGTGTTCATACATTCGATCGATTGTCAGAGAATTGTTCTCGGACAAAGCTGCCGATAAGATTATGGTTCTCTATGGTGGATCAGTTAAGCCTCACAACATTAAGGGCTATCTTTCTTCCGAGGAAGTTGATGGAGCGCTTGTTGGTGGAGCGAGTTTAACCGCCTCTTCTTTTGAAGAATTAATTAAAAATATCTAAGTTTATATATAGACTTATTACATTTTAGAAAAAAGGGTCGAGTTTCTTCGGAACTTGACCTTTTTCAATTCAAAGAATTGTTATATTAATCTATATTTATTGAGTTTTAAGAAAGATTCTTATATATTCTAAGGTATAGGAATTATGTTGTTTATAGTAAGTCTACACAGTTTCTATTCGAGTTTTAGAACAACTCTAGAGGAGGAATTCACATGCAATTTTATTCGGATGAACAAGCGAGATATCACGAAACGCATAGAGAGATAGCCAACAAGGGAATATTCACTGTTTACGGCTTTTTTGGCTTGGGTATTTTGATAAGTGCAATCGTCGCGATTGGCTTACCTTATTTTCTCACCTTTTTGTATGGTAGCTCAGCTTTCGAAATATATTATGGTGTTGTTTTATTTAGTATGATTGGTCTGATTATTTTTAGTTTGGTAGCGAATTTCACTGCTGTGTCGACACATCCAGGTTGGATGATTACTTCATACATCATCTACGCCTTGTGTTTCGGTGGAGTGATGTCCACATTAGCTCTGATAGCTGGATACAGCACTCTTACATACGCATTTGGGGTTACTTCTGGCATGTTTATACTAATGAGTGTTATAGGTCACTTGTCAAAAGGAAGATTTAACAAGTGGGTTTACTATCTCCTTCCACTTGTTTGCGCCTTGTCAGTTGCCGCAATGTTCAATTATTTTTTGTTTGGCAACCAGTGGCTATACTGGGTTGTTTCCTATGCGATGATTGTTATTTTCATGCTCCTAATCATGGTAGATACATCCCGCATTTTAAAAGGTAGTTCAGAAGGTGTTTTGAATAATAATAAAACATATGCTGTATACTGTGCTTATAGATTATATTCTGATTTTATGATTTTGCTGTTCTATATTCTTCGAATAGTAATCATCTTTTCAGGGAGAGGCGGAAGAAGATAAATAATGACCAACGAAGAGTACCTAAGCTTTATGGAGAAAGAAACTGATTTGGCAAATCAGGAGAGGGTTTCCTATGGAAGCATTCCTCAGGTTCGCCTTCTCATTGATATGTTAAATGATAAAGTTGAACCTCAAACAATAGAATCCTTTATTATGAAAAATATTGAAATTTGCTTTAATTACGCTCCGCATTTAACGATGCAGGTTTATTTATCCTGCTATATCATGCGCCAAAAAGCATACGAACTTCCAGATAAATTAGAAACGCTTTCTAAGCGTCCCGACTTACCCGCTAAGGCAATCGGAGTGGTTAATTCATACAGATCCATATTGAAGGTGAGAGAGAGCGCCGCTCCATCCGACACTTTTGCTTCTGATGAAAAAATCAAACAAACAATTGAAACTCTATCGACCAAGACTCTATCGAGATTAGCTTTTCTGATTCAAATTAGGCTCGAGATGGGGACTTCGATCGATGAGGTCATTAGATTGCTGAATCCTTACATGATAAATCCCAAAAAGGATCCTCTATATAAAATAACCATTCTTCAACAATTGGTACAATTTACTAAAAAGTATCCTGCGACAGAGATTCTTAAAATTTTCATAAAAGATGAAACATATTTCATTACTCTAGATAATTCAATCGATGAGAAAAGCGATGTTTTTTTAAGAGGCGTCGATTATTACATGAAAGAACTTTCTGTGACATCTAATGTAAAAGATGTAATCTTAACGGTAGCTAGAATGTATAGATATTTGCACTATAACAATAAAAGATTACTAGCGAGTGAAAAGAATATTAAGGCGTTCGTCTGCTCGGTTATTGATGGATATAACAATTCCATCAAGGTTTTCTCTCCATCCTCAGTGTTTAATATAACTTTTCCGGAGGAATACAAAACGGAAAAAGGATGGACAGAGGCTTTGCGCATATTGGAAATTGTATTTAAAGCAAGATATTTTGTTTAATTAAATATTTGTCAAAGGCAGTGGTTAACTGCCTTTTTTTGTGGTAAAGTATTGCTCGTCATTACATTTGTAAATTCTAGTAAGGGTGGAATATGGAAAAAGCAAATATTAGAAAACAAGATGTTTACGATTCAGTACTAATAGCAATGTTGTTAGCTTTAACGGGTGGATTTTTAGATGCCTATACTTACGTGTTGCGCGGCGGAGTTTTCGCGACTATGCAAACGGGAAATATGATTATGCTCGTTGTTAAAGGAATAGAATTTGATTGGGCCTATACGTGGAACTATATATTGCCAATCCTATCATTTGCGCTGGGCGTTGTATTTTCAGAAGTGTTGAGAGACGCTATGAAAAAATCGCCGGTGAAATGGCAGCAATATTTATTGCTGATTGAAATTATCATTCTAACGGTGGTTGCCTTTATTCCAAATGGCAAATTAAACATTTTAGCGACGTGTTTGATTTCGATAGTTGCATCTCTACAAATGAACGGATTCAACAAGATGAAAGGACACACTTTTTTTTCGACTATGTGCACTGGTAATTTGAGTTCTTGTTCGGTTTTTTTATATCGCAGTATTAAAAATAAAGACCTTTCTTATCTAGTAAAGTCTTTGCGATACATCGCTGTTATTGGTCTTTTTGTAAGTGGAGCTTTTCTAGGACTAATGATATTCGAATTTACTAAAGAGTATTCTTTATTTGTACATTGTGCAATATTGCTCATTTGCTTTTGTGTATTATTTTTTGATAGAAGTGAAGTAGAAATATTGCCAGAATAATTGAAGAAATAAACAGCAAATAAAAATTCATTGCTATAGAAGAAGCAATGAATTTTATTTTTTAATTAATTGGCAGGTTGAGCGTGGGAATTACTTCTTTTAGAGTAGTTATTTCTAGAGCGATTTGATTTTCTAGAAGCGCTAAATTCTCGTTTACTATTCTTCCCAAATTTCTTGTCTCTTTCGCCTTTTCGAAAAGCGTAGAAAGAACCCTGAGACTTCTTTTTATCTCTGTTACTTTTGCCTTTTCTAGAACGGTGTGTTCTATCTTTGACTACAAAATCTTCATTTTTAAAGCGTGCACTTTTATTGCGGTAGGCTCCTTTTGCTTGCTTGGTGATTGGATCGACCTTTTCTTTCCTTCCAGAAACATCGGTGCGTATAGGATTTAATTCAACGGTTGAAAAGTCAATTTTGGAAATGCTTTTTTCAGGAATAGACATACCTATATATCTTTGGATGCTAGCGAGCAAGGAGTGTTCTTTTCTCGAGCAAAAGCTGACAACTTTTCCCTTAAAGCCTGCTCTTCCAGTTCTTCCCATCCGATGAAGATAGACTTCGTTTTGTTCTGGCAAATCGTAGTTAATGACTAAATTGAGGTTTTTTACATCAATGCCGCGTGCGACAATGTCG
>JBAYAI010000056.1:0-7853 GCA_041669865.1 Bacilli bacterium | reverse complement strand
TGATTTAGCAGTTAAAAATTCATCCTTGACAGATGTTTCCGGAAACGGTGTGGACTTATATAAAGGAAATATCCAAGTGGTTCAAGTAGATGGCGATGATGTACAAAAAATAACTGGATCTCATACAGCTGATAAAGTAGCACCTAATTGTTTTGACTTTGATATTGAATTTAAAGTTAGTAATTCGGAAGAGGCTATGGCTATTTTCTTAAGTTCTGAATCTAAGATATTACCTGCTGATTCGGAGAAGGATTATGATGTATCTTTAGCGAATTCGATGAGAGTGGCTATATTGAATTCAAATGAAGATGAGTCTTTGGCATATTACGCTCCAAAGGAAACTAATGCTTCTTCTCTTTCTCAAATCATCACTGCGCCCCAAGCTTCATATCTCGTAGCTGATAAGACACTTGATGGACTTTCAGATGAGCCTCCGACAGCTATTGAGTTAGGTTTGACAACCAATGATCAAAATATATTAACAGGTGATTATGTTAAAGATTATACTGATGGTACAAACTCTCCCACTTCTGAAGCCAAAGGATACCTTGGGGAAGTTTTATCTGGAAAAGATGAAAAATTTGAAGTAACTGCAAGAATTTGGCTTGAAGGAACAGATAGCGACTGCAATGAGAATGCTTTATCTGGAAATGTTTCAGTCAACCTTGTTTTCAATGGCGTTAGCAATATAGTTGCCTAGTAACAAAGGATAAAGGAGAAAAATATTATGAAAATTAAATCAAAATTAATTCTAGCTGCTACCAGTTTATTGGTGTTATCCGGCGTTGCTGCAGGAACATCCACATATGCTTGGTATACAGCAAATAGACAAGTTGAATTAGAAGTGACAAATGTTTCGGCTACTTCACAATTATCAAATTTAGAAATGACATATGATACAGAAAAAAATACTAGAAACGATGAAACTTCTGGTAAAGATCCGTTTACAACAGATGAAACTTCAACCGCGAGTTCTATTAAAGGTACATTCTCTAAAACATTAACCGATGTTTCTAGTAAAGGTGACAACTCTTACTTGAAGCCTATATTTGATGCTACTGGTAAAAATTCAGTTGGCTTTTGGACTGATGATGATGAAGAAGATTATACTCAATCACCTAATGCTAGTAAAGATGTTTTCTATCATAGAATGGCGTTCTCATTCAATATTTCAGGTGATGGTATTCCAGTTGCACTTTACTTATCACCGAATAGTCAAGTTTTAGAAAATTTGGATGATGACGATGATTCCTTAACGGTTGCCGATGCTGTTAGATTCTCGGTTTCAACTATCGATGATTCAGATGTTGAAACTGAAGTTCTTTACGCAAATCCCAATGGAGATGATGAAAATACCTATTTAGCGGATACAACTCCTATTACTGATTCGACAGTACCTGATGTAGTTAGTGGAGATGATTTAGGTATATTGGAAAATAATGGTTTCTTTCATAAAGGCAATAACTATACTGAGTCAGAAATGTATAAAGGTAGCGGAACTATACCAGATGGTGGCACTTTATATACGGACCGAAATGCCGGATTTATCAAAGATATTGCTGATCCATCAACTGAAGGTGATTTTGATATTGCCGTTGATATTTGGATTGAAGGAACGGATGATGATTGTGTCGATGATCTTACCGATACAGATTATTTCGGAAAATTTGATTTACAATTAGAGTTCTATACACTAGTCACCGGTGCAATGGGAGCAACAGACTAATAGTAAAAAATTTAATTATACTTTGCTTGGTTCGCCAAGCAAAGTTTTTTTATTGTTTATAAATACTATTAAATTTATAGCGAAAGTCAAAAAGTTAAGCGACTTAGAAAAGTGTCGATAAACACTGGATATTTTTGATTTTTTTCATCTTAAATATGACATGTAAACCATTATTATTGACTAATTTAAGAGTATAAAGTACACTTTAAGTGTATTAAAGGCTAAACACGCGAAAGCGTGCGGCGCAAAACTATAGGATCTAACTATCTCATTGATATATGATTGCCAGTTGCTACTAACGGAATGAAATTGATTGTTCATCATGTATAGGGCGTGGCGATTTTTTTAATTTTATTCCGAGGGTTTCTTCCCAACATATTACCGAATATGCACAATTTGGTAATATGTTTTATTAAAGAACATTTGATATAATTAGAATGTACTTGATATGGAGAAACAATATGGTAAACCAAAAATCCATTAAAAAGAGAAGACGGAAGCGCAGAATTATTTTTGCTACTTCTATTTCCGCTATTTTAATTACGGCTTTTATAATTATTGCTTTCTTATCAAATTACGTTGGTAATTTTACAATCAGCTTGATCGACTATGAGACTAGATTGGCATTATCAACTTCACCTGGTAAGGAAGACTCAACGACGCACCTTGCGCTGGAGGGTTTTGCTAATGCCGTTCCATATACTAAATCAGATATTGATAAGGCTAATCTCGATACCGATGTTGGTGGAGAAAAGAGCCTGATTTATGAGATCTCCGATGATCAAGAAGCTGGCTTATACTTTGCTTACACATTTTTTGTCACAAATGTCGGTGATGGCCCTTGCTTTTATTATTACGGAATAAACATTAACGATGAAACTACCGGTGATAACAACAAGCTTATATCAGATGCCATGCGAATTAGAATGTATGAAAATATATATGAAGAGGGCGAAACAAGCGAAACCATGACTCACGATTATATAGATTATACTCGCTACAATATTGAGTCTAGTGATGATGAGTCATTAAATTCTGCTACTAGAGCCTATCTAGCTTCGTGCGAAGAAGAGTTTGACGAAGGTCAACTTAAATATTTCAACAATTCAGATACTATTGTTTTGTCTGACGATGACCAAACTAAATTGTGGCCTAACGAAATTGTTCGCTACACTTTAGTTATTTGGATAGAGGGTGATGATCCTGATTGCGAAGGTGATTTTTTCGACAGCAATTTAGGTGTTAGAATCTCTACCTATATCGGATCGATAAGCGCTGAAGAGACAAGTACTGAAGAATAATTTTAAAATGAAAAATTCAACGAGAATCCTACTCGCCTTGACTCTCATCAGTTTGATGATAGGCGGAGGAAGTGTCAGTGCAACTTATGCCTGGTATCAGCTTTCTGCCGATAAAAGTATTGAAATAGATGGTACTTCTTTTGGCAGATCAACCGATCTTAAGATTGGGTTCGTTTCGAGTGCTCATTTAATATCGGATAAGTTAACTTACGATTTAACAAATTCCGAATTAGAATCGAGAGACATTTATTGGGTTGATGATGAGGCAGTTACATCAGATATAGTTGAATACGTTCTTGAGGAAACTGGTTATTCCGATGGTGACATTTATCCAATCACTTCGGGGGCTTTCAATTATGGACAAGATGATTTTGTCCTCTATGAACCTCCTCTATTGCAAAACACTTTCAGTCAATATCACTCATTTGCTTCGACTAATCAATATATACATCTTTCGATGGCCTTTATGTCGAGCGGTGGATATTCTACTTCAAGCATTGCAAATGCGGGTTCTAAGATTTATCTTTCTGATTTCAGTATCGCTGGGTTGGCTAAGAACTCTTCGCGAGTCCGTTTCTATTCGGAAACGCTCGGAAACGTGCTGACAAGTCCTACTGATGAAGATGACGGATACACTTTGGTAGGCGGTCCCTTAGATTTAGATCAAGATGGGGAATTTGACTACAAAAATGATACGAAAAAAGAAATCTTTTACGGTCAAAGAGATTTAGATGTGACATATGGAGAACCATATGCGGAAGATTTAAAAACAGTTGATCGAAACTATGACAGTTTTGCTAACCCGAATCACACAGCAGGAGTCTATCCGATAGATGACGTTGAGGAAACAGCATCTAAGGCTAACTATGAATCTATCAATAAGTACATATTCACCGGTTTTGAAGAGGATGTTTCTCCACTTGCTGTCACCGATGACTACGGAATAGCCTTTTTGGATGTTGATATATTCCTTGAAGGATGGGATACCGATTTGATAAACAGTGTAATCGGAAGCACAATTGGTATTTCAATGGAATTTGGTATAGGAGAATAATATGGCGAAAAGGAAAATAGATAATAATAAGCGCAAATTATTAACTAGATTATCTTTTGCAGTGCTCATTCTTTCTTCGGCCGCAAGTGTCAGTGTTTCAACTTATGCTTTTGCCGCTTCATCGAGTTTGTTGACTCTTTCAGATATCGGAGTACAAACTCTAGTTCCAGCAGAAATTAAGATTGGTTTGAAAAACACATCTACTGAAGAGGTTGTTTACTATGATGAATTAGATGAAGATTCATTTTTGGACAACGGACTTTCATCTCCGAAATTCACTGGACTATATCCAGTATCATCAAGCTTCAAATCCAAGTGGCTTATCAAAGACCAAGATGGAACTTACGATTCGGTCACTCCCAAGTTTACCAGGGAATATTACAACTCAGAGAATTACGATTTCCCCGGTTGGGATACAAACACCGAGCACTATTTGCAAATGGAACTGTTCTTCAAGGAAGAAGACACAGCCTCTTTACCTGTCAATTTTTACCTTTCAGATTTGACAAGCATGGTCGCTGACACCGATAAAAATAAGATAACAGCTGTCGATATAAGCACTGATCAGGACAAACTTGATCAAATTGTAAACTGTTTGAGAGCATCTATCTTAACTCAAGATGATTACTATATTATCGATTTTAATAAAGAAGAAAATGTCACTCTTGCTGGAAGGCTAAACGTAATTGATAACAATGAATACTACGACACGACTTTTGGCAATGAATACGAAGGGGAAGAGCCCAATAAGGAATTGCTATTTGGCGAATATGAAAACGAAGACAAGATCGTTTGGGATGATGTGTTAGAAAATGACACTGGATTGTTGTATCCCGATCAGACATCGTCAGCGTTCAACGCAAAAAGCGCTGCGGGCACTAAACCTTTAAACATTGAAGAGAGTATCAATAATGGTGTAATATTAAAGGAAGAAGACTCTATTGCTTTGGAAGATTTAGTTCATTCAAACGACAGTGGAAAAGAAGAAAATAAAATTTTGTTTTCTCTAAATCCAGGTGAGGAAAAAAGAATAGTTGTAACTTACTACATTGAAGGCTGGGATTTAGATAACAACAACGAAGTGCAGTATGCAAGTTTTATTTCGAATTTAGTATTTACAGGTGAATATGATTACTCCTATTTGGATTGAGTGAGTGAGGGAGAAAAGATAAAATGAATGAATTTTTTAACTATTTGAGAGATTTTATGGTTCAGTTTTGGGAAAACGTTGTACATTTCTTCTACAATTGGATCGTTTATAAATGGACTTTTATTCCTAACTACAACTCCGAGTATAGCGACATTTTAAATTCATACAGCACGACGTGGGGAACAGCTGGCTGGGTGTTCTTCTGGGTTTTTATTGTCCTGTCCTTCGCATTGATATGTGGCCTCCTGTGGATTTTATTTATCTTTTTGCGCAAGTATATCAGATTTACTAAGCGAGAACTCGACAAAGAGAGAATGGCGGATGAAATCGAGCAGTTGAACAACGAACTTTATCAAGCCGTCACGGAAAAGAACAAGATTCTCAATCTTAAAGTTGGTTCTTTAGGCTTGCGTCCTGAGGGAGCAAAGGCTGATTTAAACGAAGGTGAAGAAGATGAAGAAACCGAAGACACACTCAAAGAAGTCACTTCGAGATTTACTCGATTGATTCAGGTGGATAACAAGTATAAAAATGTTGATACAAGCATTCCTGATGTTCCGAATTTTACACTTGAAGAACTGTGCAACAAGTTTAGAAATTTTGCCGCTTCAAGCCTGGGATTATATTATTCCATCGATGATATTCGTCGAATGTTTGCGGGTATGGGAACTTCTAAGTTTTTGATTTTGGAAGGTATTTCCGGAACCGGTAAAACATCCTTGCCCTATGCCTTAGGAAAATTCTTCGTCAACGACGCTACCATATGTTCGGTTCAACCTTCTTGGCGTGATCGAACAGAATTGATAGGATACTTTAACGAATTTACCAAAAAGTTTAACGAGACTGACTTTTTAAGAGCAATATATGAATCTTCCTACCGAAAGGATTTCAATATTGTCGTATTGGATGAAATGAACTTGGCGCGTGTTGAGTATTACTTTGCGGAATTCTTGTCCGTAATGGAAATGCCCAATGTCAACGAATGGAAAGTTCAACTTTTATCCGCGCCTGATAAATCCGATCCCAAACACGTTGTGGATGGAAAATTCCTCCTGGGACAAAACACATATTTCTTCGGAACTGCTAATAATGATGATTCGACTTTTACAATTTCTGATAAGGTCTATGACCGTGCTATGTCAATTGTCTTTAATGACCGTGCGCGCGCTTTTGACTGCGAATATCAAGACTCTCTAATTGTCCCCTATTCCCAGGTGGCTGAATTGTATAGGCAGGCTATTGTTAACAATCCTATTTCTAAAGTTACTTTGGATAAATTTGCCGCTCTCGATTCTTTCTCTTTGAAAAACTTCAAATTGGTTTTTGGTAACCGTATCATGAAGCAATTAAATATGTTCATTCCCATTTACGTCGCTTGTGGTGGGACGGAATTTGAAGGATTAGATTTCTTCTTTACCACGAAAATCTTGAGAAAATTTTCTTCTTTGAACATCGGTTTCTTGAAGGATGAATTGAAGAGTTTAATCGTCGAGATTAACAAGCTATTCGGGAAAAACAATTTCAAGATGGCAAAAGCTCAGGTCGAAGAATTAATTAAGATGAATTAGTGACCGATGGATTTTAACAATGGAAAAAGATTTTAAAAAGATATTTGATGAATACATCAAAACCAATCGAGAAGTTCTCAAAAGAGACAAAGAAGTGAGAGAGCTTTACGAAGCCATAAAAAATGGATCGGTAAAGTATGCTAGAGTAACGCGAACTGAAGATTCCTCCCGGGATCTGTCGTGGGTTAATGTTTTGGAAGATGCTATTCCGCACATTCAAACTATAATTGATAACCCTAAGAGTTACATCAAGTCTGTACATTACATAGTGCCGGCAGAGTTAGCAAAAAAGACTGGCCCAGAATCTATCACTCACCTCTCCACCCATTCTCAGTTTGTAAAGAAGATAGAGGATGATGGGACTATTGTTCCATCTAAAATCTTAGTATCAGAAGGTGAGATTGACTATCAGACTTACGAGAATAGATTCATCATGACCTTGATTAAGAGGCTCCATATGTATGTGGAAAGGCGCTACGTTTTCTTGAAAAAATTCGCGGCTTTAAGGAATTCTGACATCTTGTATTTAGATAATGAATTTCGCTTTGGAGATACGAATATTACTACGACAACAACGGTCAAGATATCTCAACCAACCGAAACTAGCGAGGAAATGCAGAAAGAGATGAATTCTTCTCTTTCTAAACTTGAATTTATTCGAAAGTATACGACATATTTTGTGAATAGTGAGTTTATGAAAGAACAGATGAAAGGCGCTGCTAAAGTTTCTTCTCCCATCATGCAAACCAATGTAATCAGAAAGAATCCTCACTATCACGCCGCGTTCAACTTGTGGCAATTTTTGAACAAAGAAGAGCATGCGTCTATGGATTTCTTGGTCAATGAAGACATCAAGCAACTCAGCGAGGAAGAGGAAGAGAGAATAAACTTTATCAACTATCTCAACTGCATAGATGTGATGATTGGAAAGAATCTTTCATCTATGAGACTGACAAAGAAAAACTACTCTACCCAAGTATTGAAGAGTATTGACGACAAGCTTTTCTTGAACGAAAAATTTATGCCTTTTGAATTAGTGCGGGCTGATGACAAG
>JBAYAI010000055.1:0-8015 GCA_041669865.1 Bacilli bacterium | reverse complement strand
TGCTTTTCCTTCCCATAAGAAATGCTCCTTCCAAGTAGCAAGTCCTATTTTAAAATTTTCGAACCCCTAGGGGTTTACTTGTCTTTAAATAGTTTCTTTGTCTACTTTAGAAGGAGCATATCACTTCAAGCAGGGGAAGTTTTTAATTGATTAATCGAAATTTGCAACAAAGTCGTTCCGCAGTGAGACTTCATCGAAAATTTTTCCGACATGACTATCTATAAAGTCATTATAATTAGGCTTTTTTAGCGCATCGGAATATATTTCTAACTTTGTGATGCGGTTTTCCTTTGTAGCTATTAATAGAGAGAAGTTACCGAGTTTAGTCTTGATATCCATTCGCAAAGAAGAATCGGGATTTTGAGATTCGAGCAACTTTAAATCATCGTATTTCCCGATGAGATTTTCGCAGCAACGTTGATCCATGGTAACACTTTCGATATTTGGAAATATTTCCTGCGTTTTTAAACGGATTCTCTCCTTAACCATATCAACTGTTACCTCAGCAATCTCCGAAAGGTTGACTACGCGCTTGCGCACGGAATCAATACCTTTATTTTTTAATTTTGTCACGGAAGGCGTTAAATATTTACTTAAGCGATTCAAATCGGAATTTATGAGCAATGTACCGTGAAAGAGAAAGCGGTCGCCATCGCGATAGTAGGCGTGTCCAGAGAATTTCTGACCATTTATCAAAAGGTCATTTCTCTCTGACTTAATATTGGATATTCCAAGTGAAGCTAGAGATTGTATTACAAGTTCTAGGAATTCTTCAATCTTGTGTTGAGAAGTGTTGAATATGAATGTGAAATTCAAATTTCCTAAGTCGTGAAATACAGTCCCACCTCCGGACATTCGCCTCACAATTTTGACTTTGTCCTTTTTACAGGATGGAATGTTGCATTCCAGGAAGGAACTCTGATTGTTTCCAATAACAATTGTATTTTGGTTTTGCCACAAATATATTGCGACATCCGTCGAAGTATCTTTGAATAATTTTTCCTCGATAGCAAGATTGACTGATGGGTCATTAGTAGTAGTAATTACAAATTTATTCATGTACTTCGTGAATTGCTCCGTGAACGAAACCGCATTCGGTATCGTTGATAACTTCAGCCAAAGTAGGGTGTGCAAAGACAGTTTGAGCAACTTGTTTGGCCGAGAGATTGTTATTTATTTGTATGGTCAAAGAAGCAATTAAGTTTCCGGCATCTGGCCCGATTATTGCACCACCGATAACCTTCTTAGTTTCATCATCCTGAATTAGTTTGACAAATCCGACGGTTTCCGACATAGATAGAGCCTTTCCATTGGAAGCAAAGGGAACTTTCTTAACTGTATATTTCCTTCCATCCTTCTTCAGCATTTTTTCTGAATAACCCACAGTCGCTATTTCTGGATGGGTGAAAATTACCGAAGGGACGTTTATATAATTCATCTCTCTTTCGGAGCCAAGAATGTTGTCGACAGCGACAAAACCTTGGTTCGAAGCAACATGGGCTAATTGAAGTTTCCCTGTGACATCACCTATGGCATAGATATTGCTAACGTTAGTTTCCATTTTGTCATTAACTTCGATTGCGCGCCCTCTTTCATTGAGTTTAACTCCAGCTTTATCGAGGTTAATTCCTTTGATATTAGCGCTTCTTCCAACCGCGACAAGCACGCGGTCGGTTGTCAAGCAGCTCAGTCTTCCTTCGTGTTCATAAGTTACAACTGCTTTGCCATTCTTTTCTTCGATCTTTTTGACACCGCTGCTCAAGTAGTAGTTGGCTTTAATTTCCTTCTTTACAACTGCAACGAGATCATCATCGACAACCGAGAGAATTTCAGGTAAAAATTCAACAACGTTTACTTTTTTTCCTAGAGTGGTAAATATTGAAGCGAATTCCATACCTATAACACCTCCACCGACGATGGTTATAGATTCAAAATCTTCTGTATTGGAAAGTACTTTGTCCGAATCCATGACGATTGGAAGATCGATACCTTCAATAGGTAGTTTTGCAATAGAAGAACCGGTAGCAATGATGCATTTATCAAAGATGACAGTAGCGTTTTCCTCACCGGTTACTTCGATGGTGTGAGAATCGACAAATTTGCCCTTTCCTCGAACGAGATTTACGCTGTTTTTTTCAAAGAGAGTACCAACGCCATTTCTCAAAGCTAGTACGACTTTATCCTTGTGAGCAATCATGCCTTTTAATGAATAACTAGTTGCAGTATTAGTTATTCCAAACTGTTCGCTGCTGACGCTATCGCGATAGACATCCGCGCAATGAATGAGCGACTTTGTTGGAATGCAGCCGACATTTAAACATGTTCCACCCAAATAGCCCTTTTCAATGCAAACAACATTCAGTCCTTGTTTTGCAGCGTAAATCGCCGCTTGATAACCACCGGGGCCGGAACCGAGAATAGCGAGATCGCACTTGATCTTTCCTCGCTCGACTGGAGCTTTTTCCTTCTCCACAACTGCTTTCGCAACAGTTGCTTCAGCAATGACTTGACCATTTTTTATCACGTCGCCTTCCCTAACATTCAACTTTGTTATTTTATAGTCGCCTTGTGCTTTGATTTTTTCAGTCAATTTTCCAGCTTCTACCTGTATCAAAACATCGCCTTTAGTAACAGTGTCGCCTTTGGAAACTTTTATTTTTACAACTTTGTAATTTTGATCGTCACCGCTGAGTTCAGCCTTGAGTTCAATCGATTCTTTCGCTTTTCCATCGTCCGCAGTTGCAAGAATAAATAGGCGTTCGCCAGTAGAAGTGGTCTGACCTTCCTTGACTAAAATATCTATAACTGTTCCTTCTATTTTGGCTTTGACGGGCTGAATCAGTTTTCCGCTTTCTATCTTACACAAGGTGTCACCTGGTTTGACTTTGTCACCAACAACAATAGATATTTTACCTATCTTACCGGAAAATTCTGATTTTACTTCAATTTCCGATTTTCCACTTTCACCGGGATCAATCTCCATCACTTCAGTACCTGATGTAAGTTGCTGTCCTTCCTCAATCATGAGTTTAACGACTGTTCCGCTAATATCAGCTTTGATAGGTTGAGTTATCTTTCCGGATTCGACCTTGCAGATAATGTCATCTTTAGAAATCTTGTCTCCAACTTTAACTGAAATTTTCCCAACTTTACCTTCTAATTCAGATTTGACTTTCATAATTCTCTCCCTTTTTTAATATCACGCCCATTTTTTGGGGCGGTAATAAAAATATTTTGTCGTGATTGTTTTATGCAAAAAATGTAATTGCTGGTGTAACATTCTCTTACACTTTTGTAAAATGTGTAAATTCCGACTATCGATATTATATAAATTTTGCTAAAATTTGTAAATTAAATTAACCATTAATAAAAAATAAATTCTTCGTGAAAAATAGTGAAGAAATACATTCAAGATTATTCGGTTGATAAACAATAAATTTTTTAAAGTGCGTTTGCAGTTGCGACTAGTTAAATATGGGGTATCATATAGTTAGACTTAATCTAAAAGGAGGAGAGATTATGAATTCAAAATTAAAATCCGTTGTCACTCTCAAAGAAGGAGTCGTAGCGGAAGCGGTAGCTCGCAACCATACGATTAAATTTGATGAGCCTAAAAAGGACGGTGGAACTGACACCGCTATGAATCCTATGGAGGGACTATTAGCCGCTCTCGGTGGATGCCAAGCGATCACAGCTAGATATCTTGCCGGCCGTTTAAATATTAATTTGAAAAACTTTAGCATTGAAGTAGAAGGTGACTTCGACATGTCTGGTTATGAGGAAGATCCTACTAATATCGGCTTCCACACAATTCAATTGACAATGCATATCGATGCTGATAACACCAAAGAAGAAATCGATAAATTTGCCAAACTTGTGGAGTCAAAATGCCCTGTAAGTGCGACAGTTCAACATGCCGAGACTGTTCTACCCACGAAAATTGTCTACGGAAAATAGACGTTAAAATTACTGTTAATTTCTAGCCTTTGTATTTTTATACAAAGGCTTTTTTTGATAAAACAAATAAAAAAGAACAAAAATGCAAAAAAGCACAGGAATTTAGCACTCAAGTATTGAAAGTGCTAAATATATGAGTAAAATAATTGTTAGTGAACACAAGGAGGAAATTATATGAAAGAAGAAAAAGAGTTTCAAACCGAATCGAAACAATTGTTGAATTTAATGGTAAATTCTATTTATACAGATAAAGAAATATTCCTGAGAGAAATATTGTCAAACGCTTCAGATGCGATTGATAAATATAAGTATTTAGCTCTCACTTCTAACGGTAAGTACCCTCAGCGCGATTACCAGATAAATATTGTAGTTGATAAGAAGGCACGCACTATTGAAATATCTGACAATGGAATTGGTATGACTAAGGACGACATCGTAAATAACTTGGGTGTCATCGCTAAATCCGGTTCAAAAGAATTTTTAGAAAAAGCCGCTCGAGCCAAGGATAAAAAAGAGGAAAACAAGGAAGAGGCCGTCAATATAATCGGTCAATTTGGTGTCGGCTTCTACTCGGCTTTTATGGTCGCTAAAAAAGTTGAAGTGAGAACAAAGAATGCCGATGACAAAGGATATTTATTTGAGTCCGATGGCGTTTCAAAATATACTATTTCTGATATTGATAAGAAAGAGCAAGGCTCAGCAGTTAAGATTTTCTTGAAGAATGATACGGATGAAGAGAAATATTCCGATTATCTAGAGACATACAAGATAGAAGATCTGGTTAAAAAATATTCTGATTACATTAGATATCCTATAAAAATGGATGTGACAACCTCAAAACCCAAATTGGACAAAGATGGTAAACCTATCGAAGGAAAGTATGAAGATGTAGTTGAAAATAAGACATTAAATTCGATGGTGCCACTTTGGAAAAAACCAAGATCAAAAGTGACCCAGGAAGAGATGGAAAAGTTTTACACTTCTCGCTTTAATGACTATGAAAAGCCCTTGCTTTCAATATTTGTCAAAGCTGAGGGACTTCTCAGTTACAATGCCTTATTGTACGTTCCTGGACACGCCCCATACAATTTATATTCGGAGAATTACGAAAAGGGGATTGCACTTTATTCTAAGGGAATCTTCATCAAGGAAAAATGCCCTGAATTAATACCTGACTACCTAAAATTTGTAAAGGGACTTGTCGATTCCGATGACTTTTCTTTAAACATTTCCCGCGAACTGCTGCAAAACTCTCCCGTGATGAAGAAAATAGCCAAGAACATTGAAACCAAACTAGTGTCTGAGTTGCTGAAACTTAAGAAAGACGACTATGAAAAATATTTAAAGTTCTTTAAAATATATGGAAACCACATTAAATTTGGTATTTACTCTTCCTATGGGTCTAAAAATGAAGAGCTTAAGGATCTCTTAATTTATAAGTCTCTAAATGATGAAAAACCTATCGATCTAAAGACTTATGTCGATAAGATGGGAAAGGACCAAAAGTATATTTACTTTGCTTCTGGAAAGAATATCGAGTCCATTAAATTGCTTCCGCAACTCGAAAAATATAAAAAGAGCGGGGAAAATGTTCTATTGATGGATGAGAATATCGATGAATTTACCATCATGATGCTGAGAGAATACGACAAGAAACAATTTAAGAATATATCAGATGAGTCGAGCGAAGAATTGTCGAAAGAGGAAAAGGACGAGATTGAATCCCTTACGGCCAAAAACAAGAGACTGCTTGACGATATCAAGGAAGTATTAAAGGATAAAGTTGACGATGTAGGATTCTCCACCAAACTTGTCGATTCGCCTGTATGCATTGTAACCAAAGATGGATTGTCGATGAATATGGAACACGTCATAAATGAAGAGCAACCCGGAAATAAAGATGAAAATGAAAAAGTGAAGTCGAAAAAATTGCTGCAAATCAATCCCAACCACGAACTTTTCAAAGCAATATCAAATGTTGAGGATGACGATTTATTAAAACAGTACGGTTCACTTTTATACGATGAAGCGGTAATGCTTGAAGGATTTGAAGTTAAGGACAAGAAAGCTTTTGTTGAGAATCTCAACTCGCTAATGTTGAAAACAGCAAAAGTAAAGAAAGACTAATTGTCCCCACGGATAAATTAACCCTTTGGTCTTTGTACCAAAGGGTTTTTATATATCTCGCTTAAAGCGGTATTGCAAAAATAATTTTCCGAGCTTAACAATGGCTTGGTAAGCGACTTTTTTATCTTTCTTTTTCATCCTTTTTTGCACGGCGCGCGCTCTTTTAAATAATGGCAATATTTCCCCGGTGAGTTGACGTAAATCCTTGATGCCACACTTGTAGAGAAAATCAAATATCGCAAATGTGTAATCCATCTTTGTATTGTCGTCAAGCTCGGACAGCCAATCTTCGAAAGCTCGGTCAAAAGCACGAGAAGTTTTAGAAATTTTCGGAAGATAAACAAAGTCGTTGTCATCTCCGAGTTTCCATTTGAATGGAGAATGTTGCGAAATGCCGTTAGGACCAGCAGCACTAACAACTTTGTACTTGGAATAGTCAATCATGAGCGTTCCAACGATTGAGTCGTATGGAACTATTTTGTTATATTTGTGCTCAATATTTTTAAACTGACGGCATTTAAATATATCAGTTTTATAACCAGGTCCGTCGAAATCGTAAACGCCTTTGATCCGGGATTGATATTCAGGCGGAATGTATGAAGCGGCAAATGTAGCAAAATTTCCGCCCTTTGAGTGCCCGACGAGATAGATGTTCGCACCTTTGGGCAAATCATCTATGACTCGCTGAACAAACTCGATGCTCAATTCGTGAGATGGAAGCCGATCGAGAAATGAAAGGTTGAGGTCTTCATGCCATCCTAAAAGAGACATATCGGTGCCGCGAAAGGCAATAACATAGTTATTAGCGAGTCTATAGACCATCGAGGCGTACTGCATAACATCTCTGCTTGATTTTTTATCCATGTAAAAAGCCATTTCTAAATTTTTAAAGCGATTAGATTTGAAAATTTCTTTTGCTAGGGCAATGTTATATTCCTTATCAATCGTGTGATTAGTTATCTTTTCGACGATTCCATCGCGATCGAGAAGATTGAATTTTTCAAACTTTTTACTGCAGTAGATGGTTCCGTATTTTCTCAATTCAAAATAGGATAATTCTGCCAGGATGAGCATATCTACCGGAGTTAAGATGCACGTCTCAAAATTTCCGCAATCGTACTCTTGGACATATTCGATTATTGTTTTCATATCTATATTGTCATATATAAGCGATACATATGTCTAGCATATGACTAAAAATTTTACATATTGTTTAACACTTTTTAGAGTTTCAACTATAATTGATTTATGAAAAGATTGAAACACGAACTTCCACCTATCTTCTCTCGACAATCACGAGTCCTCATACTAGGTTCTTTCCCGTCGGTAAAGTCGCGCGAAATATCATTCTATTACGGTCACAAAATGAATCGCTTTTGGAAAGTTCTTTCCATCTTATTAAATGAAAAGCTTCCTGAAAACAATTCCGAACGAAAAGCGCTCGTTCTCAACCATAGAATAGCCCTGTGGGATGTGGTGCAGTCCTGCGAAATTAACGGCTCTTCTGACAGTTCCATTCGGAATGTTAAAGCGAATGAGATATCAAGAATAACTTCCTTTGCAAATATCACTCTAATTGTCTGTAATGGATCAAAAGCCTATAATCTCTTCAATAAATTTATCAATGATGCCGGCCCGAAAGTGATCAAGTTGCCTTCGACCTCACCTGCCAATGCGGCATGGAGTCTCGATAAGCTTGTCGAGGCTTATCGCGTTATCCTTGAGTACGTCGATTGATTGGCGCTTTTTATAAAATTATGAGTATTTTATTATGGTATACTTAAGTTGTCAAAACAAAAGGTGATAATTAATAAATAGATGACTTTACAAAAGTGTGGCTATTCCTATTAAGATTGTATCAATGTTATAATAACTTTGCTGAATAATTAGAGTTTAAGCGACTATCAGAAAATTATTCAGCGATAACTCTT
>JBAYAI010000054.1:0-8813 GCA_041669865.1 Bacilli bacterium | reverse complement strand
AGCTAAAAAACTAGTTGATAACGACTCGAATATCGGAAAACTTAGTGTCTCTTTCGGTGGCGTGGGGAGAAACATTGTTGAAAATCTCGCGAGAATTGGCAATCGCGTCGTATTTTTTACTGGTATAGGAGGCGATGCTCCTGGAAGAAGTATGAAAAAAGAACTCGAAGATTTAGGAGTTAAGATTTATTCTCCAAATATTAGTGATGTGTCTTCTTCCTATCTTTCGATTCACGATTTTGACGGCACCATGAAGTGCGCTATTTGTGACTCGAGAGCAAGCGACAAAATCAACATCGATTTTATCAATGAAAACAATTTAGAAATACGTAAAACTGAGTATATGTGCTTGGAGGCAAATATTTCTCAAAGTACAATTCGAGATCTCTTTCGTTGCTATCCAGATAAGAAGTGGATGGTAGAGGCGGTCTCTGCAAACAAAGTCGTTCGTTTGAGCGACTTTTTAAATCGCATTTTTTTGTTTAAAGGTAATAGATATGAAGCGAAAGCGGTGATTCATTCCGATACCATTGACGTTAGAAAAAACATCCGAGAAATCCTCGATAGAGGAGTGAAAAATGTAATTATTACCGCTGGAAGCAAATCCGTATATTACGGCAGTAAAGAAGGAGTTTCCAAAATAGATATCAAACCATTCGATCAAGTTGTCAATGATACTGGAGCAGGGGATGCGATGTTTGCTGGTATAATCGATAAAATAAACTGTGGCAAGAGTATTGAAGAAGCAATCATCTTTGGAAATAAGCTGGCCTTGGAATCTTTGAAGACCGAAAGGGCAGTATCCTTGAATGTGGACAAATATAGATATAATCACCAATGAAATTTTCGAAAGAAAAGGGAGATTTAACTAATTAGTTCACAGGTAAACGACAAAAATCTCATTATATTTAAAAATGTTCGCATATATTTGCTATTTTCTTGTAAAAAAATGAAACCTATGGTAAATTACTCTTACGCAATCATTGCGTTTTATTTTGGTTGCGAATGCACACATCATGAATCTATTAGGCTAGTCCTTTTGTGTAAGGCGTACATAAATGCGCTTATTAAAATTATCATTCTACACAAACAGGGCCTAATTCTCGAAGTGATGGAGGTTTAACAAATGGAGGTTCACTTATGAGTGAAGAAAAAGAAATTAAGGCTGTAGAAGCCGTAGCTGAAGAAGCTAAAAAAGAAGAAGGCGAAAAGAAGACTGAAGAAGTGTCGGAAATGGCTAGCGTCATTCACGATCCCAATGCACCAGTTGTCACAGTAAAACAACTTTTGGAAGTTGGAGCACATTTCGGTCATCTTAAGAGAAGATGGAACGCCGCTTTCAAACCGTATATCTATGCTACAAGAACTGGCATTCATATCATCAATCTTGACAAGACTGCAGAAAAGATTTCCAAAGATTATGCTCAATTGAGAGATATTGTCTCTAAGGGCGGAAAAGTCTTATTTGTCGGTACTAAGAGATCAGCATCTCAAGTAATTGCTGAAGAAGCAGTTAGATCCGGTTCGTTCTACGTTAACAATAGATGGTTAGGTGGTACATTGACCAACTTTAAGACCATTTCAAAGAGACTTAAATTACTCAAATCACTTGAACAGTTAGAAATCGATGGTGTTTACGACACCATGCCTAAGAAAGTTGCAATTGAGAAAAAGAAAATTCAAGCTAAATTAGCAACTAACTTATCAGGTATCAAAGAAATGAGAAAACTTCCTGATGCACTTATTGTTGTCGACCCGAATACTGAACACAATGCTGTTGCTGAGGCAAAGATTCTCAACATTCCTGTATTTGCATTGCTCGGTTCAAACTGCGATCCGAATACTGTTTCTAACCCCATTCCTTGTAACGATGATTCCTATAAAACTGTTAAGCTCATAGTTGGAATTCTCGCTGACGCTATCGTCGAAGGAAAAGGTGGAGATGTCGCTTATGCTTACACCAAGCAAGAAGGTGAAGTTTTAAATTTCGATAAAGCTATCAAGACTACAGATAGAAATGAAGAATACAAACTCATCAGACTTAGAATCAGAGAAGATCAATACGCCATAAGAGCTGCTAAAAAAGGTAAGAAAAAGAACAAACCCGTCAAAAAGTTTGTAAAGAAATATACCAAGAACCCCGCCGCTAAGAAAGAAAATGGCGATAACAAGCAAATCGAAGCTGCCAAACCCGCCGCTAAGGATGAGGAAAAAGCTGAAGTAAAAGAGGAAAAATAATAATGTCAGAAATTATAGAATTAATTAAGGTATTGCGCGATCGAACAGGCGCAGGTCTCATGGACTGCAAGCACGCTTTAAAAGAGTGCGATATGGACATTGAGAAATCCGTCGATTGGTTGAGAGAAAAGGGTATTGCTAAACAAGCAAAGAAAGCTAGTAGAATTGCTGCTGAAGGACTTACAACTGTCAAGTTCAAAGACAACAAAGCCGTTGTCTTGGAAATCAATTGTGAAACCGATTTCGTTGCTAAATCCGATCCTTTTATCAAATTAGTTGATGATGTAGCGACAATTTGCTTAGATCAAAATCCTGAAGATGTCGAAGCGTTAAAAACTCTCGCAACTGCAGATGGTACAACAGTAAACGAATTGTTTGTAAACGCCGGACTAAAATTGGGTGAAAAATTATCGCTTCGTCGCTTTAAATTAGTTGAAAAGGGCGAAGGTGAAATCTTTGGCTCTTACGTTCACGGTGGCGGTACGATAACCGCTCTCGTAAAAGTGAAAACAGCTGATGAGAATTTTGCTGAACAATTAGCAATGTCTATTGCTGCTAACGCCCCTGTTTACCTTTCTTCAAAGGATATTCCTGCTGAAGAGATTGAAAAGGAAACCAACCTTCAAAAAGAAAAGGCAAAAGAAGATGCTAGCTTCGCTAAGAAGCCTGAAAATATCCAGGATAAAATTATTAGCGGAAGAGTTAAAAAGCACTTTGTTGAATCAGTTCTTTTGGAACAGGAATTTGTTGTTAATCCCGATGTCACTGTCGAGAAAGCCTGTGAACAAAATAAAGCTGAAATTGTAGAATTCGTTCGTTACCAAGTTGGCGAAGGCATCGAAAAAAGAAAAGATGACTTTGCTGCCGAAGTCGCTAAAGAAATGCAATAAACCTATAAGCCACCTATTATAGGTGGCTTATATTTTTTAAAGAATAAAAATAGAAAAACAAAAAATAAATATTAATAGTACACAATAAATTGTATACTTATTATTAATAGGAGGCTAACTCATGGAATTCAAAAGAGTTTTAGTGAAATTATCAGGTGAAGCCCTTAAATCAAAAACAGAAAATCAAATACTTGATGCTAACCTGCTAAAGAGCATTGCCAAATCAATAAAAGGTTTGAAAGATCAAGGATTAGAAATATGCGTCGTTGTCGGTGCCGGGAATATATGGCGTGGAAGAATGGCAAAAAGCATGGGAATAGAATCAGCGACAGCTGATTATATGGGAATGCTGGGAACCATTATAAACTCCATGGCTATCGGTTCGGCACTTGAAAGCGAAGGCATTGAATGCCGAGTTATGTCTTCGATAGAAATAAAACAACTCGCTGAGCCTTATATACAAAAAAGGGCAATCAGGCATTTAGAAAAAGGTAGAGTTGTTATATTTGCGGGTGGTACGGGAAACCCGTACTTTACGACCGATACAACTGCTGCTTTGCGAGCGAAAGAAGTGAAGTGCGACGCGATTCTCATGGCAAAGAATGATGTCGAAGGCGTTTATACTTCCGATCCGCGCCTGGATAAAAATGCAAAGTTCCTTCCTGAGATATCCTACAAGGATGTATTGAGGAAAGATTTGAAAGTCATGGATTCAACAGCGGTTTCCTTGCTGCAAGATTCCGACGTTGTAATCAAGGTTTTCAATATGGCGGATCCAAGTAACTTTATAAAAGCAGCAAAAAATGAAAATATTGGAACTACAATAAGAAAGGAATAATAAAAAATGGACGAGATAACACAAAATTGCAAAGACAAGATGGAAAAAGTTATTGCAAATTTAAAAGATAGCTTAAAAACCATCCGCTCAGGAGTGGTTACACCCAACGCATTGGATAAGATTTTTGTAGACTATTATGGCGAAAAGACTTCGATTAAAGCTTTAGCTTCCGTAACGGTTTCTTCCGCAACGCAATTGGTTGTTCGCCCTTTTGATCCCAATTCGATCAGATCGATTGCTGGTGCCATTGGCGAGTCAAACTTAGGCGTCAGTCCAGTTATCAACGGCAGTGATATTCGCGTTACTTTTCCTCAATTGACAGGAGAGAGAAGATTAGAATACGTCAAACAAGCTAAGGCCTATTGTGAACAAGCAAAAGTTAGTGTTAGAAGTGTCAGAGCGGATGCTATCAACAAGGTAAAAAAAGACAAAGAGTTATCCAAAGATATGGTTTTTAACTATACCAACGATATTCAAGACTTGACCAATAAATTCAACAAACAAATTGAAGAAATATTCGCTAAAAAAGAGAAAGAATTAACAACTTTATAATACGATGAAAAAAAGTGAACAGTTCAAATTTACTCAGCCTTTGAATCATATTGCTTTCATTATGGACGGCAATGGACGGTGGGCTAAAAAAAGAATGCTCACCCGTTCTATGGGCCATAGAGCTGGTGTGAAAAATGTCAAAAAGATCGTCGATTTATGCTTCTATAAGTATGATATTTTCGCATGTTCGCTTTTTACCTTCTCGACCGAGAATTGGAATCGCCCTGAAAAGGAAAAGAACTATTTATTTAAACTTCTCAAATTGTTCTTTGAAGAAAATATTCAAGAATTTTTGGAAAAAGGTGTAAAGATTGTCATTTCTGGAGATTTGGATGACAAGAGAATTCCCGAAGATGTGTTGAATACGATGAAAGATGCAATCTATCGAACGAAAGATTGCAACAATCACGTGTTTAACGTATTGTTTAATTATGGTGGTAGACGAGAGATTGTAGATATGACAAAGAAAATTGTCAAACAAGTTAAAGCCGGTCGGATAGACGAACGCTACATTTCTGAAGCCACTTTAAAACACTACTTATATCAACCTGATCTTCCTGAACTTGACTTATTGGTTAGAACGTCGGGAGAAGTTAGATTGTCAAACTGCTTACTCTATGAGGTTTGTTATGCAGAAATGGTATTCGTTCCAGTATTTTGGCCCGCGTTCAACGAAGATGATCTAGTTGATTGCTTTAAGGATTACGAGGGGCGACAGCGCCGATTTGGAGGAATCAAAGGATGAGAGAACTTTCGGCAAATACAAAACATTCAATGAGACAAAGAATACTCACTGGTGTTCTTATGTTTATCATCGGAGTACCCTGTGTTCTATTTGGCGGGTGGTTTTATTTTGTATTAGTCGCATTCTTAGCAATAGTTGCTATTCATGAGTTTATATCCGCTCCTAACCGCGGTAGATTCAATATTCTTGTTTATATTGTCGTCTATATTGCAACTCTATCTTTCATCTTTTGGCACTTTGTTAAAGACCAAGCTGTCTTTAATTCGATTTTTGAGGACAATCTCTTTATGATCGAAGACCTAAGAATTTCAACTACTGGAATTGCTGTTTATTTTATCCTTCTTTTCAGTGCCACTTTGATTTCAAAAAAATTCACAGTTGCCGATGCTACATTTTTATTTACGATGGGGATTTATATAGGATTAGCCTTCATGTGCTTTTACTATATTAGATATCTTCCCAATTCAGTTGATTTCTACCAGCAAGAAAGATTATCATCTTCCCTTCTTATGTTCTATGTAATAATTGGTACAGCGATGAATGACATAGGCGCCTACTTTATCGGAGTGATGTTTGGCAAGCACAAGATGGCTCCGCGTATTTCTCCCAAAAAGACATGGGAGGGGGTAATCGGTGGAATTGTCTTCTCAATAATCTTTTCAATTCTATTTGCCTTTGTGTGTGATTTGACTGGACATCCAATTTTGCCAGGAGTTCTCGACTTTGATAATTACAACTACATTTGGATCATTGTTATATCGATAATTATCCCTATAGCCTCAGACATGGGCGATTTATTTTTTTCGGCAATTAAGCGCTCATTCTCAATTAAGGACTTTGGAAGAATATTTCCAGGTCACGGCGGAGTGTTAGATAGAATAGATTCTCTTTCCTTCGTGTGTATTATAGTATCGATAATGACTTTCTTTGTGACTAACGGATGGACTTTTATTTAATATGAAACGAATATTATTACTTGGATGCACCGGATCTATCGGCTTGCAGACAATCGATTTAATCAAGAACTCACTCACTGATTTTCAAATTATATCCGTGAGTTTGTTTTCTAATATTGAAATTTTAGAAAAATCTTTAAGGGATTTGCCGTACTTAGAGAAAGTTGCAATTCAAAATCCAATAAAGGCAAAAGAGTTTGCTCAAAGGCACCCGGAATACGAAGTTATCATATCTACGGACGATGTGAACGTCATTTTGGCTGGTGATCCCAATTACGACAAAGCTGTCAACGCTATTACTGGAGCTGCTGGTTTTCAGGTCTCTATGAAAGTGCTCGAAATGAATAAAGACCTTTGTCTCGCAAACAAGGAATCTCTTGTCATCGGAGGCAATCTTATCAAAGAACAATTAAAGAAAAGCGGAAGAATTTTCCCCATCGATTCTGAACACGTAGCACTTGCTAAGCTGTTTAAAAATGCCAATAGAGATGAGATAAAAAAAGTTATTATCACCGCTTCAGGTGGATCTTTGAGGGATGTTCCAGTTGAAGAGTATAAAGATGTTACGCTGGAAAAGGTGTTGAAACATCCAACCTGGAACATGGGAACGAGAATAACGGTTGATTCAGCCACGATGGTAAATAAAGCATTCGAATTTATCGAAGCATGCTATTTATACGATTGGCCAATCGATAAGATTTCTCCTCTAATTAACGATGAATCGCGCATACATTCGGTTTTGGAGTTTAAAGATAATTCTTATCTATTTGAAGTGGGTCCATCAGATATGAAGATAGCGATATCTTATGCACTAAACGAAAATCGCAGAGTTTCTGCCGATTTCAAGAGTGTCGATTTCAATAAAAAGTGCTCGTTGAATTTCCGAAAGTTTGATAGAAATAAATATCCGCTTTTTGACCTTGTATTAGAAACATTTAAAAAAGGTGGAACTGCCATGGCTTTTTTAAACGCGGTAGACGAAGAAGCTATAGTTCGCTTTGCGCAAAAGAAAATAACATTCAACCAAATGATTGATTACATACAAACGACTGTGAGAAACGAACTTGTCACTTTTGACGTCGTTGATAAACAAACGGTTCAAATTACTGATCAAATGGCGAGAAAAATTGTTAAAGCTGAATTAGATTAGAAATTTCCTTCTAAAACTTTGAAGTTTCTAATAAGATTAAATATATATTTAAGGAGTAAATAGATGAGCAATTTTTTAATAACTGTTCTCGATATAGTGATTTTTATAGTTTCCTTGGGAATTTTGATTATCATTCACGAGTTAGGACATTTGACTACTGCGAAGATTTTTAAGGTTTATTGCTACGAGTTTTCGATTGGAATGGGGAACGCTATATACACCCACAAACCCGACCCGAAAAAGGGGCAGGAGACTGCTTTTTCAATCCGCGCTCTCCCCATCGGTGGATATGTATCTATGGCTGGTGAGGATTTAGAAGATGCTGAAGGTGTGGATAAATCGATAGTTGTTCCTCGTGAGAGAACGATTGAGGGAATATCCAGGTGGAAGAGAATTATCATCATGTTCGCTGGAGTTTTTATGAACTTTCTCCTGGCCTATCTTCTTTTCTTTATCAACTACGCAGCTGTTCCTCAAACAGTTGCTCACTACGATTCAAATCAAGTTTTTGTTGTAGAAGATTCCAAAGCTAGTTTGGCTGGATTGCAAGATAACGATGCGATAGAAAGTATCAATCAAGATTTTTACTATATAGGTGAAGACGGAACCTATTCTTCCGAAAAAGATGACTCTACTGGTGTGCAAGAGATAACCCGCTACGCCTATGAATCAGAGCCCGACAACCTATTGGAATACAATAACTCAATCAGCTCTGTTCTTTCCGGAAATATTTATTACACTACTACTGATGGCGAGATAGTCGTCAAAACCTACTCTCCTAAAAGCGAGGGAGACAAGAGAGTTATATCAATTACCTACGAACGCGATGGCGAAGAAAAAACCGTGACAATCGTTACACTTGCAGAGAATAGTGATGGCGATTTTACTTGGGAAACTATAGGAATAAGTGCGACTTACGATACGGTTAATTATACTGCGGGTGAAGCGTTAGGACTGGCTTGGGATCAGTGGCTTACAGGCTGTTCAGCTATTTTTGTCGCTTTAGCAAATATGTTTACCCCGAGTGGATTTGCTCAAGTTGGTGGTATTGTTGCTGTTTTTTCTGTTTCATCGTTAGCTGTATCAATAGGTTTGAACGCTGTTTTGTATCTTTGGGGAATGATTTCCGTGAATTTGGCTATCTTTAATTTACTTCCTTTCCCAGGATTGGATGGTTGGCAAATTCTCGTTACTATAATTGAAGGAATTGCGGTTAGAATTAAAAAGATTAAAAATAAGAACAAATACGTCAATCTATCCGAAGAGGAAAAAGAAAAACTCATGGCGGAAGATCAGTTAAAGGAGGCAAAGAATAAGATTAGATATAATAAAATTAAGAATATAGTTAGCTATATAGGTTTGATTATATTGGTTGTCCTTGCGGTGGTATTAGTAATAAAAGATATTATTAGTTTGTAGGGGCGAGAAAATGGACAAGATATTT
>JBAYAI010000053.1:0-9431 GCA_041669865.1 Bacilli bacterium | reverse complement strand
TGTGAGCCTGGTTCCGTTAAAGCAGCTGGCCCAGTTCTCTATTTCTCTGATGGCACCATCCATAGCGGATCTTTCCTTGTCAGCAGAAGTGGCTATCAGATATATTTCCTTAAAAGAATTCTTTCGGACGTAAAGCGGATTAAGACGATCAAGGAAAGTCTTCAGCTGCCCGCTGATTGAGTAGTAATAGATAGGTGTAGCGAAAACAAGAATGTCAGCTTCCTGTATTATGTCTAGAACACCATTGACAAAATCATCTTGAAAGCATCGGCCATTTTTCTGACAGGATAGGCAGCCGCAGCAAAATAGAAGCTTCTGATCTCTAAGGATTATTTTATCAACCTTATTTCCATTTTCTTTGGCGCCTTTTATAAAACCATCGGCCAGTATTTCCGAGTTGCTGTTAAGACGCAGACTGGAACTGATAACAACTATTTTTTTCATTTTTTCTCCTTCCGTTGACAGCACCTTTAGGAGCTGATACAATAATTATATAGCCTAAACCTAACTTTAGGTCAAGTATATATGCAAGGAGATTTCTATGTACACGATTGGTGAAATATCAAAGATGTTCAATCTACCTATCTCGACCTTGAGATATTATGACAAGCAAGGCCTTTTTCCGTTTATAAAAAGAAAATCCGGAATCCGAGAGTTCGGAGACCAAGAAATCGAGACCATCAAAGTCATAGAATGCCTAAAAAAATCTGGACTGGAAATCAAAAGAATTAAAATCTTTATGAAATGGTGCATGGAAGGCAAAAGTACTTATCTTAAAAGAAAAGAACTCTTTGTCGAACAAAAAGCTCGGGTAGAAGAGGAAATCAAAAGAATGAATCAGGTCTTATCCGTCCTCAGGTACAAGTGCTGGTATTATCAGAAGGCCTGCGAATTAGGTGATGAGAAGAAATTGAAGAAAATGGATTTGTCAGAATTACCGGATGATATCCGGAAAGACTATCTTTCGTCGGGACTTAACTCACTAGTAAAGAATACTAAATAGTCTGTCCCAGACTAATAATCACTTCTCTATTGTGCTTAGTTATTTTAGTGTAAATATAAATGTGCGCACCTGAAGTAAAGAATCAGCATTTATTGCTAGTATGAATTGTAATGTTTTTTCAAAAGCAAAAAGACTGATTTTAAGCGAACATATCTGACAATTTTTACATTGTTAAATTTTAAGAATATCATAATTATTCTCATCATCAGTAAAGACGTTTTTTACCTATAATAATAACATAATTGTTCTTCCACTAAAGTCTCTAGCCTAAATTTTAGCTTTTCTGCTAAATAACTTAAAAATATCAGAATTCCATGTTTTCGATTAAAATTTTTTATTCCATCATTAAAGAATTGAATGAATGAGATGGGCATCATTAAAAAGATGTCCAAGAAGTTTTTTACTGAATAAATAAATAACATTCTGTCTTATAGATTTGTAATGTTTAATGTTTAGAGTAAAATAAAAATGACTAAAGATTTTGATAAGAAATAAAGAATAGCGAGGAAAACGATGGAAAAAAGTGATATAGTTCAAAAATTTGCTAAACGTGCCATCAGAATTAGATGCCTATGGGGCATTCTAACTATAGTGTCTATAGGCGTAGGAATCACCTTTACCATTCTATATGAGAATAGCAAAATCGTGACCGAGACTGACTACGGAATCCTAGGCATCATTACTACCACAACTTATAATTATGACTTTATTATCGGAATAGTCCTTGGCTGGGCTTTGGCTTTCTGGTGTGCTCTGATTTTTGTGATATCTTTTTCTCTCTTTAAGACAAAAAGAGTTTCAGTTGGGAATGATGACATTGTGCTTTACGGCGGGTTCATCAAGTGTGAGATGTATATCAATGATACGTTCCAAGACATGATAGCGACAAGATTCAATAAAGGCTATCTTGAAGGTAAACTAAGCGATGGTTCCAAGGTGACAGGATCAGTTTCCTGGCACGGGTATCACTTATCATTTTCTAACGGCCATGAGGCGATAGACTTATAAATTCCAATTTTATAGTGAAAGACTATAAAACTGAAATTTAAGAAACTTCCTTCACTTAATGCCTCGTAAGAAAGCTAATAATTGAGGAAAATATATTTTTACAGTGAATTCTCCCGCGAAAAATCAATTCCCCTCATTCCAAAACAGTTCATCCAGCGTTTTTCCTAGCACCCTGCAAATCTGAATGCACAAATTTAGTGTCGGATTATATTCGCCACTTTCAATCATGACTATCGTTTGGCGGCTAGCTGATATCTTCGTCGCAAGATCTTGCTGGGTCATTCCTAAGGCAACCCTAGCGGCTTTCAATTTATTATTTTTCATCGTTTCGTTTCATGTAATTGATATTTTTGAGGAACATGCTGATAGCAACGATAAAATTAAACAACGCCGTTACGATGTACATTGAGTTTGCTGTTAATTGATTACCTTCTACCATATTTGCAATGTCCGAGATTCCCAACGACAGATTCGAAATTCCGATTGCCAAGTAGATAGCAATAAAAGACCAGCACTCCCTTTGATTCTTCACATTAATGAAGGAATCATTCCAAATAGAGAAGATAATTACAAAGAGCCCGGTTCCGACCAATCCGTAAAGGAATTCAACAAAGAAAGGAGCAAAAGCAATGGATGCGCCGAAGTCAAGAAGTCCAATTATCGCAACGTATAAAGCAAGCAGGAAAAAGGCAATAATAAAAGCAATGAGGTGAACTTGCACTTGACGCTCATCTAGAGAGGAAAGCGTTGCCTGTTTCCTTATGTGGCAAATAAGACGATATAACGGAATTAGCAGAAGTACGATTGCGATGCTTAAGCAGGATACCGCTGCTCCAAGAGCATTATTGGTTTTTGCATCGCTTAAGCAAAAAAGAACTATGGCAAGAACGAGAAAAACAATTCCTGAAAAAAAAGACGATATGTTTTCAACCAAAGAGATTCTTTTAACGTTCATACCTATTCCCCGCGAATGCAATTGCCTGAATTGAACCAGTAAACGCCAGGACCCCAAATCTCCTGCGTTAATGTGACACCATCGCCTTTATCGAACGCCTTCATAATTGCAAAATTAGTAAATACGAATGCGCACAAGACACCGACGATTACGCCAGCCTCGGCGGCGACCGCCCCCAGGATTGCTGTCAGTCCCGAAGAAGCAGCGCTGCTAATACTCATCGCGGAATCAATATCATTTATGGTCTGATGACTGAAATAAACTTGATATCCCCACCAGAACATTTTCCCATGAGTAGACATATTTTTCGCCACTTTCAGAGCGAAGTTCAATATTATAGCCTGTTTTTGTTCTACTTGATAGTTTATTTCCGGTATTTTTTCGGTGTTTGATACAGCTACTCTATCTGCGATTAATGCTGTTTCTTGAAGCTGATCAAGTTTCAATGAATCCGACAAATCCTCGTAAGAATAGGTTCCAATCACATTCCCATCCTTATAAAAGAAGTAATAAAAAATCTCTTCAGATTTTGGAGCTTCTTCCCTTTGTGCAAGAACAATATTATTAAGATTCAAATTTCTAGTTCCTGCAGAGGCGAATTCGTTTCTCACAATGGCTCCCTCGCCTGAGTTTCCAAAGCAAACGCAACATAAAGCGCTTAAACACAAAACAAACTTTTTTGATGCATTCATTTTTTTGCACCTCCTTATATATGAGGATAGTCTGCCGTCTTTAAAATGTCAATTATATCTTACATTTTGATAATGATTTCTTACTTTTTGAAATATAAATAATAGCATTAAGTCACAGACCAAAGTTTCATTTAGTCAAAAAGTAAAAATGCCATTTTTATGCGTTTTTGTGCTTATTTAAACAAGATACTTGAATGTTAGCGCATCTATTTTAGATAGACAAAGTCGTCGCCAGCGTGTTCAAGACGCTTCTTAGTTATTCTTTTGCATATGTCGTTCTCAGAATTGGTAATAAGGATAAAGTTTCTTGAACCCTTATCTTCCTCATTGAGTATTTGTACAGCTTCTCCGGTTGTACCACTACCGGCAAAATAATCTAAAACCAGAGAATCGCAATCAGTTGTTGCCATAATAATCTCTTCTACAATCTTCACTGGTTTTGGTGTCGAGAAAAAATCTCTATCGCCAAATATTTCTTTTATTTCATCCTTTGCAGACGATGTCGTGCCAAAGCAATCAAACGTATCAGGAATCATAGACTCTTTTTCGCAAAGAACATTATTCTCAATATAAGGTTGCATTAGTTTTCTATATGTTGTATTAGTTTCTTTGGAGCAAAAGATAATATATTCAAAATCAGTCTGCTTTTTATTAGGGTTAAGCACTACTCGATTGGCATCGAAGAATGGATGTTTCTTTTTCCATTTTCTAACCAATACTGAGCCTTTAAAAAAGCATTCTTTGCATAATTCAGTAAGTTCTTCTACTTCGCTTTCATCAATAAAAATGACCATGAATCCTTTTTTTGAGAGTATTTTTAAAGATAAATCTATGCGTTTCTTCATAAAACATTTATAGCCATTTTCAAAAGATGAATCCATATATCCTATATAATTAACAGCCGAATTGTATGGAGGATCAATGATGATCAAATCGATTTTGGAATTATAGTTTTTTTGCATCGATTTCAGAGTGAATAGATTATCAGATTCAATAAGATAATTGTCCCATTTATTTCTCTTTTCGATAATGGCTGGGCAATTAGATAAAGCATTGTTATCAATTATTGCATCCTTTGAGATAGACAATCTTTCCATTGAAGAGCAATAAGCAAACGCCCACTCCCCAATGTACATAATCAAATCAGAACAATAGACGTTCTTTAGTGATCTACAGTTTGTAAAGCAAGATTTACTTATAAGATTAACATTATGTAATTCGATTGAAGTCATTTCTTCGCAACCAAAAAAAGCACCTCTTTCTAGCGTAATGACTGATTCCAGAATCGTTACTGTGCCTTTTGCTTTCCAAGCAGGATAGCAGATGATTTTGGATTTTTTTGTCGATAGCCTCTAGAATACCTAGAGCCATTTTGTTCCAAGAAGATTCATTCACTTCAATTCCGTCATAACTAAAGAAGAACGGAATTGCATCATCGAGAATCGGAAGTGCTTCTGTCATATCAAAAAGATAATATCTTTTATCATTAACATACACTATTCCGTATTTTTCTTCTAATATCATATTTTTCCTTCCTCGTACTATTAAGCAGCTATTCGCATTATCAAGCCTTCAAAAAGTTATATTTCCCATCTTCGGTATTAGTGAAACAGAAGTAACACCAATTATTTCTCATTACTGTCACCAAATAGGACTTTATATTTTGATGGGACTCCACTAATCAAGTGTGCAGGAATTTTCTTAATAATTTTCCAATTAAAAACATCATTGATATAGCAAACGAAATATGAATCAAGATGTGAAAGCATAAAGTCATATTCCTTATCACTCATTTCAAATGAAACAACTTCTTTCTTATTTGCGCTGGTAGCTTTTACTTCAATATAGATTTGTTTTCCCGATCCGTTAGTAAAAGAGAAATCGAAATGCTTATGGTCATTATATTCGCAAGCATAATCAATATCCCCACAGATATCAAGCTCTTCCTTATGAGTTAACAAATATTTTTTAACTATCTCTTCCCTTTTTTCCCGACGATTTTCTTTTTTATTATTGTTTCTGTGTCAAGACTAACGAGCCCTTCTTTTTTTGAATCAGAATGTGTCTTTTTTGTTATTTCTTGAATTGACTGGACGTTTATCAAAGTAAATTCATTAACTTTAGTTTTATTATTCAAGATGTGAGTATCATCAGACCTAAGAATGCTTCTATAACCCAAGTCACTGTAGATAAAATCCATAAAAGAACGCGGCGATGAATTCGGTAAATTTAATTTTTTGTAAAAGTCAAAAAGTTTAATTCTCTTATAAACTCGATCTGAATCTTTGTCATAAGGAATCTCAAAGCAGACAATAAGATGTTTAAATCGCCATCACCATAGATAGGAATCCACATAGTCTCATCATATAAATAAGTGAGTTTATTTTTAAACAAAGGATTTAACTTATTTGAGATAATTCCTTCATAATCTTTTTTAACGATAGCATCCATCAATGCTACTAATTCATTTCTAACATTATGAAAAACTTCATCTTTTGTTTCGCCGAATTTTGTTTTTTTTGTCTTTTTACCGCCAAAAACATAATCATGCTTTTCATCATCATAATAGATACCAAATCTTTGAAAAGCGGTTAGTTGGCCTCCACGAATGTCGCCCAAATCCCTTAAACAGTTTTCAACCCACCAACAAAATGAATCATTGGTCTTTTTCCCAACTACGTACTGATCAATAGCAATAGTACCAATAGATGAGATAGGAAATTTAGTTTTAAACTCATTTAAAAGTTTAGAACACTTTTTCTCGTGAGATGTTAGCCACGCCTTATTTTCTTTTTCCCAATAATTGTATTTCGCTATAACTTCGTTTATAGTTGTTGCGTTTTCCATATTAAACGCTCTCAGTTGCTTTCATGCTGAGCGATTGCAAGAAAATCAAATCAACTCCGCATGAGCCCTTCGTATTATTGCCAAAATTTGTCCGCAAGTTCTTAAAATAAGTTGGGGCGTAATAGTCATCCAAAAATGTATTTTCAACATTAGAAGAAGATTCATATAAAACACGGATTGATGGGTTGTATAGTCCATCGGATTCAACCAAGTCTTTTATATGTTGTGATTCAGCAGTGGGAATGTCATCACAAATTGCAGCCATAAAGCCAGTTGCCGGATTGAAAAGCGCAAATGATACCAGCACTGTGAAAAATATTTCGAAAAGCATATTAGCAGTTACCTTTCTTGAATTCTTCTAAGACCGCTTTGCAAAATCCTTCAAAATCAAATGCGTTGTAGATGTTTTTAATCGTAGCGGTGTACATTATATTTCGATCTGTATTCAGAATTGAGAACTGATCGTCATCTTTTATTTCATATGTCAGTTCACCAATTTCAAACGAGCCGGCACCAAGGCATTTGCCAAAAAGCGTTGCATTTCCCATCGAAATGTTCACATACATCGTTTGGTTGGGGAAAAGAATGTCATAGTTTTTTCTTCGTAGTCTTTTTTTGTTATTCCTTCAGAAAGAAAGGAATAATCGAATTTTAAATTGGCATTTGAATCTGGCGGAACAAGATATCTTTCGTGGTTCTTTTCTTTGAACTGACTGTAAAACAACGCAAAAACATCATAATCATTAAACTGAAAATAACCTCTTACCTTGCCATTATTTCCGCCTTCTATTGCATCGCTGTCACTATTATTTTGTGAATAATTGCTGTCTGAACTTGAGGAAGTGTTATTTAACGTGGAACATGAAACTACCAAAAAGCAGCCAAATACCAGTAAAAATCCAAATTGCGTGACTGAGTTCCTTAAACATTTCATAATTTAATTATATCACAATTGTTCTTGCACCATGTTGGTTTCCCACTGCCGACCTTTGGCTGGAACTCGATGGTCGGTGCGGCACTTTGCCCTCACCATCGTTATGTTCTTCCTTCGAAGAGCCGTTCCATCACTGCACACATGGGAGTTCATCCGTATGGATTATGGTCGGATTCGACATCACAATCTTCCCACTTTCTATCTGCTGGATGATCGACAGCAGGAACACAGCGAGTTTCTAATACTGCTCGTCGCTGAAGCTCTGTTTTTCCTCCTGATTGTAGTCTTTGATTTTCTCTTCAAAGATTTCTCCTCCTTTCGCTTTTTTTGAGTCCTCTCACTTAATAGGCAAGTTCAGGCCGGTTTTAGAAACATCGGTTTTGAAATTCGCTCCCCTGCTTTTAAGGCTGGTTTTTGGCCGTTTCATAACCACAGACTTTCAATATCCCATCACTTTATAGACAACTTGAAGATCGTTTTGTTAGGGTCGAAATCGATTTTTTCTACAATTTGTAGACGTCCAGAACACCCAAACCTGAACATCTGAGATTAAAGTTATTCCACTTTAGATGCGGCGAAATCCGCGAAACTAAATGTTTAAGTTTTGAATAAGCCCCCTCATTTAGACGCCGTGAAAACTGCAAAAATAAGCTTAGAAGTAAATACTCTCCAATTAATACCCTTCGAAAAAGGCAAAACTTGGCAGTGATTAATAAAAAAGGTAAATTTTCTTGCAAAAAAGGCACTGCCGAAGCCAGTGCCCTAGATATTTGTTATTGCTGAAATCTAATAAACTGAAATGAAAATCCGTTTTCCTCGATTATAAATCCGAAAGCTTCGTCCCATCATATTCCCAGTACTGGCAGCCCTGATAAGCACGGGACTCGCTGACTGTTCCCTTTCGTTCTTCAATTTCTCGTGTAAGCGGCGAAAGTTTCCAAATTTTTCCTTCAAATTCGACCTCACGATCATTGATTATCTGAGCGATTATCAAAGGGTCGGCAATGAAATCAATCGTTTCGCCGACCAAATCATGTTTCTCAAAGGAGAAAAGAGCCTTTTTCTCCTTCGATTCCTTGATGTTATAGTTGTTTGTTTTTCTTAGATAATCCGGAATTGCGAGAACTTTTGACACTATTTCATCGACAATCCAGGCGGTGCGGTTCTTGATGCTTTCCTCGTTCCATTTCGCGCAGTTGACAATATTCGTTCTGGCAATCTGCAGTCCAGCCTTGTCTTGGTAAATCGCTTTTTTCTCAGAGAACTTTTTGTTTCCAAGTTCTTGGTTATGCCGAATTAGGCAAAGATTTCCGATGGAATGAATGTAGTTTGTGTGGATTTCCTCAAAATTGGGTCCGAGTTCGTTTTCCCAGTCAGAATTCAAAGTCTGAGGCATAACATGTTCAATCTGAAGATTGGCATCGTCATGAATGTCAGGACGAGCTTTTGTCAGTTCCTCCTCTACCAGAGCCAGTATGTACTCAGAATAATCGAAATTGTAGAAATTCATTGAGGCGAGTTGAGTCGAAAGTTCGGCATCATTCGGCAGACGAAGATTATATTCCTGAGCAGACAAGACTTTAAAAGTGGCATCGGTTTTATCGGGGGCGGTTTCCAACTCGTTGACATCCTTCACAAGGCCCGGGAGTGCTTTATTTTCTCCCTTAACGAGTTTGAGAATACGGCGTCGAATTGTATAGATGTTGAACACTTTGATGATAGAGGCCAGATCATTATCAAACATCTTTCCAATTCGCCAATCGTGAACGAGAGCCAGGAAGAAGGAATACGATGTTGAGGCATTGGACTCGCGCAAATCTGCTAGAGCGTAGTCAATCAGACGGCTTCCGCTGGATGTACCCAAATAGATGGCGGAATAGTCAAACGAATAGCTCTCAATCTCTTTCAAAGTATCTTCCGCTTTTTGATTGCCGAAGAGGTCCTTGAAATTTCCGTAGAGTTCCTTGTAGTTATTATCGGATGCTTTCTTAT
>JBAYAI010000052.1:0-9588 GCA_041669865.1 Bacilli bacterium | reverse complement strand
GCTTTTCCTTCCCATAAGAAATGCTCCTTCCAAGTAGCAAGTCCTATTTTAAAATTTTCGAACCCCTAGGGGTTTACTTGTCTTTAAATAGTTTCTTTGTCTACTTTAGAAGGAGCATATCATAATCCGAGTTTTTTTGAACATTTTTGCAGCTATTTATTCGCTCCAAAAAGGACCAGGTCTATCATCGCCAGATTGGCCAGAATAGTTGGTGTAGGCAGCAGAATCCATCTTAACTGTGTATTCATCACTTCCAACCTTGAGAGTATAAGTTTCTCCCACGACTATATCCGGCGAACTAAATACTACGGTAGAGAAAGCCTTACTCGGAGTATAGCTGAGCAATTCATCCCCACTTACATTGTATAAAGCAACAGACGTTCCTGACGTTTTTGATGAATTTAAAGTGTACATTATACTTCCCTGTTCCGAAGAGTCAGAAATCAGTTCGAGGTTTTCGCTCTTATCAATTCCTATGACAGTACCACCATTGATGTAACACTCAGCATCGAAATCTATTGCACTTTCACGGAAGTCTGTCGGACCATCGATAACAAGTTCTCCACCGTTTATCCATATGTAACCATTAGAATCAATGCCATCTGCTGTCGAGTCTACGTGTATGTATCCACCATCCATCAAAAATGATATTGAATCTTCAAGTTCTTCATTTGCAACTGGAGTGTCACCGCCACCGGTTCCATCAGAAGTATTGATTCCATCATCTTCTGCAGTGATATCTATATTTCCGCCGGCGACATATATATTCATGCCTTCAATTCCTTCGTTTGAATTAACTATGTTAATTGTGCCATCGTTTATGGTAAGCGTGTTTTCAGCGTGGATTCCATCGTCTTCCGCATCGATAGTTATATCACCACCAGAAATGAATACATTTCCGTTGGTGGAATCATCGCTGTCCTCGGAGTGGATTCCATCGGTTCCAGCAATCAACTCAAATGTACCATTAGCAATAGCTACGCTGTCTTTTCCACGAAGACAATTCTTAGTTGCTGTTACTTTATACGTTCCACTGGTTATCGTTAATTCATCTGTCGATTTTATTCCGTGGACATTCGATTCAACATTTAAAGTACCGAGTCCGTTTAAAGTTAGATCATCGGATGAATAAATGGCGGCATTATAATCGTCATCGTCATCAATGTTGGTAGATGTTATGTAATTTGTCGAACCGTCTGCCGTAGTTATGAATACCTTGTCGGCATTTTCGACAAGAAGAGCTGGTGAAGTAGAATTAGAAATAGTCACATTGTTAAGAATAATGTGTATTTTTTGATCGCTCTCGCTGTTGACAACGATTTGTCCTTCCTCTAAACTTCCTGTGATTTCATAATAACCTTCGGTAGAAATAGTGATAATATTTCCTGAGATAGTTACCCCTTCTTGCGCTGAAGTTGAACTGTTGTCATCTGATAAAACAACTTTGACAAGTTCTTCATCAGAGTAATCTGTGTCGTAATCCTTATCAGAAAAATAATCGCTTTCGTCTACACTCGAATAATCGCTAGTTTCCACTTGACTTTCACTCTCTTCAACATTAGAAATGCTGCTGGAATCAACGCCTGAATCGCAAGATATCAGTGATCCAGCTGCCAGTGCTAAAAATGATGATAGTATTAATAATTTTTTTGTTTTCATATTCATAGGTCTCCTTATACACCAATCATAAACAGCTGACTTAAGATATACTTAAACCTGTGACAAATTTTACAGCTCTAAGAAAATATCTAAACTCTTTCCATCGCTCACGACTGATATCTTTCCCTTATTTACATTAGCGATAGCTTTTGCAATCGCCAATCCAATTACCGAGCCTCCTGTTTTTGAATTGCGTGATTTATCAACACGGTAAAAGCGTTCGAGAATTTCATCGTGTTTTCCAGGTGAGAAAGCGTCAGTAGAATTACGAACACCTATTAAAACCTTTCCACCGCTTTTTCTTAAATATACAGTTATAGTTCCCGCGGGAGTTGTATACTTCATTGCATTATCCAGCAAAATAGTTATGAAGTGATATATGCTCTCCTTTTCCCCAACGCAATATATTCCTTCGTTGATATCTGACTGGAATTTGTAATTCTTTTGCATTGCCAGCCCTTCGTAAGGACTGATTATCGATTCGTACAAATCGTCGAAACCAAACTTCTTTAATTCGTGAACCGCACGATCTTCATCCATCCGCGAAAGAGTCACTAAATCATTTGTAAGTTTAGTCATTTTCTTAATTTGACCATTAGTCTTATCTATCCACTTGTTCTTACCAGTAGTCATCTCCAATATTTGCATGTTAGCACTCATGACAGTTAAAGGTGTTTTCAGTTCGTGAGAAGCGTTAGTGATGAAAGACTTTTGTTTCTCATAACTCTCAATCATGGGCTTGATTGCTCGATCAGAAAAAAGATACAACAGTAGGATTACACCAACTATACTCGAGATAACTACAATAAAACTGACTCTCAAAGTCATATAAAAAATGCTGAGCTGAATTGTCGCATCAACTCCAATAAAGGTGGAAAATTCTCCGTCGTAAAAAATCTCATAGCGATATGAATCAACAAAGCCCCTTTGACTTTCTTTTTCATATACTTGGGTAGCAATCTCGATTGCATCAACTGATTCTATTGTAAAAATATGATTGACATCTGTGGAAAAAACTTCATCATCCTTAAAGGTAACGATAAAATACTTAGCTCGGTACTCCGGGGCATCGCTTCCTGTCTCATATATTTTTTTTATTGTCTCGGAAGTTGTGCGGCACGTGTTGGCGTAACTAAATCCATTGACTATTCCCATAACTACCAACACGACAAAAAAAAACAGACAGTGAAGCAACGAGGACAAATCTTCTCTTTAGTTTTTTAATCATTCTTAGTATCAAGGTAATAACCTTGGCCTCTCTTGAGTTTTATTTGCACGTTTGCACCGATGCTATCTAATTTTTTTCGCAGTTCCGAAATGCATGTCCATATGGCATGAATATCAGACTCTGTGTCATATCCCCAAATGTTATCCATTAAATATTTTGTCGAATAAAGACGTTCAGGATTCATCATCAACAATTCTAAAAGCTGAAAATCCTTATTTCCCAAGTGTTTTTTCTTTCCCTCGCAACTTATATCAAAATTTATGCGATTCAAAGTTAGATTCCCAATCGTGATAATAGAATTGGGAAAATCCGATGTTCGGCGCCTGAGCATAGCTCGAACTCGTGCGAGCAGTTCCTTCATGTCAAAAGGCTTAGGGAGGTAATCGTCAGCGCCTAAATCGAGACCTTCAACTTTATCGTTTATCCCATTTTTTGCAGTGAGAAGAAGAACGGGAATGCTATTTCCTTCTTGCCTCAAGCGTCGAATAACTTCTGTTCCTTCGAGTTTAGGCATCATTATATCTAGAATAGCTCCATCATAATTGTTGGATAATTCCAAATAGTCCAAGGCATCCTGTCCATTAAAAACACTATCGACGCTGTAGCCGTTGATCTTAAAGATAGTAACTAGCGCCTCATTCAAATCTGGTTCATCCTCAGCAATCAATAGTCTCATAGTTCATTTTCTCCCAATATTATTGTGAATGACAAACTTAAGTTGTACTTAAGTAGTCTAAATCTTTCTATATTAATTATATGATACTATTTGTATTTTAACGAAAAATACTGGTATAAATAATTACAAAATGAAAATGCAACTTACCTTTCAATGTTGGAAAGCATTAGCTTAATTCGATTTTCAATGTTGACTCTCGTCGCATCTGGATCGTAGTCGATAGGAGCGATATTAACATCAGGACAGATCTTTTTAACCGGTCTAATCATCCCTTTCCCCACTATGTGGTTTGGAAGGCATCCGAAAGGTTGAGCGCACACGATGTTCTTAACACCAGTTTTCCCAAGAGTAATCATTTCTGCAGGTATAAGCCATCCTTCGCCCATTTTCACTCCCTGATTAATAATTAATTTACAATTTTTGAGATTGTCGTCAAAATCTTCCGGCGGATCAAATTCCGAGTATTTTTTAATAAGTTTAATCTGTTCCTTTATCCTACGGTTAATATAGTTGAAAGCCATCTTTCCTGGGATGAGAGTAAACTTATTGCGTCGGTACAAATTGTGGTCGGTCTCGACGTTAGAAAGGCTGTATAAAATGTAGTCAAGCAAGCCGGGTGTCACCGGTTCGCATCCTTCGCTTACCAGGAAGTCTTCAAGATGATTATTGGCAAGACTCGAATACTTTACATAAATTTCTCCGACAATTCCAACCTTTGGTTTGCGCTTGACATCAGATGGTCGAGCAACTTTAGAAAATCTATCGATGATATAGCGATAAACCTTCTTCTTACTCATAAATTTTATAGGATTCTTAACGCGACTTATAGCAAATTTAAAACAGTCATCGCGCGCTTGGTCTGCTTCTCCATTTTTTTGATACGGACGTGTTTGATTGTATAGACACATTATCATATCTCCGTAAAGAGCAGCCGCTACTAGTTCTATTCCCATCCCTAAAGTTGTGTGAATAGAATTACTTTTTTCCAATCCGGAAATATTAAGTGAAAGGACCGGAACCTGTGGAAACTCGCGAGCAAGTGCTTTTCTAAGTAAGTAAAAATAATTGGAAGCGCGGCAACCTCCACCGGTCTGCGTTATCAAACAAGCGGTCTTATTTACATCGTATTTTCCAGATTTTAAAGCCGTTATAAACTGACCGATAACCAACAGGGCTGGATAGCAAGTGTCGTTGTGAACATTCTTCAGCCCCTCATCCTTAACCTGTCTAGTTTCAATTTCTAGCAATTCGACGTTGTAACCATAGTTTCCTAAAACAGCAGCGATAAGTTTAAAGTGAATAGGAAGCATTGTTGGAATAAGTATGGTGTAATCTTTTTTCATATCATTTGTGAATTTAGGATATTCCATTTTGCTCATTTCTCTCCTTTTCATCCATAGCTGCTTTAAGTGACCTAAGTCTTATTTTTATTGCTCCTAGGTTTGATATTTCATCTATCTTTAACTGAGTGTAGAACTTATCTTTAGATTCGAGGATTGAACGAACTTCATCGGTCGTGATGGCGTCAATTCCACATCCAAAGGAAACCAATTGCACCAGTTGCATATCTTTTTGAGTCGTGACATATCTAGCCGCTCTATATAATCTAGAATGATAAGTCCACTGATTTAGAACATCAACTTTATTGTTAGATTTATCCAATTCGAAGATACTATCCTCCGATATTATGGCTAAGTCTAAACTGTTAATCAACTTGTTGATTCCGTGGTTTATCTCAGGGTCAATATGGTAAGGTCTTCCAGCGACAACAAGAATTTTCTTGTTTTTTTGTCGAGCAGCTTTGATAATTTCTTGTGCTTTGTTCTTTACGTCTTGCTTGTAAAGTGCAAGTGCTCTATACCCATATCCCAGGGCTTTTTCAATTTGTCTTTGAGACACTCCATATTTTTTCAAATCGCGATATAAATTTCTAGCTGTAACTCTTTTATTGTTTAAATCTAAAAAAGTAGAGACAAAGTTATCGGGATTTAACTTGGGATTGTTCTTGATCAAAAGTTCACCGTAATATGCGACAATAGGGCAATTAAAGTGATTGTTTGATTTTCCTTCATCTAAGTTATAACTTGCCGATGGATAAAAGATAAAATCAACATCCTTTTCAAGCAAATCTTCCACATGACCGTGCATTAACTTTGCGGGGTAGCATACTGTATCAGATGGAATTGTCTGCTGACCTTTAAAATATGTTTTTCTCGTCGTCTTGTCGGATTTGACAACTTCGAACCCAAGTTTGTCAAAAAATGTAGACCAAAATGGTAATTGTTCATACATCGCTAGAGCAAGTGGCAATCCAACTTTAATTTTTCTCTCACCCTCGTGATTAGCAATTCTAGTAACTCGGTTATACTTGTAGTCGTAAAGATCCAAATTTAATGATTTAGGAGCTAATCCTTCACCTCTTTCACACTTATTTCCCGAAACAAAGTGACGTCCATCATTGAATATAATCATTGTCATATTGCAGTGAGCGGTGCAAATATTGCAATTATACCCACGAGATTTATATGTGAATTTATCGACCTCTTCTGGCCTTATGAAGTCGCTGTTGCCACCGTTTTCTTTGGCATATAAAGCCGCACCAAAAGCTCCCATCAATCCAGCAATTGATGGTCTAACTACGTGTCTGCCCGTCTCTCTCTCAAAAGCACGCAAAATTGCGTCATTGAGAAAAGTACCTCCTTGGCATACTATGTTTTCTCCCAGGTCATCTTTCGACTTAAATCTTATGACCTTATATATAGCATTTTTTACAATAGAGGAAGATAAACCAGCGGATATATCGCCTAATGTCGCCCCTTCTTTCTGTGCCTGCTTTACCGAAGAATTCATGAATACGGTGCATCGAGAACCCAGTTCAACAGGATTTTTAGCAAATAGCCCCGCTTTAGCAAAATCGGATATTCCTATGTTCAAAGCATTGGCGAAGGTTTGGATAAACGAACCGCAACCAGACGAGCAAGCTTCGTTTAACTTAATGGAGTCGATTGCGTTATTTTTGATCTTGAAACACTTTATATCTTGCCCACCAATGTCGATGATAAAATCAACTTTTGGTTGAAAAAATTTTGCGGCTTTGTAGTGAGCGACTGTCTCAACTAGTCCGTGGCTCACTCTCAGCGCTGACTTTATCAAGTCTTCGCCATATCCTGTTACAGCCGACGACTTGATTTTCATTTTGGGATTAGCTAATCTATATATTTCTTTAACTTGTTTCAGTATCGAATCCAGAGGCTGTCCCTTATTTGTTGCATAGTGCTTGTACAGTATTTCGTTGTGATCCGATAGTACGACTACCTTAGTGGTTGTCGATCCGGCATCGATTCCAACATACGCATCACCTTCATAGGTAGATATGTCTCTATATTTTACATTAAAATCCTTGTGGTTTTCCTTAAACTTTTCATATTCTTCCTGGTCTTTGAACAAAGCTTTTCCATAGATGATATTTCCGGAAAGATCACAAGATTCAATCTTGTTGATAATCTCGCTCATATCAACTGGAGTTCCAACTTTTTCCGCAAATGTTGCTGCGCCAATAGCCATAAAAACCTTGGCATTTTTAGGAAAAACAGCGTGTTCGCTATCCAAATGTAACCTATTAATAAATGCTTTCTGCAGACCTTTCAAAAAGCTTAATGGTCCTCCTAAAAATAAAACTTTTCCTTTTACTTGTCTTCCTTGAGCAAGTCCAGCGAGAGTTTGATCAACAACCGAATTAAAAATGGACATCGCAATGTCGTTTCTATCAACACCTTGATTCAATAGTGGTTGTACATCAGACTTAGCGTATACTCCGCAGCGACTCGCAATTGCATATGTTTTTTTTGCCTTGAGCGACATTTTGTCAAGCTCATTGACATCAACATCAAGAAGAGCAGCCATTTGATCGATGAATGCTCCAGTCCCACCAGCACAACTTCCGTTCATTCTTTGTTCTAGTCCACCGGTAATAAATACAATCTTGGCATCTTCTCCACCAAGCTCAATAATAGCATCGATATCTGAATAGTATTTTTTAACTGCTAAAAATGAGCCCTGTACTTCCTGAACAAAAGGGATTTTAGCTTTTTCTGCTAACCCTAGTCCTCCGGATCCAGTAACGCAAACCTTGAATTTCACATCTTTAAATTTCTCTTCTATATTCTTTAGTTGTCTCAATGTCACTTCGCGAACTTGTGACAAATGTCTTTCATATTTTGAAAACAACAATTTTCCTTCGTCGGAAATCACAACCGTTTTAACAGTTGTCGAACCAACATCAATGCCTAATAAATATGTTTTGCTTTTCTTCATTCTTTTTAAATCTTCTTTCTGCTTTAAATACTTAGTGTGATTTCTTAGTAAATTAAAGAAAACACTAATTTATATATATTGCAATATTTTTACAATTTTTTCTTAGGTGTAGCGGTCAATCTCGACCAAAAGATTACAATCAGTTCTCCTGGAATTCCTAAAATGAATATCATCCATAAATTTTGGTCTAAGAATTGAACAAACACCGATGTCAACAAAGACCATATTAATAAGGTAGTAATCGGATAAACCCATTTTGTTTTCCCCCAGACTCCATTAAAGACTAAAAGTATAACACTGCAAATGGGAAGCGACCATACGAACACTTGCCATTCGTAAGTCCCATAAAATAAATACAATCCTACATATGCTGTAGTTGCAATCAAGAGAACGAGAAGAACTGATAAACAAGTTATAATTATTTTATTAGTTTCATTTCCTCGCCTTCGATCCCGACCTTCGTACAATTTCAAATTTGGATTAGTCAAATCGTCTAAAGTGACATCGTAAAAACGACAAATCTCATATAGATTTTCAATCGAGGGTAAAGATGTAGCGTGTTCCCATTTTGATATAGCTTTATCAGAATAATTTAATTTTGATGCTAATTGATCTTGAGTTAAATTTCTGCTTTTTCGCAACATCACAAGGTTGTTTCCAATGATTTTTCTTAATTCTTCCATACATACATTCTAAATTTATTTAGAAATTTTATCAACTATCTTTAGAATTTGTTTTAATTAAACAACTCGATAAAAATCCACTTTTATTATTTTTTTATAAAAATGTTCTGAAAAAAGCCCATAAATACTGCATTTCTCCAGGTCGCTCAAAAGTAGAAAATTATTTTTTTGAAATTCTACACTTAGTAGATAAAAATTCTACTTTCAGTTAATATAACTAGATTTTTAGTAGTTAGGTAATTTTTGTAATATGTCTTATACTTTGCTTAGTTGGAGGAGATCTATGTCACCAAACAAAATTTATTATTATTCTGACGAGATAAATGATGAATTTAGCGGCATTAAAAGAGAACATTATAGAATCGATTCGCACTTCAAATATGTAAATAGTAATTTTATATATTTAATTTGTAAATTTCTCGTATATCGCGTTGTCATGACTCCTTTAGCTTACATTTACCTCAAATTGAAGTTCCGGATAAAATTTGTAAATCGTAAATGTTTTAAAAAAGTTGGAAAAAGCGGCTATTTTCTCTATGGAAATCACACAAATGTCCCACTGGATGGATTCTCTCCAACTACTATGTCCTTTCCTAGAAAGACATTCGTCATAGTTTCCGCAGAAAATTTTGCTTTGAAAGGTACAAGGACTTTCATGAAGATGGTCGGCGGCGTTCCTTTGCCTGATGATTTTAAATCCATGAAAAACTTCATGAAGTGCATTGAAAAAAGAATAAGTAGCCATTGTGTCGTAGCTATTTATCCTGAAGCACATATTTGGCCTTATTACACCAAAATTCGCCCATTTAAGTCCGATTCTTTTCGTTTCCCTTGTAAGTATAATTCACCGAGTTTTTGCTTTACTACTACTTATCAAAAAAGAAAGCATTCGAAGAAACCTCGCGTTGTCATTTATATAGATGGTCCTTTCTATCCTGATGAGAATTTGGACCAAATGAATCAAAAGGAAAAACTTCGAAACGAAATTTACGAAACAATGGTTGCGAGATCAAAAAATTCTAACTGCG
>JBAYAI010000051.1:0-9676 GCA_041669865.1 Bacilli bacterium | reverse complement strand
TTTTTTAGAACAATAGTTTTTGGTTTCTCCTGTTCTAAATAAGTTTTAATTAATTGCGATATTTTCATAAATCTTCCTCCAACTATAAAAGGAGAAATAGCAGCGTTTTGAGTAATAAAAAAGAGACAATTATGTTGGTGCTTCAATTTGAAGCGCTACAAATGTCTCGGTTTTTGCGAATGGCGGGGGAAGAAAGAATCGAACTCTCAACGATGGTTTTGGAGACCATAGTTATACCATTTAACTATTCCCCCATATCTAACTAGACAGTTATAAAGATTTAACTATCTTAGATACGAGCGACATGTCGACTTTACCTGCATAATCCTTTTTGAAAATCATCATTACGTTTTTCATGGATTTGTCTTCAAGTCCATCGATTACTTTTCTGATTTCATCTTCGGACATCATCTTAGGTAGATACTTTGAAAGAACGTCAATTTGATACTGGCTACCTTTGGCGGAATCTTCTCTTCCGCCCTCGGTAAACATCTTGATTTCATCTTTGAGTTCCTTGATTGTTTTTTGTATCAATCTTACGACATCAGCATCAGTGGTCTCGACATTTTTCTTGCGATTTTCAATATCCAAAAGCATTACTTTGCTAATGACAGTGGACAAACATGCGCGAGCATCTTTATCCTTGCTTTTCATCGCTTGAAGATTTGCTTTTTTTAAATCGTTAATCAACATATCTTTCGCCACCTTTGCACTAAAAATATTAACACGGCTTGCTGCTATTTACAAGACAAAACCGACCTAATTTATTATCTGGTGATAAAAAATATCTACCTGTTTGTACAAATCCTCAATAGTTGAATTGTTTTCAATGATAAAATCCAACTTATTCCGATTTTCGTCGTAACCTGAAGTGTCGTTTATCTTCATGCTGCGCTCGACATTCTTTGCGTGTCTAGCCACTAAATAATCCTTTTGCTTTAAGGTCTCAACTCCGATGGTGTATGTGAATTTTTTCTCCATCTTCGCCTTGAAGAGCAAAGGAATCTCAATGACGCAAACTTTGTCAAAATTGTTAACCAAAAAATTATTTACGTATTCTTTAACTGCCGACCATACGTATATTTCATAACTCCTTCTAAACTTTTTGTCATCTAGCATATTTTTAATAATCAATTGCTTATCTAGTTTTCCCTGATTAAATATGGATGGGAATCTTTTCTTTAACTTGGCCAAAAAAGACTGTTCGCTGTAGAATTCATGCACGATATCATCAGCGGATTTAACGGAGCATCCCAATTCTTTAAATCGTTTTAATACCTGAGATTTTCCAGAAGCGATCTTCCCAGTCAAAGCAACTGAGGGACAAACGTGTTGGCACTTTGGACAGTAAGTTGTACCTCGACCTCCAACGTAGCGCTTTTCCATCTTAGTTCCACAAACGAAACATTTGCGATTCTCTCTTCCATACGCTTGAAGTTCTAACTGCATCTTTCCAGAGACACCCTGAGCTGGGTGATAACTTCTAATGGTAGATCCGCCTCTCTCAATAGCTTCTTTTAAAACATCCACCGAATTCCTCAACAGCTTTTTCGCTTCTTCGTAAGTAATATTTTTCGCCAATTTAAACGGGGAAATCCGGGAGCGAAATAGAACTTCGTCCGCATATATATTTCCCAAGCCTGCGATTGCGGTTTGATCGAGCAAACCAAGTTTAATAACGTAGGATTTGTTCTTGAAATGCTCGAGTAAATAATCGGGATTAGAAATATCCCAAGGCTCTTTTCCCACGTTAGATAAGGGTGGTCTTTCTCTCATTCCCTCTGTCTTTTCTAAATACATTACTCCAAACTTTCGCGAATCTGAGTAGAGGAGATACTTATTGTTGTCCATCCTAAAATATATGTGAACGTATGAGGTGAGATTCGGCTCTAGTTGGTCAACGTAGTAAAATCTACCTTCCATGCGAAAGTGAACTATCAAGCTCAAGCCCTCCGTCAAGTTGAATATTAAATATTTTCCCACTCGCGAGAAAGACAATATCTTTTTTCCAACTATTTCTTTAGAGAATCTTTCGCTGTCCATTTGGATGTGACGCGGATTGGAGATGTTCACACTCGCGAAAGTGCGTCCGACTAAATTATTCTCTAGTATTCTTTTCATCGTTTCTACTTCAGGTAATTCAGGCATAGTTATTCTCCATTTATTTGCAGTCAAACCAAGTGTAACCGAAAGATCCTTCAACTTTTAAAGAACACTTAAGTTTGAGACAATTCTCCATTATTTTTCTAACCTTTTCCTTAATGAAACTCTCTTCATCCTCTGGAACTTTAAATATTAGTTCATCGTGAATTTGCAAGACCATTTTTGTCTTGTATTTCTTCAGCATTTCATCGATTTGAATCATCGCGACTTTAATCAGGTCAGCCGCACTGCCTTGGATGACAGAATTCACCGCCGCTCTCTCGTTAAACGCTCGAATATTGTGGTTCGATGAATCGATGTTTTCCAAATATCTCCGGCGGTTGAGTATCGTTTTTACGTATCCGTTTCTATGAGCGGAAGCTATCGTTTCCTTCTCAAATTCTCTAAGACCGGGATAAGAAGAGTAGAACGATTCTATTATCTGTCCCGCTTCAGTTGGCGAAACTCTAATTTGTTCTGACAGTCCCCAAGGCGACACTCCATAGACAATTCCAAAATTTACCGTCTTCGCCTTCGAGCGCATCGAAGGCGTGACCTGCGATGGACTGACACCAAATATCTTGGAAGCGGTGGCAGTGTGAATGTCAACATTGTTGTTAAAAACTTCGATCAATTCTTTACTGTCAGCCACGCTCGCAAGTACTCTCAATTCAATTTGCGAATAATCTAAAGAGAGAAATTTGTACTTCTTATCTTTGTAGAAGAAAGCTTTGCGAATTTGCTTTCCATCTTCGTCGCGCATGGAAATATTTTGTAAATTGGGTTCGGACATAGACAGTCTCCCCGTTGCAGTCAACGCTTGATTGAAAATCGCGTGAATCTTGCCATCTTCATATATGTATTTTCCGAGTGCATCGGTGTAGCCCGAAACAATCTTAGAGTATTTTCGATACTGAATGATCAAAGGAATAACCGGGTGTCTATCAGCGATAGCGTTAAGAACGGAAATAGATGTAGAATTGGTCTTTCCCCTTTTTTTCAATTTCAACTTATCGTAGATCAGCTGACTAACTTGCTTAGGAGAGTTTAGATTTATCTCTTCTCCAATAATTTCAAATATAGATCTTTTAATTGAATCGAGCCTTTCCTGGTACTCCCTATTTATCTCCTCAAGACTTGAACGTTCAAGAGGAAATCCTTCTATCTCCATCTGAGCCAAAACTTTAGTCAAAGGTAATTCCAAATCCGAGTAAAGTTCGTATTCGTCGTTATCTTTCAATCTGGATATAACTTCTTCGCTGTTTTGAGAAGTGAAAAAGCAAATGTATGCCAGCTTCTCCGGTTCGGAATATTCGGTAATATCCTGCAGGTAATACTCCATGCACTCTTCCTTAGTTTGCCCAACGTTGGCATCCAGTAGATACGTCGATATCTTCAAATCAAAAGTTATGGCTTGTGCGCCTACTAATTTCAATTTGTTTAAGGAAACTATCAAGCCCTTTAAGTCATATGTCTTTTTTATCTTGTCAGAGGAAAGAAGTTTTAAAAATGCTTCATCTTTCAAGGCGCTGTCTATCGATATGAATTTAACCTTGTTGCCGTCGGATAGGAAAAACCCTAGCATCTTTCCCTTGTGAAAATTCGAATCGGAATTGTAAGCAATGATGGAATCGGGATGAAAATCACTCCCTTCAAAGCTATCTATCTCTTCAAATCCAGGATAATTAGGTTTGGCGTTATTATTGAAGGATTCATTTTTATCATCTTCAAAATTCAAAGCTATTTGCTGCTGGTGCGCCTTTGTTAATTCGCGAGCGAATTTATTGAGATTGTATTTTTGATAAAAGGCTAGCAACTTTTCAAAATCGTAGGGTTGAACCTTGCCTTTCTCATATATTTCTGACACGTCGATATCCGTCAAAATAGTAGCGATGTGACGACAAAATAAAGCATCTTCTTTATTTTCAAGAATGTTTAAGTTTGTCTTAGTTTTGCTATCTTTAATTCCTTCGAAAATACCTTCTAGATGCCCAAATTGATCAAGCAATTTTGTCGCTGTCTTATGTCCGACTCCACGAATCCCCGGAATGTTATCGGATGGATCTCCAACCAATCCCTTGTAGTCGATAACTTGATCGTGACGATATCCAAGTTGCTCATACATATTGTCTGGAGTAAACACCTGAATATCTGAAAGCCCCTTGCGGAGAAACTCGACAGTTATATTTTCCTCAAGAAGCTGCAAAAAATCTTTGTCGGAGGTAAATACATAGACTTTATCCCCCTTGCGTGCGGCGTATTTAGCCAGGGAACCAGCTAGATCATCTCCCTCGTAACCCTCGAGTTCGCAGTGGGGAATATTCATCGCATCTAGCAGTTCTCTCGATATTGGCAACTGCTCCTTAAGCAGGGGATCTATAGGTTTCCTATTCTTCTTGTATTTTAAAAATTCCTTCGCTCGGAAAGTCTCTCTACCCGTGTCAAAACACACGATCATTCTATCGTCCTCAGTCAACTGTCCCTTCAGTTTTTTCATCATGTTTCTAAAGCTGTAAATTGCGTTGATTGGTACGCCAGAAGCAGAAGTCAAGACCTGAGTTCCAGGTCGATACATCGCATAAAAAGAGCGAAAGAGTAGGGAGTTTCCATCGATTACATAAGTTATATTCATTTAGCTAGTTTCTCCTTTTTATATTTGGTGATTGTCGGATTCGAATAATTGATTTTGCGTTCTTCTTCTACGGAGACCACATCGTATTTCTCCAGCGGTTCTCCCAGTGGTAAAAATAGAGTCCGCGATTGAAAATTATTTATTCCATTCGCGATGTATCTACCATTGTACTCCCTCGGTTGGTCAACTAAAACATATAAGGAAAAGAAATTTGACTGTCCTTCAATAAGCTTTTGAAGACTGGTCGAAAGTACAGCGCCAAGAGCGTTATATTCCTTGACAAAAGTAGAAACATCAATGCTGTTATCGCTTTTTTCCATCAGTGGCAAATCTTCTTCGCGGGTGGCGAACGACCGAGCCAGAGACAATTCTTCTAACTTGTCATTCATTGCTTTTCGCGAGTATCCAAATTCATCGAGGGCTCCAGCATCGATAAGAATGCGAAGTTCTGACTCGGAAATTGATGATTCGGGAATTCTCATAATAAAATTGCCGAGACTGGTGAATTCGCCGTTTTTTTCTCTCTCTGCGATGATCTGTTCCCCTATCTTGTAACTAATTCCCTTAATTTGGGAAAATCCCACTCGATAATTCCCATTGGAAAAAGAGTACGTATTTTCGGACTCGTTGATGCTTGGGTTGATAACGCGATAGGAGAAAAATCTCATTTCCGTAGCCAATTTAAAGAATTGCTTGTCGGAAAGCGATATTTTCTCAAGACACGCCTGATAGAATTCCTGTGGAAAATTAGCCTTGTAATAGAGGGCGGTGTATGTGATGAAAGAATACGCGAGCGAGTGGGATTTGTTAAATCCGTAATTGGCAAACTCATATATCAGCATGAAGATAGAGTTTGCTTCGTCAAAAGCCAGTCCATTATCAACAGCTCCAGCGATAAAATCCTTCTTCAATTCATCCATCTGCTTGACTTTTTTCTTCGCGATGGCTCGCCTGAGCAAATCCGCTTTCCCTCCATCGAATCCAGCTATCTGTTTGGCTATTTGTAAAATTTGCTCTTGGTAGATGATTATTCCATAGGTGTCCTTAAGAATAGAAGCAAGTTTTGGACTTACCAGTTTATAAGGAATGTGCTTGTTCTTTCTATCAGCATAGACAGGAATATTAACTTTTGGACCTGGTCGATATAGAGCGAGGACCGAGGAAATTTCAGATATGCTCGTCGGTTTAATGCTCTTGATCGTTTGTTGCATTCCGTATGATTCAATCTGAGGAATGTTCACTAAATATCCCTTGTTGAGCAATTCAAAGGTTTTTCGATCGTTTAAATGTTTATCAATCCGAGGAAGAACCTTGTTGTTTTCTTTTATTTTCTTTTCAATATTGCTCAAAAGAGTAAGGTAGTTCAACGCTAGAATATCCATTTTCAAATATCCCATTTCCTCGAGAATGGATTGTTCAAATCCAACAACATTTATCTCACCTGGAAAAATTGGCACATTGGTTCTCAAATCAGTGTTGGAAAGAATAACACCAGAAGCGTGAGTTGAAATATTCACAGGATAGTTGAGAACAAGCTCGGCTTTTTGAACAATCTTTCGATAATACTCGTCCTTTAGCAACTTAACAAAACGATAGTTGCGAGCTTTTTCCGTGACAAAATCCTTTGCGTTAAAAGAGAGGCAACCAGTTATTTTTGACAGTCGTTTCTCAGGAATATTATATACGCTGCCGACGTGGCGAATAGCGGATCGGACTTTCAATGTTGAATATGTGACAATCAAAGCAACGCGAGAAGCACCGTACTTATTTTTGAGATAATTGATGACATCCATTCTCCTGTCATCTTGAAAGTCAATGTCGATATCTGGCATTGTCACTCGGAGAGGATTCAAAAATCGTTCGAAAAATAGACCGTATTCAATTGGATCAATATCGGTTATGTTCAAAGCGTAGGAAACTAGGGAACCCGCTGCACTACCTCTACCGGGCCCCACTTTTATTCCGCTTGATTTTGCAAAGTTTACATAGTCAGAAACAATCAAGAAGTAATCGTTGAAGTTCATCTGGTTAATAATTTTTAACTCGTAATCGATTCGCTCTAGATACTCCTGTGGAACTTGTCCGTTCAAGCGCTTTGATATTCCCTTTAATACTTCTTCGCGCAATGTACTAGCCGAATCTTCGAGTTCGCACTTGAGAACTTCACCGCGCTTTTTCATAAATTCAAAATCGATTGTTTGAGCCAGTTTTTCCGTCGCTTCAAGCTCATCTAACTTATAGATTTTCTTCAAAGCGTTCTGGCTCAATAAAAAGAAAGAGTGTTTTTCCTCAAACTGGTCTTCGATGAGCGTCTTATCAACGATACACTTGAGAATCAAATATGCTTGGTATCCCTGCTCGGGATCAAGATAAATAACTTTTGGAAAAGCCATTGATTGATAGGAGTGTTCACTGATAAAGCGGCGCAGCACTTCCACATTCTTCATGTCCGTCTTTGAATATATTTCTATTCCAAAATAGAACTTTTCAAATATCTTTGAAAATTTAAAAAAATAATTGTTTTTTGAATTTAAAAACCCTTCCTCCTTATAGTGGTCCTCCTGGGTTTTCAAGATAAAAGCAAGGCCGGATGAATCTTCGAAATCTTCGAGTGAATAAGTTTCGCGATGGAGATTAACAATCCTCATTAGATTCAGGTATCCTCTCTCGTTTAAAACAACTAGTTCCCCTTCGAATTTGTCTTCACCTTCGAGAATAGTTACCATCATTCCGTAGATCGGACGAACGTTGCTTTCCTTGCTCGCATTATATAAATAAGGAAAAGAAGCGACGCTATTAACATCAGCAATCGCCAGGTGGTCGTAACCTAATCTTTCTCCTCTTTCGACATATTCTCGGCATTTGATAGAAGACTTTCCGAAAGAAAAAGAAGATATTGTTTGAAATTGACAATAAGCCATCTTTTCTCCTTCCTGCTTTTTATTTATTATACAACATCAATTAAATATATATAGCACTTAAGGATATTATTCAAAATAATTTGCTCTAGCAGTTAATCAGCGGTCATTTGACTAGCAAAACAGCATGGCAAAGTCCAAATAATCGCCATTGATATATAAAACAGTTGATATTTGCTAAGGTATTTATATATAATAAGTGTCGGTAAGTTAACTCATTAACTACTGATAACGAAAGTGGGGTGAATTTTAAATGGTTAAAACAGTTGTTCGCGATAACGAGCAGTTTGATGATGCACTCCGCCGCTTCAAACGCACTGTCAACAAATCTGGCATCTTAGCGGATAGCAAGAGACACAACGTTTTCTTAAAGAAAACCTTGAAACGCAAAATGAAGTCTGAACAAGCTCGTCGTAATATCCGCAAATAATTAATTAGCAAGCTTAGAACCGTGGCATCGCGGTTCTTTTCTTTTTTTATCCTCCTTCTCACTAAATATTTCAACTGAAATATGACTATTGTTTACTGATAACTATTTTGCTAGAATATAGAGCATAGGAGAAAAACTAAATATGGATGAAATATATGATAAGTTAAAATCTATCGTTTCTAAGAAAATTAAGGATATCGATCTCAATCCTCAGGATGAGTTGACTTCCCTTGGTCTCGATTCGTTAGACAAGGCCGAAATTATGATCAACATTGAAGATGAATTCGGAATTGAATTTGACGAAGAAGAAATGACCGATGTCAAAACGATTGAAGATCTTCACAAACTTGTCGCTAAAAAGATTAGCAATTAATTATTTCTAATTGAAAAGTGCACGCTTGAGTGCACTTTTTACTTGCTTATAACTAATCAATATCCTTGTTTATCAGCATTTATTGGTATATATTTATCTTGCGTGGTACCTACTGAGTAGGACTGCAGCAAAGGAGAATTTTTATGATTTTATTAGTGGATTTAGGTAACACCAACATTAGTGTAGGGGTATACCAAGATAGAAAGCCTATCTATTTTTTTAAGACGGCCGCGGATAAGCTCAAGACAAAGATTGAGTTTATCGAGCTATTTGACCAATTCTTGTCATATAAAAAAATTGACAAAACAAAAATTGAAGGAGCGATTCTCTCATCCGTCGTCCCTCAATTGACAAGAAGAATTGCCGATGCGGTGAGTGAACTGATTGGAAAAGAGTGCTTAGTTCTCTCGAACAAATTAAAATCAGGGCTGAGAATATGCATCGACAATCCAAATGAACTTGGATCGGATATAATCTGCGATTCAATCGCAGCGGTTAATAATTACAAAACGGACTGTTTGATCATAGATGTGGGAACTGCCACAAAATTTTTAGTTGCAACCAAAGACAAAGTTTTCAAGGGATGTGCCATTGCACCGGGTATGCAAATATCCGCTAAATCACTGTGGGATTCCGCTTCACAACTTAGCGATGTTGAATTTGTCGCCCCCGATCACATCGTCGGAAAAAACACCAAGGATTCCATGAGTTCAGGAATACTTTATGGACACGCAGCCATGATCGTTCAACTCTCGAAATCCATTTCCGCAGAGATGAAAATGAGCTTTAAAAAGATCATCACTGGTGGCAGTGCCATCTTTCTCAAAGATATCTTACCGAGCGATTTCACATATGAACCTCAGCTGATTTTCGACGGTCTTTACGACATATATGAAAAAAACAGGGGGATAACAGTTTATGAAAAGAAATAAAACCATCTATCGAATGAGCTTGGGTGCTATACTTATCGCCATCATGCTTGTGCTGGGTTTCACTCCGATCGGAACATTTCAATTGGGCGTTTTCACCGTTTCCCTTCTAGGAGTTCCCGTTGCGATTGCCGCATGTGTATACGGTCCCTTTTTTGGCGCGATGATGGGATTAGTTTGGGGAGTAATTTCACTTATTCAAGGCATTTCCGGGATTGATGTCTCCGGTCCTTTTCTCTTAGAGTACTCACC
>JBAYAI010000050.1:0-9975 GCA_041669865.1 Bacilli bacterium | reverse complement strand
TCTCTCAATTGCTCTTTTGTCATCTTTAAGTCAGATAGTTTGAGCATATCCTTGTTCAAGTAAGCGGAAATATCTCCCATGAGGTAATTCCACAAGGTTTTGATGTTTTCGCATCCTAAATTGACGACATCTTCAAAGTAAAAGGTAAAATCCTTATCGCCCAATAAGACTTCAACTTCTTTCTCGTTCAAACCTTTCGAAAGAAAATCTTTACGATATTCCTCAGGGAGTTTACCCATCGTGTCTATCGCGTCTTTGACAAATTTGTCAGAAAGTTGGATAGGAAGAATATTCGGTTCGCGGAAGTATTTGTAATCGACAGCATTTGTCTTTATTCTCATCAATGATGTTTTTTTCAATGACTCATCGTAACGCCGAGTTTCCTGAGCAATCTTTTCACCTTTTAAAAGAGCCTCACTTTGACGTTTGATTTCGTATTCAAGGGCAGCTCGAACATTAGCAATAGAATTAAGATTCTTAATTTCGCATTTCGTTCCAAATCTCTCATCTCCGTAAGGGCGAAGGGAAATGTTGACATCGCAGCGCATGCTTCCTTCTTCCATCTTGCCGTCGGAAACATCTAAAAAAGTTACAATTTGATGAATAGCTTCAACGTATTTCATCGCTTCTTCCGCACTTCTCATATCGGGCTTTGAAACAACTTCAAGAAGAGGAGTTCCAGCTCGGTTATAGTCAATGAGGGACATATCTCCTAAGTGCAGTTGCTTGGCGGTATCCTCTTCCATATGCACTCTTTCCACTCCAATTCTTTTGATACCCTGACTCGTTCTCAAGTCTAAGTATCCTTCCGAACCAAGTGGATAATCTTGCTGGGTAATTTGATAACCCTTGGGTAGATCTGTATAAAAGTAGTTTTTACGATCAAACCTAACAAGTTGATCAATTTTCATATTCAAGGCTTTCGCAACTCGAATTCCATATACAACCGCTTGCTTATTCACGACTGGCATCGTTCCTGGACATCCCAAATCATACGGAACAGTTTGAGTGTTTGGTTTTGCCCCAAAGGAAACAGGTGCAGCCGAAAACATTTTAGATTTTGTCTTTAATTCAATGTGTATTTCAATACCGATTACAGGTTCAAAATTCATTATTTAATCCCCCTTTTCTTGGTTGATGTGTTCTTTAAACCCGTGATATTTTCAACATCTTTACCAAGGGCGAACAAATTTCCTTCTTCAAATTGACGAGCCGTCATATTTATACCAAAGGGAAGGTCTCCTTCATATCCAGATGGGACTGTCAAAGAGGGAAAGCCTCCTAAGTTGGCTAATCCTAGATGGTTGTCGACAAAATTAGGATGAGGATTCCACTTGTCAGAAGATTCTTTTATCAAAGGAGCGACAGATTTGGCGACTGGTAACAACAAGTAATCGTTCTTTTCGAAGAATTTGTTCATCTCATCAACGATGATTCTTCTCGCTTTTTGCGCTCGCTTGAAGAGTTCTTCCTGATTCTCAGCAAGCAGAGAGAACGAACCGATAACAAATCTTCTTTTAATCAATGGAGAAAACCCGTTAGTACGAGCATCCATCATGTATTCTTCCCAGGTTTTTGCCTTTCCAGTGGGCTTGATTCCAAACTTAACTCCATCCAAGTTAGCATCGTTCGATGTCGCTTCGGAACAGGAAAGAACCATGTAAACAGGATATAGAGCATTTAACAATTCCTGCGGGAAATCATAGTTAGTAACACTGTATCCTTCGCCTTCTAACTTCTTGATTACATCGTAAAAATTATCCACTATTGCTTTGTCTTCAATGCAATCGATGATTGATTTAAAATAGGCTATTTTCTTTTTTTCATTTGGCTTTTTCAAATATTCCAAATAGTTTTCACTTTCGCGATAACTGGATGACATATCTTTGTCATCGTGACCTGAAAGCAAATTGGTAATGATTGCTGAATCTTCAACAGAACGCGTGAAATAACCCACGGTATCCATCGATGGGGCGAAAGGAAATAATCCAAAGCGGGATATTCTTCCCCAAGTCGGCTTCATTCCGACTAATCCTCCAAATCCAGCAGGTTTGCGAACGGAATCGCCGGTATCTGATCCTAGAGAAAAAGGTACATCGCACTTCGCTACTGATGCGCAGGAACCACAGGAAGATCCACCGATGATTCTCTCCTTGTCGTATGGATTGCTGGTCGCACCTTTGTGACCGGATAACCCTGTACCACCCATTGCTAATTCGTCCAAAGTTGTCTTAGCAACCAGGATAGCCCCAGCTTTATTCAATCTTTCAATAACTTCTGCATCAAAGGTGGGAACATATCCGGCTAAGATATTTGAAGAAGCTGTCGTTTCTATTCCCTTAGTTGAATAGTTATCCTTAGCCACATAGGGAATACCTTTAAGTATCTCTTCTGGTAATACTTTATCGATCTTGCTTGCAATCTCAATTGCTTTCTCAAAATTCGTCGCTTCGTACGAATTGTTTTCATCTTTTTTTATTCGTGCGATACTTTCCTTAACCAATTCGAGGGATGTTACTTTTTTATCCACAAGAGCTTGGTGGATTTCGCTTATTGTTAAATCTAAATAATTCATTATCCTACCACCTTTGGAAGTTTAACTTGGTTTCCTAAACGCGAAGGAACCATCTTTAATTCTTCTTCTACATCTAACGGCTCAACTGCTATATCTTCTCTCATTTTTGTCTGTATCTCGCCTATGGGGAAAGTCATGGGCTCCGCTTTATCTATATCTTTGATGTGTCCGATAAAAGACATTTGACTCAAGATAGCATCAAACTCGCGTATCGTATCATCAAGTTCTTTTTCGGTCAACTTAAACAAAAGATTTTTGGCACTTGTATCGATAACTTTTTTAGTAATCTTTATCATTTTTTCTCTCCTTCTACTTCGCTAATTAATTCCAACAATTCATCTTCCTCAATAATTCTAACACCTAGAGCCTGGGCTTTGGTAAATTTTGAACCAGGATTTGCACCGACGATGACAAAGTCGGTTGCTTTCGAGACAGAGCTGGATGATTTACCACCAAGACTCTCAAGTTTTTCCTTCATTTGTTTTCTTCCTGAACTAGACAGAGTCCCGGTTAAAACAAATTTCTTTCCTGTGAAGAAATTCTCCTTGATACTCTTGTTAAGCGTTAGACATTTAAAATTCAGTCCTTCTTTTCGCAGCTCTTCAATAACTTCCAAGTTCTTAGGGTCACGGAAATATTCGAATATCACATTTGCCGTCTTGGACCCAATATCGTCGATAGCCACTAATTCCTCGACGTTTGCTTTCATCAAATTGTCCAAATCCTCGAAGTGCTGAGCTAATATCTTGGAAGTCTTGATTCCAACATTAGGAATTCCAAGAGCAGAAATTAGTTTCTCCACTGTATTTTTCTTAGATTTTTCGATGTTAGAAAGCAATGAGTTGACTGATTTTTCTCCCAGTCCATCCATAATCATTATTTCTTGTTTGTGATCTTTTAAATGATAGATATCGTGGAAATCCTTAATTAACTTTTCATTGAACAAATCTTCAACAAGGGCATCTCCAAATAAATCGATATCCATTCCGTGATCTGAGACAAAGTATATCAACTTATTGATATTTCGCGAAGGGCAATGTGGATTGGGACACATGTGCTGTATGTTGGTCTCGGATTTCACGAGTTCAGTACCACAATAGGGGCAATTTTTTGGGAAAACATAAGGTTTAGAACCGGGTTTCCTTCGCTTGAGAACAACTCCACTTACTTCAGGAATAACATCCCCTGCTTTGTGTAGAACGACATAATCACCTATTCTTATATCCAGTTTCTTGATAAAATCAGCGTTGTTTAAAGTTGCCCTCGCAATGATTGATCCTGCAACTCGAACCGGTTTGAGATAGGCGTTCGGGGTCACTCTGCCAGTTCTTCCAACAGTAATGACAATATCTTCAAGTTCGGTCACAACCTCTTCCGGAGGAAATTTATAAGCTATAGCCCACTTTGGCGTTTTCATTGTATATCCAAGAGTTTCTTGGTTTGGAAGAGAATTTACTTTAAATACTAATCCGTCGATATCGTAATCCAAACTATCTCTCTTCTTTGTATACTCTTCAACATAAGCAATTATATCTCTATATCCCTTTAACAATTTTCGCTCAGGATTTGTTTGAAATCCCAATTCAGTCAAATAATTCAAGGCATCGGAATGCTTTGTAAATCCAAGTTCATCAGCATTGACAAAATAGTACCAAAAGGCAGAAAGATGTCGAGAAGCGGCAATCTTTGAATCGAGTTGTCGAACCGAACCTGCAGCAGTATTTCTCGCGTTTGCAAAGAGAGGCTTTCCTTCTTTCGCACGAACTTCGTTTAACTTTTTCAAAACTTCCTTAGAAATATAAACCTCACCTCGAACCTCAATTGTTCGCTTATCTTTGATGTGTGTAGGAACGGAAGGGATAGTCAAAATGTTCTCCGTAACTATTTCTCCAACATTTCCATCTCCGCGGGTAGCAGCGTATTTTAATTCTCCATTTTCATACACGAGAGTCATGGCGAGGCCATCGATTTTTACTTCACCCATGTACTCAACTTGTTTTGTATTCAGGGTCTTTTTTATACGTTGGTCAAACTGGCTCAATTCATCTTCATTAAAAACATCTCCCAACGAAAGCATCATTCTTTGGTGAGTAACTTTTTCAAATCCAGACGAAACCATTCCACCAACACGAGTAGTTGGAGACAAACGAGATTTTAAATCTGGACGTTCTTTTTCGAGCTGAATCAATTCCTCCATCAGTCTGTCGTATTCTTGATCAGAAACGGAAGACTCATTGAGGTTGTAATACTCGTACATGTATTTGTTAAGAAGATTAGTTAATTCAATTACTCTTTCTTTTTGTGAATCTGCCATAGAAACTCCTTATTTAAATTTTCTTAAATGCCTTAAACCCAGCGATGAGTATCTTTTGCCCAACTTCTTTGTCGAAGTCAACGTAGAGGCGAGCTCCTACTACTTTGGTAATAACACCTATTCCATAAGAGGCGTGAGCAATCTTATCACCCACTTTATATTTTACAACACTTGGAGATTTTTGACTAACAACTGTTTTCTTCAGTTTTGTTAACTGAGTGGGAACATAGTCGACTCTCTTTGCTCGCTTCTTGCGCGCGCGGTAATCAAACGTACCAGTAGCAAATCCTCTTCCATAATTGGAAAATTCATCGTTGAATACATCGGTTCTTCGCGAGTAAATGTCACGGAGAGAACTTTCAAATCCTATCTCCTTCAAGAAATGCGAAGGGAGATTGCTCGTACCGCCAAAGCGAGACCCACCAAAGGTGGAAATACAAAGATACTTCTTGGCGCGAGTCATAGCGACATAGAAGAGTCGGCGCTCCTCTTCCATTCCCTTTTTTCCTGATTCTTGCGCATGAGAACTCGGAAGGATACCATCTACCAAACCAGTGACAAAGACATACGGGAATTCAAGTCCCTTTGATACATGACCAGTCATAACTGCAACTTTGTCCTCTTCGTTCATTGTATCTTGATCCGATTCAAGTGCTACATTAATCAAGAAATCATTCAGTGTAGGTTGTTCGTCATCAATAGGATTCTGTGATGCGTTGATTAAATAATCGTGAACTGCACCTATTAATTCTTTTATGTTATCCTCGCGTGAGTATGCTTTATCCTGATCTTCCTTTTCGTTCTCATCCCACTTTTTCACAAAACTATAAAAACCAGTATCGTTAAAATAATCCTTAATTGCCAAAATAATTTTATCTATATTTTTCTCACTTTTTTTCAAATTTTCTTCAGCTTGATTCATTGCTGAGACAATTCTTGCAAGTCCCATTCTTTGATAAGAAGAAACAGTTAACTCATCGGAGTTCTCCTTTATAAATCTAAAGATAGATTTTCCCTTTTCATCAGCCTGTTTTCTTAGTTTTTCCAAAGTGATATCTCCAATTTTTATCGATGGAGCATGAATAACCTTCTCGAAGGAAAGAGAATCATCCGGATTGTTGAGCAGGCGGAGATATGCGAGTCCCGCTTTAACTTCCGCGCGCTCGTAGAATTTGATACCACCGTACAATTGATAAGGTATCTTGAAAAGATTGAAATTTTTTTCAAAGACACGAGAAAGGTAGTTTGAACGATAGATAACAGCTATATCAGAATATCTAACTCCCTTAGCATTGTGGAAATTTTTTATCTTTAATGCGATATTTTTTGCTTCATTGTCCTGATCTAGAGCCCTCAAGAATTCGACATCCGCTCCTTTTTCGTCGGAAAAAGCAACGAGAGACTTATCAACTCTGTCGTTATTATTCTTAATCAGCTGATTGGCTTTATCGAGAATTTTTTGAGTTGACCGGTAGTTTAGATTTAAAACAACAGTTTCTAAATCAGGAAAATCTTTATTTAACTTTTTCTTGATGATATCGTTGTCCGCACCACGCCAAGTGTATATTGTTTGGTCGGGATCACCGACAACACAAAGCTCGGTCTCATCGTTCATGAATTTTTTTACAATCTTGTACTGAAGTAAATTTGTATCCTGAAATTCATCAATCAAAAACGCTTTAAATTTTCGCTGATATTCAGCTTGGCACTCTTTGTCTCTTCTCAAGATTTCATATGTAAACATCAGCAAATCATCAAAATCAAGAGCATTTGCTCTCGCTAATTCTTCCTGGTACGATTCATAAAAACTCTTTATTTTTTCTTCGGCTATATTTCTCTCGCTTGCTTGATCAGGGGTTATTCCTTTGGTCTTCATAGCAAGAATTGCTTTTTTTATATCCTGAAATACTTTATCTTTATATGACCACCCCTCGTTTTTTGCTATTCTCTTAAAAATATCGCTCTGTTCTTTTTCGTCAGCAATGCTGAAAGGCTCTTTGAAGTTAGTATAATGTCTACACAGTTCTCTCCGCAAAAAACGATAACAAAAACCGTGGAAGGTCATGATTATTGGCCGTCCAACCATATCTAGATTGTTTTCCAACAATATGTGATCAACTCTTTCTCTCATCTCTCTCGCAACTTTATTCGTAAAGGTTATTGCAACGATCTGACCAGGAAAGAAATCTCCTCTCATTATCATATTAGCTAGTCGGTAGGTAAGAGTTCTCGTCTTTCCCGTCCCTGCTCCAGCGATTATTTTCAAATGTTTAGCCGTACTCGTAGCTGCTAAGTACTGTTCTTTATTTAATTCTTTTTTAAAATCTATTGACATATTTACCTTCCAATTCCCTATTAAGTATACCATTTAGGTAATATTTAAAGAATAGAATTAAACGGTTAATATTTATTAACAATATTTATTTGGGTATAATACATGAAAGGGGGACTTTACTATTATGTTAACCATTGTTAAACATCCGTTGATAGACGTAAAAATGGCTATCTTGCGAGATGAAAGAACAAAATCTAAAGAATTTCGCGAAGCGCTTGAGGAAATTGCTTCTTTGATGTGCTTTGAAGTGTTCAAAGATTTACCGACTTATCCATCGGATGAGATCATCAAAACGCCAACTGGAGCAGCTATGCATCGGACAAAATTGAAAAACAAAGTAATTCTCGCACCAATCTTGCGAGCGGGAATAGGAATGGTCGATGGAATTAGAAAAATGATTCCAACTGCACGAACAGGACACATTGGCATGTTTAGAGATGAGAAGACGCTCGAGCCACACGAATACTACTTCAAACTACCCGAAGTGCCTAATCCCTTGGTTGTCGTCATCGACCCAATGCTTGCAACCGGAGGTTCAGCCAATCTTGCGATAGATGCAATCAAAAAAAGAGGGTTTAAAAACATTCGTCTAATTTGCCTCGTCGGTGTTCAGGAGGGAGTTGATGCTGTTCAAAAAGCCAATCCTGATGTCGAGATATTCTTAGCTTCTCTGGATGATAGATTAAATGAAAAGGGATATATTATTCCCGGATTAGGAGATGCTGGAGATAGAATCTTCGGAACAAAATAGACAATACCTATAAAGAATGTTGAGTTCTTGCATTATTTGGAACTACTTAACATTCTTTTTTTAACAAAAAGTAAAATTTTTTAAGATTTCTATCGCATTTCGATTAACATTCTATTAGAATATAACTTGATCGGGGCATGGCGCAGTTTGGTAGCGCGCTTGGTTTGGGACCAAGAGGTCGAGGGTTCGAATCTCTCTGCCCCGACCATTCGGAATCTTTTAATCCCGCAAAAGATGAAGAATTTCGTTCGTCTATGTAAACAGTTTCTCAAACAAATGTTGTTGAAACTCACTTCAATGGACAAAAATTACTACTAGTACCAAGCAAGTAATTATTTAGAATTGTGGCTTATTAACTGACTTTTTTCAATTAAAATGCCCCCGCTTGAATTATTTTGAGTTTTTCTTAATTTTTATTTGCAATTTATTCTATATTCTAATAGAATATATCTTGCTCGGGGCATAGCACAGCTTGGTAGTGCGCTTGGTTCGGGACCAAGAGGTCGAGAGTTCAAATCTCTCTGCTCCGACCATCTTGAGACCACACTTCGGGGTGTAGCACAGCTTGATTAGTGCGCTCGGTTAGGGACCGAGAGATCATGAGTTTGAATCTCATCACTCCGACCATTTTGTTAATATCACCAGTGTTTACTGGTGTTTTTTTATTTCTCTTTATGGCGATTTGTGGAATCTATAACATCATTAATTTTTATTGTTTTTATAAGTTGGAAAGAATTTCTTGGCAAGCATTACGCGTACTAAAACAATTTTTTTATCATCAAACTCAAATGATGCAACTAGATTTGTACATGTAATACATATCAACTATGCATAATAAGTATTATTTTTTAAAAATGACAAAAAGAGATTACTAAGGTAAAATAATAAAAAGGCTTTCTTCTACCTTCAATTAATTTTTTAAACATCAAATTAATGTATAAAATTGCAGAAAATTACAAAATATATTTAATTTATTAAAAAAGTCCGTTACTTATAAATAATAAATATTTTTTTCGTATTATAAACTTCTTGAAAAGAAATTAATGTGTTAAAATGCAAACGAATTTAATATTTTTAATCTATTTATTTTTTTATGTGATCAAATAAACCACTTTTGGCTAAACGCAACCGAAAGTTTACAATTTGAAACTTGGAGTTGGTAGTTGTCTTAATCAATGTAGACTAAAATTATTATGAAAGGAGGTCAATTAAATGACCACAGGACAAAAGATTACTAGTTTACGAAAGAAAGCAAACATTACTCAAGAGCAATTAGCAGATTTAGTTAAGGTTTCTCGCCAATCAGTCTAAAATGGGAATCAGACTTAGCTTATCCTGAAACGGAAAAAATTATTTCTTTATCTAGGATATTTAATTGTTCGATAGACTATTTATTGCGCAACGATCCCAATGATAATGAAAATTCACTTGAGGGGGAAGAAAAGTCTAAAAAGAATTTGAAACACAAGAGATTTAGGATAAATAAAACAGGTATGCCTCTATCAATTGCAAATTTTTCCTTATCTATATTTTCTTTTATAGTATTAGAAATTTCTGCCGTTAATACTCAAGTCTATTTAACTGGTTTTGGTACAATTTATCGCACCATTAATTTTTACAATTTTGTCTTTACTTCAAATTATTTGTTAGGAAACATTCCGTTTTTGATGACATTTCTTTCTCTATTTATTATTATCATTCTTTCCATCCTTTACTTTTTCAATAAAAACCATGGCATATATCTTTCTTTAAAAATTTTGACGACTTGTCTAGCATTTTTCTATTGTCTTTCCTTGGGAGTTGTCTCCGATATTGCCAATAGTGTTTTCTATATTTGCGCTATTTTATACATTATTTATGTAGTTGTAATGTGGGTGATAAAACCATTTAGATTTTCTCAAAAAAATAATGCGATATTACAAAATAATTAACTGTAATTTTAATTCAATAAAACATACTTTCTGGATATGAGAAAACCTCATATCCTTTATTATTTAATA
>JBAYAI010000049.1:0-10201 GCA_041669865.1 Bacilli bacterium | reverse complement strand
ATTTGTTAATTTTAGTTCCCATAAAGAACTCCTTTCTGGCGGGAACAAAGATGGAATTATGATATCACAAGGATGAAAAGACACAAAAAAGAAATTTTCGCGTTTACTATGTCACTTAACAAAAATAATATAAAAATATATTGATATTGACAATATCATACTGTTGCGATATATTAATGCTGTACGTAGTAGAAACTACATCATCTTAATATCAAGCGATAATTAAGAGTGAGCTGTTGCTCACTTTTCTTTTTTGTTTAGGAGGTTCATTTTTGGAAATAATTGAAAAAGTACGCAATCTTAGCGAAAATATTGCTAAGGAACTGGATTTGGAAGTTTACAAAGTATACTTTGCTAACGAAGAAATGGGAAAAATTCTCCATATCGAATTGACGAAAAAAGGTGGAGTAGATTTGCAAAGCATCACTGCATTCACTAAGATTATCAATCCTAAACTTGATGAATTTACCGAGCTGGATTTCAAATACTCGCTCGATGTATCTTCACCTGGCGCCGAGAGATTTATCGAAATGAATGAATTGCCAAATTTAGTTGATGAATTTGTCGAAGTCAAATTCGGGCAAGAGAGCATTCTCGGAACCATTATCGATGTCAATGACACCGATGTTACAATCAAACATTTTATTAAGGGGAAACCCAAGAAGACAAAGATTTTAATAGCTGACTTAAAATCAGTTCAGCTAAGAATAAAGTTTTAATATAACAAATGGAGGAAAAATATTAAAATGGGCAGAAGAAAAAAAGAAGAAGAAAGAACTTTCGATGGGAAGTTTGATGTTAAAAGCTTCGAAAAAGCACTAGAAGACATCCAAGAAAAGAATCAAATTCCCGCGGAAGAAACGCGTGAATTATTGCGTCTTTCTATAGATAAAGCTGCTAGAGATACATTGGAACCTATTCAGGATAACGCAGCCGCGTTGCACACCGAAACTGTCATCGATGAAAAATCAGGTGAAATTAGTTTTTACGAATGCAAGGATGTTGTCGATGAAGTAATCGATGATTTCTATCAAATCGAATTGGAAGATGCTCAAAAGATTGACCCCAGTTATAAAGTCGGCGACGTTGTCAAGCACAAGATTGACCTCGCGAGCCTCGATTACCAATTCTTCGCTAGAACCATTCAAAATTTCATGCAAAAACTCAAGGAAGCTACTAAGAAAGCCTTGATCGACCACTATTCTAATCGCGTTGGTGAAATCATCATCGGAACTGTCGACAAGACCGAATCGGGCTTTGTCACTTTGATGATCGATAAAGTTCAAGCAACTTTAACTCCGAAAAATTCAATTCCCGGCGAACAATTCTTGCCTGGCGATCAAGTCAAAGTTTTGCTACAAAGCATCGGCGTAAACGAAACTTCAAACAACAAGAATGCCCAGCTGCTCATCAGTCGTACCGATGATAAATTCTTAGCCAAGCTTTTCGAGAGCGAAATCCCCGATATTGCTGACCACACAGTCGAGATCAAAGGTATCGCCCGCGAACCCGGAAATAGATCAAAAGTTGCTGTTGATTCCAACAGCCCTGAAGTCGATCCTACCGGTGCTTGTATCGGTTCAGATGGCTCGAGAATAAAAGATATTGTCTCTCAGCTTTCAAACGAAAAGATCGACGTCATCAGATATCAATCTAATCCTTATTTATATATAGCGGAAGCTTTGAAACCCGCAACTGTCGACGGTGTCGTCTTCCTCGATGAAGAAGTGCCTGAACATAAATCACCGAAAGCCATCGCAATCGTCAAGAATGAAGAATCTAAGATTGCTATTGGTAGACGTGGAGTAAACGTTAGACTCGCATCTCGCCTAACAGGATATTCAATCGATATTAAAGAGCAGGATGAAGCGATGAAGAATCACATCTCCTACACGAGAATTGACGATATCAAACGCAAGGAAGCTCTATCTCGCTTAGACAGCGACGAAGCTTTCGCCGATGAGGAAGACTTGGATATAGAAAGCAATTCCATCGCGCTTGAAAATGCTGTTGTCAACGCTGACATAGCTAATTCCAAAGAAAGCGAGAAAGAAGAGGAAGAATTCACTCCTGAAATCGAACCTGAAATTGAAACTCCTGAAGATGAATTCCAACCTGAACCTCAGGAAGAAAAAACTGAGGAAAAGCCAGTTGAAGAAAAGAAGGAAGAAAAAGAAGAGGAAGAAGAACACGTCGAAATTACTTCCAAAGCAAAGATTTCCATCTCTGCCTTAGAAGCGGAAATTGAACGTGACAAGAAAAAGTCAGGTACCGCGACCAATCGCCGCAACTACAAGAAGAACAAAAAAGAAGATAAGAAGAAAGTTGTCGAGATTGACGTAGATAACGCAATGCCTATCTACACCGAAGAAGAACTTCGCAACATGGAAGAAGAAGAAAATGACACTTCATCCAATTACGATGACTACGATGAATTTGAGGAATACGATTCCGACGATTATTACGAAGATAAATAGGAGGCCATATGAATAAACCCATTCTCCGCTTTGACTGCGTTAACAAAATTAAAGTTGATAAATTATCTCTTTTGCGCATTGTTAAATCTCCTACTGGTGAAATATTAGTCGATCCAACTGGAAAGATGAATGGGAGAGGGGCCTACCTCACTCCGGACCGCAAGACATTCGAGCTTGCAAAGAAGACGAGAGCGCTTGAGAAAACCTTGAAAACCTCGATACCTCCGGAGGTATACAAAAAGATAGAGAGATACTTAAATGACTGATTTAGATAGATTAAATGGAATGATTGGAATTGCTAAAAGTGGCGGATTCGTCACTTATGGCGAAGACTTATTTAATCGTCTCAAACGTCGTAAGCTCCCTCTTATTATTATCGCGACAGATATTTCTGAGCGCGCTAAAAAGAATATCGACAACGCGATTTGCCCTGAGCAAAAAACAATGCGATATCTGACAAAAGAAGAATTAGGTAAACTAATTTCTTCTAGACCTGTGAATGCTATTGGAATCAATTCTGCCGGCATTGCACGCAAAATTATTGAATTAAAAAAGGAGAAATAATTATGGGAAAGAAAAAAAACGAAAAAAAATACTACAAAAAGAAGTCGTCTAGAGGTAAATCTGTCAATCGTTTCTCAGCTCCTTCAGTTCAAAAAGAAAAAGAAACAAACCGCATTGAAGGTGGAACGTATGTCTTCCATGGAAATGTTAAAATTGGGGACCTTGCTAAGGATTTAAACCTTCAGGCCAACGATATTTTAAAGGAACTTTTCCTCGCAGGTAAAATTGTCAACATCAATACTGTCTTGGACGATGAAACAATCGCCGAAGTATGTATTAATCACAACTATGATTTCAAACGTGAAGAGATTGTTTCTAAAACTGACTTCGAGAAACAAATTATCGAAGATGACCCTAAGGATTTGGTCGAACGAGCCCCGATTGTCACTATCATGGGACACGTTGATCACGGTAAAACTACTCTGATCGACTCGATTAGAGATTCCAATATTGTCTCGAGTGAAGCCGGCGCTATCACCCAGGAAATCGGTGCATATCAAAAGGTTATCAAGGGAAAGAAAATCACCTTCTTGGATACTCCAGGACACGAAGCCTTTTCCGCCATGCGACAAAGAGGAGCACAGATGACCGATATTGTCGTATTGATCGTCGCTGCTGATGACGGAGTCATGCCTCAAACTGTTGAAGCTATCGATCACGCCAAAGCGGCTGGAGTTCCTATTATCGTCGCTATCAATAAAATTGATAAGCCTGGCGCAAATCCGGAAAAAATCAAAAATGAATTGATCCGTTACGATCTCACTCCCGAAGAATGGGGTGGCGATACAATTATGGTTCCTATCTCTGCCAAGTTTAAAAAAGGCATTGATGAATTGCTTGAAAACATTTTAGTTGTCGCCGAATTAAAAGAACTTAAAGGCAATCCAAACCGCCTTGCTCAAGGTTCTGTCATCGAAGCCACCATCGATAAAAAAGTCGGCCCTAAAGCCTCACTTTTAGTCCAAACTGGTACTTTGAAACTCGGTGATTACTTGGTCGTTGGCACTTCCTACTGCAAAGTAAGAAGAATAACTAACGAGTATAATCAACAGTTAAAGAGCGCTGGACCTTCCACACCTGTTTCAATCATCGGTCTCTCCTCGGTCCCTTCCGCCGGTGACCAATTTAAAGCATTTGAGACTGAGAAAGAAGCTAAGTTAATGGCCAAAGCTCGTGAGCGCAAAGCCATGGAAAAGACTTGCATTAACGAAAATAAGGGATTGACCATCGAAAATATCTATTCGAAGATATCTTCCGGTGAAATGGAAGTTATAAACTTGATCATTAAAGCTGATACCGAAGGTTCGGTCCAGGCTTTGAAGGATTCGATTGCAAAGATCGATGTTGAAAATGTTAAAACTCAAGTTATTCACGCGTATTCAGGTGATGTCACCGAAGGAGATGTCATTCTCGCTTCTGCTTCTAACGCGATCATCTTAGCCTTCAACGTCAAAGCCAATGCTATCGTCAAAGATAAAGCAAATGAACTCAACGTGGAAATAAGAAGTTACAATATCATCTATAAGTTGCTCGAAGAGATGGAACAAGCTATGAAGGGTAAACTTAAACCCGTGTATGAAGACATCGTCTATGGACACGCTGAAGTCATCGCTCTATTTAAATCGAGTAAAGTTGGTGTCATCGCTGGTTCGAAGATAACTGACGGGGTTGTCAAATGCGGCTCTAACGTTAAGGTAACCAGAGGCAACAAAGTTGTCTATGAAGGAAAGATCGCATCCATCAAACACGAAAAAGATGAAGTTCGCACTATCAAAGAAGGATTTGAATGCGGTATCGTTCTCGACGGTTTCAACAAAATTCAACTAGGTGATATCCTAGAATCTTGGGGACAAGAGGAGAAAAAATAATGGCTGATAAAAAACAGAGAATACAAAATTTAATCGCAAAAAATATTTCTGAAATTATCTTCACCATGAAAAACGATGTCACTAATCTTGCTTCAGTCAACGAGGTTAGTGTCAATCGAGATAACTCTATCGCAAAGATTTATGTTACTCACCTCAAACGTGAAGAGATTGATCACTTGCTGAGATATCTAAATGGACACAAGGGACAAATAAGAAGTAAACTTGCCAAAACAATGGATACTTACAAAGTTCCTGAATTGGTATTCGTTAAAGACAAACTGTTTGATAAGGGTGCAAAGATTGATGAAATCATCAATTCTTGGCACAAGGATGAAAATTAGAAATACATAAAGATTCGGGTTTACGCCTGAATCTTTTTTTATGTTAAGATGCGATATTTGTCTTAGTAGAATTCTACTGTTTATCTAAAAATGATAATATGTCATTTGTTTCTTTCCATATATTCTACTTGGAAAAATAAATCCAGATCAACAGCAAGACTTGTGTAGAGCGTAAGATTAAAATTCTACTCAGCTATCTTTCTAAACTTTAGACTAGATTTTCTATCTTCCAACTGTAGATTGTTGATTCTCTTTTCTTTCCCGTTTATATTGAAATTAATGAAGTATAATTGAAGGTGAGGTAAAAAAGAAATGAAAAATAAAAAAGATTACAAATTTTATAAAGATCGGTTGAATGTCATCTATGACGAAGCGATAAAGAACGTCGAGTACAAGCAACTCGAAAACGACAGATCTCGCCGTAAGCAAATTCACGCTTTAAATAAGAAACGCAAGAAAGAATACAGCAACTACGAAAAGCAAATTGACATGCTGGAAAAAGATTTTAAGCACAAAGCTAAGGATGCTAAAAATTTATGCAAAATTGGTGAACAACCACCGGAGCAGGAATTAGAAAGGCTTAGAAAAAAACACTTTCCCGATTCGGAGATTGAAGCGCAAAATTTCAAAGAACACCCCACATACGTTACTGCTAACCAGCTAATTGCCATCCAAAGAAAGAGACGTTTACTTCCCCAGTACACGATGGGTGAAGAAGTATTTAACTCTGTCACTCACATTGTCGGTGGAGGATTAGGTGTCATCGGTCTCATTGTCGGAGTTGTTTTTGCTGCAATGTACAAGACTCCATTTGATGCTTTTTTGATGAGTATCTTAGGAGTGGTTATGGTCATTCTCTACACCATGTCCTCTATCTATCACGCTCTTCCAATAGGCAAGGCCAAACAAGTTTTTCAAATTATCGATCACTGCACGATATACATCATGATTCTTGGAACATACGTGCCTATTTGTTTCATGGTGTTAAAAGATACTCAGCCATACAATATAATTCTTTTTAGCATCACTGCGTTCCTCAGCGTTCTAGGCGTAGTATTGAATGCGACAATGATGAGAAAAATGCCGGTTAAAGTTATCTCAAATATCTTATATATCGTCATCGGCTGGGGCATTATCATCATGTATAATTTCATGGTAGAATCCATCGGAATAACGGGAACTTGGTTTATTGTCGGCGGTGGTATTGCATATACTATCGGCGCAATTCTCTATGGAATCGGACACAATATCAAATGGTTTCATTCCATCTTCCACATATTTGTCATCACCGGAACTATCCTTCAATTTCTTGGAATTCTTCTATATGGTATCATTGGCATATAAAGACAAATTAAAATCAAAAAATATAATATAAAAAGATTCAGATTGATGTGGTCCTCGCTCAATTTAAAAGGACTGCATCAAGTGCTCTGAATCTTTTTTTGTAAAACATCAAAAATGCTTCTTAATTTAGTTAGAGTAGGTTAAATATACTTTCCCCTCTTTAACGAGAGAGGTATTTTTAAACCCTATCGAACGATAAATCTTTTCAAGTTCTTCATTTCCTTGAGGATAATAGGCACCAACTTCAGATGCTCCCTGAGATATCAAGTAATTGACAGAGACAGTTAGAGCCTCTCGCAAGTAACTTTCTCCTTCATAATATTTGTCAATTGCGACAAAGAGAATATTGAAGTGCTCGTTTTTCTTATCGACTTGAAGCAAAACAAATCCAATCGGTTGAGCATCCTTATACACAAGATAGGATTCATACTGGTCGTGATTCTCATTTGCATCAGAAAGACAAATAAATTCTTTTGGTAAATATTTTTCCTGGTTTTCAAGTAATTGTATCTTTTTAACTTCCTTGCAATTCGCATTGTTAATTTCTTCTAATAGTACCATTTTCTTACCTCTTTCCCTATTTTTGGGGTATGAAAGACTGAGACTGAGATCTCGTCTCTTTTAACACTTAGCCATAAAATAGGTAACGATATTTAAACACATTTAGATAAAAAATTAAAGCATTAAATATTTTTATACTTATATAAATTTATCATTTCAGATAATTCTTGCCTCTGTCTGTGTTTCTTTTGACTGTTTAAACGAGTAGAATAATTCTATGAATGAAAGTGGAGAAATTATATTATGAAAAGTAAAATTGAAAAATTAGTAGAATTGTTAAACAAATCAAAAACAGCATTTAATTTTATCAGCGAAATGGATCTACCCAGCGATGCGGTAATATTTGATGAAAAGTTTGGAAGAATATCTTCAGGCAAGACATACGCGATTAAAATATCCAGCTCAGCCTGTATTTTTGTCAAAACTCCCAAGGAAGTTAAACCAGGAATGGGATTCAACATATTTGCGGCCCACACCGATTCACCTGCTCTTAAGTTGAAGCCAAATTTTTTAATAAAAAACAAACACTACACCTGCATAAGAACTGAAGTGTATGGTCAGCCAATCATATCTTCCTGGTTGGATATTCCCTTAACTCTTGCCGGAAGAGTTTTCATAAATAACGATGGTAAATTGGAGGAGCGGATTGTCAACTTAGAAAAGTCTCTATTCACTATTCCTAATTTACCTCCCCACATTGAGAAAAACATCAATAGCGGTTATAAATACAATCCCCAATATGATCTACCAGCTCTTGCTCCGAAAGATTTCACCCTTGAGAAATATATAGGAGTTCCTGAAGATTCTATTATCTCTCACGATTTATTTCTCGTGCCTGCGCTCAAGGCACAGGTTATTGGAGATGAATATATCTATTCAAACCGCATCGATGATCTTGCCTGCGCTTTTGTCGGATTAGAATCATTCCTAAATACTACTCCGAAAGACAAAATTAATATTCTTTGTTGCTTCGACAATGAAGAGGTGGGAAGCCGAACTAAACAAGGAGCAGATTCAACTTTCCTCAAAGACATATTAGACTTGATTTATGAATCGTTCTCTTACACTCAAGTTGACAAGATGAACGCTTTGAAAAATTCCTTCTTAATTTCGGCTGACAACGCTCACGCTGTCAATCCTAATCACCCGGAACTATTCGACAATCTAAATTCTACCTATATGAATGAAGGAATAGTCATCAAGGTCAACGCCAATCAAAGTTATACGACTGATGCTCTTTCATCTGCGAAATTCAAATCGCTGTGCAAGTCTTTAAATAAGAACTATCAGGAATTAGCAAATCGCTCAGATATCAGAGGCGGATCCACCCTTGGAAATATCGCTTTGTCTCATGTTTCGCTATCCTCAGTCGACATTGGACTTCCACAACTAGCCATGCACTCCACAATGGAAGTTTTAGGACAAAAGGACGTATTGGATGCGATTGATATAGCGAGTGCATTCTTTGCGGAGTAGGAGCGAATTTCCGTGAGTAAATCAAATAAGACAAATGCAATGCGTATGCTGGATAGAGCAAAGGTCGAATATGAAACGAGAGAATATGAATTCGATCCCAAGCATCTTTCCGGCATCGAACTCGCTAAAAAGAATAACCTACCAGTCAAACAGCTCTATAAGACCATACTGGTCAAAGGTAACCGAACCGGTTATCTCGTCGCCTGCTTGGAAGCAGATAGAGAAATAGACTTAAAGAAAGTGGCAAAGCTTTCCAGCAACAAATCTGTCGAATTAGTTCACGTTAACGACTTAGAAAAGATAACTGGATATATTCGTGGAGGGTGTTCTCCAATTGGAATGAAGAAAAAATTTCCGACTTTTGCCGATACTTCCATTCTTAAGCACGAAAAAATATTCATTTCTGGAGGGAGACGAGGATTACAAATTGTCATATCTCCAAAAAAGCTGATAGATTTTTGCCAAATAACAATTGGCGACATAACCCTCGATTGAGTAAATAAAAAAGGTGGTTCACTTCATAAGCAACCACCTTTTTTCGATCTATTTATCTCTTAACTTATCGTTGATCTTTTTAATATTTGCTTTGCTTTGCAAATAGTTGAGGAGACACACAATGAAGTAGACGAGATTGGACTTATAGCACACCAAATTGGAAGCGGAAGCATTGTTGATGATGCTGACGCTGTTCTCAACTTCTTTTGTCATCTTTGGAGCACTGATGGTCACATTTGTCTCGGCGATCTTTTCATCAATTTTAATATTTACTTTCACATCTCTCTCCTTCCTAACTTCATTCTACTCATAAAAAGCTATCGCTTAAGGTATTTTAACTAAGTGGTACTTATTTAATGATAACTGGTATAAGACAAATAAAAAAGCGGTAGCTAACTAAGTAAGCTATCCGCTTAAATTTACTTAATGAGTAAATCTTTGCTAGAAGAATCTATTCTTCCGGCACAAAATCAGCTTTGGTAACGCCGCAAACAGGGCATGTCCAACTATCGGGAATATCTTCAAATGGAGTATTGGGTTCAATACCGCCATCTTCATCACCTACAGCAGGATCGTAAACGTACCCACAAACTGTGCAAACGTATTTTGTCATATCAATTTCTTTCATAATATTGCCTCCTATTTATAGCAATCTGCATTTCGCGAAAAAAATAAAATATTTTTCTTCGTACTATTAATATATATTGCTATTTACTAATCGGCAAGTTAAATGAAACTTTTTTTCTTCTTCGAAGTAAAACCAAACTTAGGAAAATTTTTCAAAGATTTTGTCAATTTTAAAACAAATGATTAATTGTATTTCATTTGAAAAATAATAAATTTATCTCTTTTTAAATAATAAAATAGATATTTTTGCATTGTTTTAGAAAAATCGCTCAAATAGTCCATATTTTTTCAATAAAATTTGATATAATATGTTCAGGAGAAAAATATGAAAAAGAAATTATTTAGTGCCTGTTAAGTGACATAGTAAACGCAAAAATTTCTTTTTCGTATCTTTTCATCCTTGTGATATCATAATTCTATCTTTGTTCCCGCCAGAAAGGAGTTCTTT
>JBAYAI010000048.1:0-10649 GCA_041669865.1 Bacilli bacterium | reverse complement strand
CACTGCGGAATGCACACATTGGCTATCTCTTGTCTTACTAATATGGCCGCGGGTGTGACCTCAAACAAACTAAATGAAGATGAGGTATTAAAGGTTGGAACAGAAATGGCTCCAAAGTTTTCTAAATTAATAAAAGGTATTATTAGTAAAATATAAATAGAAGTTTAATATTCATCAGCTAAATGAATCGTCATATAAAAAGTAGTGAATCCTATTTTGGAAATTCACTACTTTTTCATTTCGTTTATTTTTAAACCTTTTATTTTTATTCTTTAATTACAGTTTTAAAGCCGTAAAACCTAAAGGTCAAAACGCATTCACCAACTATCATCGCCATCAAAATAATAGAAAAAAAGAATCCAAACATATAAAATTGACCAAGTAGACCCGCCAATATTGAAAACATGCATATAACTCCTGAAACAATGTAATATATCTTTCTATTTTTAACGCTCAAATTGTATCCGTTTTTTTCAAATATAATAGCCATAACAATTTCCAAAATTATTAGAATGAAATTTGAAATAAAAATTCTAATTCCAATCATAAAAATCATAGAAATCAAACTGAGTAACACAACGAAAGTACTCACGTAACCAATAACCAATTTTGCCAGTTCTTTCTTATATACTTTAGTGTAAAATTTTTCTTTGTAAAACGCCTTATACAACATAGTACCAACCACCATTAATACAACTGATCCTATCATCAATAGAATACTTAATACTAACAGAGCTGTAAAAGTTGTATTTGTTGCTGAAGCTATGTTAACAATTAAATTCACTGAAAAGATAACAATTCCAGTTACAAGCAGCGCTAAACTAACGATGTTGTATATTTTAAACTTAGTCATCTGTTTGTGATCTACTTTATCTTCTTCATTTGTTGATAAGACCACCTTAGATGTATCTCCGAAAAGCTCATCAATGCTCACGTTCAAAGCTTTTGCCAATGCGGGTAGTATGGTCGCGTCAGGATAGGATTTGCCAACTTCCCATCTGGAGACAGTTTTGTCCGTTACGTTTAACTTTTCTGCCAGTTCTCTCTGAGTCATGTGCAGTTCTTTTCTGCGCTTAGTAATAATCTGTGAAATTTCCATATTTCGTCTCTCTTTCTACCTACATTCTATTTGTAATACAAACTTAAAAGAACTCTACACGTGTTCAATTCCCTCTCATTATGAAGGAATCCATAAGACTTTTGTGCTTTTTGTAAAGATATTTTAAGTTTTTGCTATTTTTTTCTAAATACTCCAACCAAGATGTCCAACAGCGAATCGTGCTTCTTGTCGATTCTAGCGCTCTGCATGTATCCGCGCTGATTAGAAAATCTAAACTGGTTGATGTTGTTCATCGTATCGTAATCTATTTCGGTGAAAACAACTCCGTACTCGATGTCTTTGTCCCTGTCGATCTTTCTCACAATTTTCGCCCCAACTGTTCCGACATCAGCGATTTTTAGTTTAACTTCATTCCCGATATTGAGCGGGTAGTGATTGATGAGTTTCGAGAGAGTGAGCTTCGCACCTATATCGGATAAATCTGAGAGTTCTCCGCAGTTTTCACACACGTTTCCCTCGTGATCTTCGTTCATATCTACCGACTCAATCTTCATGTTAGCTGAAAATCTTATCGAGCCTCTGGTACTCTTTCGATCGATGAAGATAAATATCGCGATGAGCGTTCCAAAGCCGTTGTAACCGCACCATATCAGATTGATTATAGTTGCGGACAAAGCGGAGAGATTTCCCCAATTATTCACAATGTTGACGATTCCAAAAGTCATAGAAACAACAGTTATTGCAAATAGCACAATGTGAGGAAAAGCCAGTCTGAAATTGAAGTGACTCTTATCAGTGACCGTTGCTTTGGGAGTCACGTTGAATTTTAAAGCTTTGTTAGCTATAACCTCAGTCAAAAATGCCCAAGCCATGTGCGGCGCTAAAGCCATGTCGTAAATGTGAGACCACGTTATATTTCTCGTGCTGTTAGACACTCTTCTAAAATACAAAATATTCGATAGAAAGTAGGGCAAAAAGACCAGTATAATATCTAGTCCCAGCGAGTCAAACAGGGTTACTCCAAAGAGCAGATACAAAAACGGCGCAATAGTGTAGACCATCTTTTGAAGCCCGAATGTCCAGTAGAAAAGGCCGTCCACGTAAACTATCCTTTGAAATAAGTTAAGGCCTTTAACCTTCAAAGGGTGATATCTTTTTGATACTTGTATGTTACCCCTTAGCCATCTGTCTCTCTGTTTGATCTGATCGGCGATATTTTCAACGCTCAAGCCCAAAGCCAAAGGCTTGTTCACGAAGTAGGACTTGTATCCTTTAGCCTGAATGAGCATACCGGTCGCCATATCTTCCGTGATGCTCGCGGTAGGAATTCCTCCTATCGCCTCTATCGCTTCTCTTCTGAATACCGCGTTGGATCCAACGTGAAGCACGGCGTTGTAGGCAGCTCTTTTCTCCTGAGTGTTTCTCATGAAAAAATCCTGCTCGTTCGGAATAAAATTACCGACGTTAAGATTGTTTTGATAAACGTCGTTGTTGTAAAAAACTTGAGGAGACTGAACGAATCCGGTCTTGCTATCTTCAAAGTAATATATCATGTCCATCGCGATGGATTTTTTTGGAATCATATCCGCATCGAGAACTAGAACTAGTTCTCCGTTGGACTGACTGAGGACGTTGTTGATATTTCCCGCCTTAGCGTGCGAGTGGTCTTCCCTTGAAACGTAGTGAGCTCCGCACTTTTCACAAAACTCCTTAATCTCGTCTCTGCTTCCGTCATCCCCGACGTAGACGTTTAACCTGCACTTGGAATATTCGATCTTAAGAGCGGCAAGTACCGTTCTTGAGACGATGAACAGGGGTTCGTTGTAAGTGCTGATGATGATATCTAACGTAGGTAGCTTCTTAAAGTCCCTATCTTTTGTAGGAGTGGGAATCTTGTCGGTCCCCATCATCGTCTTAAAGACTAGGGATTGCAGCATTCCTATGAATTCTGTAATCACAAGAATAATACCAAAGACCATTCCTAAAGAAAATTTAGAAGGCATGCTGAATCCGAAACGCCAGGACATGTATATCAGTCCGTAAAATACACCTAAGTAGCCCAACCAGCGGATGGCTTTCTTATTTTTATAAGACATTATAAGAAGGATGAAAAGCAGTATTATCGCAACCGCGAAAACAATAAATTCCGGTGATTTTAAAAATGTAATAATATCCATGATGCACTAGCTCCATTCCTTAATTATTCTTTTTTATAGCATATCATAGATTATCTTTACAAAAATCGGCTAAAAATACTTTACTCAAGTATTTAATGGTAATTAGATAGCGAAATTTTATCCGAACAAAGCTTGAAGAGAACAAAGGGCGAAATGCAATCGAACGAACGTTGAATTGGGTTTAAGCATCTGAAAATTACAAATATCTCCGAAGATGTAAAAATTGACAAAAACTTTTCAATATTTGTCATTTTGTATCTTTTTTTATAAGTTTTAAGAGCATTTTGAGATATTTTTATTCTTTTTTGACATCTTTTGCAATCTTTTGCTAGACTTTGAAATATCAGTGTTGTATATTGTTTTTAGTGAAAGGGGTATCATTATGATTAGAAAGCAATTATTCGCTAACATTATTAATCTTATAGATTCGCATGGATTTGCGACATATAAAGAGATGAGCGACGCTTTGAATTGCTCCGAATCCACAGTAAGGCGCGCGGTTGAAGAATTGTCAGCGTCAGGTAAATTAACTCGTGAAAGAGGTGGAGCTTCTTCGACAATTGTCAGTGATTTTTTCTCTAGCGATCAAAATTTGATAACTCGCGAAAGAATCGATGCACCAATAAAGAAAAAACTCGCCGAGAAAGCTTTAACTCTCATAAAAGACAATATGACGATCTATCTGGATGCCGGTTCAACTACTCTGTTCTTAGCTAGGATGATTTCCAACTTATCTATCACTGTAGTGACAAATTCATTTACCATCGCAAAGATATTGACGGAAAGGCATATAAACACCTTCCTGATTGGCGGTCAATTAAAACTGACGACCGACGCTTCAATCGGACCCATGGCAATCGAAGCTATTTCGAGATTCACGTTTAATTACGGATTCTTCGGTTCAAACGGAGTCACTCCGGAAAATGGATTCTCAACTCCAGATATGGGGGAGGCCTACATCAAAAGAATAGGAATCGAGAAATCATTAAAATCCGTTTTCTTAGTCGATGCGAATAAATTCAATAAAAACTCAGTCGTGAGTTTTTCTACGATAAAAGACAAGACAATAATTACGAATTACAAAGATACAGAAGGCAAATATAAAGATGCCAAAATAATGGAGGTGTAAACATATGATCTATACATTAACCCTCTCCCCTTCCTTGGATTACTACCTTGACGTCGATAATTTTACAAAAGGAATAATAAATCGATCAAAAAAAGAGATTTTCAAAGCTGGCGGTAAAGGAATAAACGTTTCAACAGTTCTCAACCAATTGGAAATAGAATCTATCTCCCTCGGTTTTCTTTCTGGATTTACCGGCGATGAAATTGAACGATTGCTGAATGAAAAACATATAAAATCCGATTTTGTTAGAACTCGTGGCAACTCTCGAGTCAACGTTAAAGTCAACAGCGAATCCGAAACAGCGATAAACGCTAACGGCCCTCAAATAAGCAGCGCAGAAATTTCTCAGTTGTTAAAAAAACTCGGCATGTTGAAAAACGGAGACACTCTCGCCATCTGCGGCAACAGCCCCTCCACGCTTCCCAACGATATCTACAAACAAATAATGGAAGTAATAAAGGACAAAAAAGTTCGTACAATCGTCGATGCGACCGGAGAGTTACTGCTGTTAACTCTTCCCTATCACCCGTTTCTCATCAAACCTAATCAAGAGGAGCTGGAAGAAGTCTTAAATAAGAAATTGAATTCGGTTCAAGAGATCATCGAAGGAATGAAATACCTAAAATCTCTGGGAGCGAGAAATGTCATCGTCAGCCGAGGAGGCGACGGTGCAATTATGATAGATGAAAACGACGTCATCTACAAATACAAAGCGGTAAAGGGCAAAATGCTTTCTTCTGTTGGTGCAGGAGATTCCTTGGTAGGAGGATTTATCGCGGGCTACATGAAATTTGGTAAGTACGAAGAAGCGCTTAAACTGGGCATGTCAGCCGGCGCAGCTACTGCTTTTTCGAATTATATCTCCAATGGAGAAAAAATCTTACAAATCTACAAACAAATTAAAGAAAGGAGTTTGGATTATGAAGATAAAAAGCTTGTTGTCTAAATCCAGCATTGACTTGCATGTCAGCGCTAGTTCCAAAAAAGATCTGATAAATTCAGCGTGTGCTCTAATGGTAAAAGGTGGAAATATCACAGATCCCGCCGCTTACTCTGCCGCTGTATTTAAAAGAGAAGAAGAATCGACTACTGGAATAGGTGATGGAATTGCAATTCCACACGCAAAAGGAGACTTTGTTAGCAAACCTGGTTTAGTCGCCATGGTTGTTAAAGATGGTGCGGATTTTGATTCGCTCGATGGCGAACCAGTCAAGTTGCTATTTTTAATCGCTGCGCCAAATTCAAAGGATAACATTCATTTAGAAGTTCTTTCAACTCTGTCAAAATTGCTGATGGATGAAAAGATCGTAATAAAACTTATTTTAGCTAAATCTAAACAGGAATTCATCGATATTCTTTCCGCGGCTGAAGAAGCAAGAGCGGATAAAGACAAAGAAGTTAAAAAAGTCGTTTCCGACGATAGTAGTTACGATATTCTCGCCGTCACTGCATGTCCTACAGGTATCGCTCACACCTACATGGCTCAAGAAGCTATCGAAAAGGCTTGTGAAAAGCGCGGCCTTAAAGTCAAAGTAGAAACAAACGGTGCTGACGGTGTTAGAAATCTGTTAACATACGACGACATCAATAACGCAAAAGGCATCATCATCGCTGCTGATATAGGTGTCGCAATGGGAAGATTCGACGGTCAAAAACTGGTTCAAGGTTCAGTTTCAAAAGCTATATCAAGTTCAGATGAACTCATAGATCAAGCCCTCGCAGGTAAAGGTGCTGTCTATCACGCTGCTAGCGGTGAAGAAGTCTCATCGAATACCGGTGAAAAAGACTCCGTCTGGCACACTATCTACAAACACCTAATGGCTGGTGTTTCACATATGTTACCTTTCGTCATTGGTGGTGGTATATTAATAGCAATAGCTTTCTTGATCGATGGCGCAGCTGGTAACTCTGCTGCAGGTAGTTCGTTCGGTTCAGTTAACGCTATCGCTGCGTGGTTTAAAACCTTAGGCGGTTACGCCTTCGGCTTCATGATTCCCATCCTCGCTGGTTTCATCGCTTACTCAATTGCCGGAACTCCCGGTTTGTTGATTGGATTCGTCGGTGGCGCTTTAGCTAACGTCTCTGACTTCTCAATCGGCTACGCGATAAATGGTGGAACTTCAGTTGCTACAGCTGGTTTCATCGGAGCTTTATTCGCAGGTTTCGCTGGTGGTTATTTAGTCGTTGGTTTGAAGAAATTATTCGGTTTTATTCCCAAGTCAATGGACGGCTTAAAACCCATGTTAATCTATCCCGTTCTTGGAGTTTTAGGAATCGGTCTCTTCATGTTCTTCATGAATACCCCCTTCCAGTACATCAACATCGGATTTAACAATATGTTGAATTGGCTCGGCGATAAGAACTTAGTCGTTTTACTCGGTGCAATCTTAGCTACTATGATGGCAACCGATATGGGTGGCCCTATCAACAAAGCCGCTTATATGTTTGGTAACGCTATGTTAACTCAAGCTGCCGCTTCTACAGATCCCGCATTCCAAGCTTACTGCTGGGAATTGATGGCCTGTGTTATGATCGGTGGTATGGTACCTCCTCTCGCAATCGCTTTGTCTACAAATTTGTTCCCTCAAAAATGGTCTAAGAAAGAAAGATCTGATGGTAAAGTCAACTACGTTATGGGTCTTTCATTCATAACAGAAGGTGCGATTCCTTACGCAGCAAGTTATCCCCTTCCCGTCATTTTATCTTCGATGATCGGTTCATGTGTTGCTGGTATTCTCTCCGCTTTATTCAAATGTCAATTGATGGCTCCTCACGGTGGTATCTTCGTATTCCCCGTCGTTACCGGTTGGCTTTGGTATCTAGTTGCTCTCTTAATAGGTTCACTAGTAGGCGCTTTGATGCTCGGTGTTACAATGAAGAACAATCCTAATCCTGAATTAAAAGGAAACTGGAAAGGTTTATACAATGTACACACAGGTGAAAAGAAAGTAAAATAGTTTGTAAACAAAAAAAGTCTAGTATGCAAAATGGCTAGAAATTCTAACCATTTTGCTTTTTTCAAAAAATAGAAAGGTCACATAATTATGGAAAGTTTTAATTACACCATTAAAGATCCAGAAGGAATACACGCGCGTCCTGCGACAGCTTTGGTTCAAGCGTGCAAAAAGTTTGATTGCGAAATATCTATCGCCAAAGGAGACACTAAAGTCGACGCCAAAAGAATATTTGGTATCATGGGCTTGGGTGCTAAAAAGGGCGACGTCATCGCTTTGACTTTTGTCGGAGATGATGAAAAGGATGCCTTTTGCAAAATTAAAGGTATAGTAGAGGAAAACTTCTAAAATGGACACGTATCAAGGCATTAGAATCTTCGATGGTATTTCGATTGGAAAAATAAAATATTTGAATTTTGACAGCGAAATTGAAGAGAGTTTTGGTGCGGGAAAAGATATCGAAACAAAGCGTTTTAAAATCGCTCAAGAAAGAGCGATTAAAGATACCGAAGAACTTTACAAAGAAGCTAAAGAAAAACTTTCAAGTAAAAATGCGGATATCATCAACGCACACGTTGAAATGCTTCAGGATTTGGATTTCATCGACTTAGTTAACGAAAGTATACAAAAGGGATACACCGCTGAATACTCGACATATAGCGCCGGCAAAAAACTGGCTAATATGTTTGCGAATATGACCGATTCCTACATGAAGGAACGAGCTGATGACGTCAGAGAAATCTATATGCAAATCGTAAACATTCTGCGCAAATCAGACAGCAAGATAAATCTCACTGAACCGGTTATCATCGTCGCCGATGACATCCCGACATCCGCCCTACTGAAGATGAATAAGAAATACCTTCAAGGTTTAGTCCTTCTTAAAACATCTACCAACGCTCACATCGCTATACTCGCTAGGACGATGGAAATACCTTCTATCGCTTCTGTTGAAGGCGATTTTGATCAAAAGAACGACGGAAGACTAGCCATACTCGACGGAGGAAAAGGAAAGTTGATTGTTAACTACCCTTCCGACGCGCTCGCCGAGTATGTCAATCTACAAAAAAGCGAGTTAAAAGCTAGAGATGAACTGAAGAAGTACATCGGTAAAAAGGCCGTAACTAAAGACGGGAAAACGATAAAGATAAACGCCAACATATCTTCGGCCGCCGAAGTTGACGTAGCCCTCAAAAACGACGCTGAAGGAATCGGGCTATTTCGCTCGGAATTCATCTATCTTTCCGCTAGTGACTACCCCACTGAAGACGATCAGTTTGAGCGCTACAAAAGTGTAGTTGAAATTATGAAGGATCGCGAAACAGTAATCCGCACCTTGGATATAGGCGCTGATAAAAAAGTCGATTACTTCGATTTACCAAAAGAGAATAACCCCGCTTTAGGCTATCGTTCCATACGTATCTGTCAGGACCGCAACGATGTGTTTTTAACTCAACTTCAAGCCCTGTACAGAGCTTCTGCCTACGGTAATTTATCGATAATGATACCGATGATTATATCGGAGAGTGAAATTGACTTTGTCTTGAACATGTGCGAACTTGCCAAGGCGAATTTGAAATCGAGAAAACTTAAATTCAACCCAGATACGAGAATAGGCATCATGATTGAAACGCCCGCCGCCGTAATAATGTCTGACGTATTCGCAAAGAAAGTTGATTTCTTCTCTATCGGAACAAACGACCTGTCCCAATACACATTGGCGATCGACAGACAGAATCAAAAGTTGAATAAATTCTTCAACCCTCATCACCGAGCGATTTTGCGCTCGATAAAAAGCGTAACTAACAACGCTCACAAGGCTGGTATACCTGTCGCTATTTGCGGTGAGTTAGCCAGAGATCCTGAGCTCACTGGATTCTTCATGAAAGTTGGAGTCGATGAATTATCGGTTTCATCTCCATACATCCTGCGCTTAAAAGCCAATATCGATGAGTTGAATACAGAAGATGTAGATATTTCAAAATTTATAGACTAACTTTCTATTCCAAGCGCGATACCTGATCGGCTATCGCGCTTTTAATTTGGTTTTATTCTGATGAAGCAAAGTAAAAAGGCCTAAAAAACAGGCCTTTTTGCTTTTATAGAATTTGAAATTAGTATCGTTTGTCTTTATAAAGGTAAATCCTTTTTCTTAAAGATAGCGATACCTGCGCCGTATCCGACCACTGCGATAACACCGAGTACTAAGTACTGCCAAATGAATGTCGAAGATAGGATATCGGTAGGATTATAAAGAGTCATCAATGTGAAGTACTTGAAGAATTCAATGCTCGAATCGATGCTGGAAAGAATGCTGATTACATAGAATATAATCGGAATACCAGCTCCTATAGCGAGAGATCTACCAGAAGTGTTAAAGGTACAAGAAGCAAAGTAGCTGATGCCACTCAGCGCTAATTGCAACATCAACATTCCAACAAGCAATTCAAAGTAGTCGAGAACTACCAGTGAATCCGGCGCCATTATGGAACTAGTGATAATTCCACCTACAAACACGACAGCAAACATTCCAATCAAAGAAAGAATGAGACCCAACGCATTGGTAAAGGTAACTTGATTTCTGGTTGTCTTGGTTGAAAGAACAATACCTAGAGAGCCTTTATCTATCTTGCTAGCGACGGATTTGTTAGCTACAACAATGGTAAAGACCATCGGTAGAAGCAAACACATTCCTCCTAAGTATGATACGGATAGGAAACTGGTTAAATCCAAAGTTGACCCGATTCCGCCCGCTTCCTCTGCTCTTATTAGCATTTGGTTGTATGCAAATATCATCATTATGAGGAAAAGCACTAATACGCTTGTTATTATCACTAATAACTTCCAATTGGATTTCCAATATTGTTTAAACAATGTCTTATTAATCATTTTACTTGTCCTCCCCGTAGAAACTCATAAAGTAGTCTTCTAAGCTGTTCTTAATCTCCGAGAAATACTTGATCTCGTATTTGTTCAGCACGTGGAAGAACTCGTTGACGTCTTCGTCCTTAACGTTTACAACAACGTGTTTCTTGCTCTTTTCTTTACAGCTTATGTTCAAATCTTCCTTGTTGAACTTATCGTAGTCAGCGGCTTTGATGAATTCAATTTTATATCTCTTGTTTTCGTTGTGCTTAATATCAGTTATGTTCAATTCACTGACGATAATGCCATTTTTGATAATTGCGACTCTATCGCAGGTGCGCTCAACCCCTTTGATTGAAAGATGATTCGTGTTAGATGAAATAGGAGTAGCGCTTTTAACTAAAGAAGTAATGTCTATTAGTCTATTGGGAGATGTGTTGTTGTTGTTTGCTTTTATATATTTT
>JBAYAI010000047.1:0-11709 GCA_041669865.1 Bacilli bacterium | reverse complement strand
GGATACGCTCATTCTCTCAGTTGTTCTCTTCGTAGTTATTCCTCTTGTCGCAGGAATAGTGACCAGAGTATTGGTGGTAAAGAAAAAAGGAAGTGAATACTTTCAGGAAAAATTTATACCAAAATTCAAAAATACAACGGTGATAGGTCTTTTGCTGACTTTAATAATTATCTTTTCCTTTCAAGGAAATGTTATTCTAGAAAACCCTCTTCACATTTTGCTTATTGCTATTCCGCTTACAATTCAAACATTTTTCATCTTTTTCTTGTCCTATCTAGTTTCGTGGGGGTTGAAATTGCCACATGATATTGCGGCTCCGGCAGGAATGATTGGGGCTTCAAATTTCTTTGAGCTATCGGTTGCTGTCGCTATATCTCTCTTTGGAGCATCTTCTCCTGTTGCATTAGCGACAATCGTAGGTGTCCTGGTTGAAGTTCCTGTCATGCTGACACTTGTGAAGATTGCCAACAGGACGAAAGGCTGGTTTTCAGCGTCTTCTCTCGACAATAGAAAAATTAAATAGTTAAAAAACGCAATGTTATATTGCGTTTTTTCTTTAATTCACATGTGCTCTTATCAATAAATTTATTTATGTAATACATCTTTTGACGGTAGTAAAGGGGTTAATGAAGATCGCGCAAAAGATCTTTGCTCTTATCAATGATTATATTCTTTGGCTTGTGAAAGAACATCAGGATAATTGTAAGTATTAGCAAAAGACATACGCCAGGAACAATTGATAAATATGCTTCATCGGTTTCCGCAATGAAACTCGAGGTTAAAAATGCTAGAACTACCGCAACTGCTCCACCGATAGAAATGACAATTGCATTGAGTTTATCAAATGGATAAATAACTTTAAACAATTGGTATCCCAACGTGAGTAAGAGATATCCCATCGACAAGTATTCAAGCCACTCGAGATAAAAGTGCCCGATGAGTATCAAACCGCCGAGAAGAACGTCTAGCAAAAGATAGATATAAGGCTTTTCAAAAGTGGATCTATCCTTTTTTAAATACCCCAATTTAGCCAATTCATTCGACACAGTTATAAACATTATGAGAGTTTGAATGCTGGTGAGCATTAAGTAAAAAAGTGGAAAGATAGGGAGAAATACTTCTTTGCTCATTCCAAATAGAGAAGCGTATATAGCTATCATATCCACTTCAAATATGAAGTTTATTGGAAATATCAGTGCGGTTTCTATCAGCAACGAAAATATAGAGGTGACTAGATAGGTGAGAAAGGAAGCGGATAGTTTCTTCACTATGTTGCCGAAAACCAAACCAACAATCGCATTTGGTAAAAATTGAAAGAATCCTTCCTGCCAGGATATAAAGGAAATGGCAAAACTCCCAAAGAGAAAGAGCAATTGTGCTCGGTAGTCTCCTTTTAGAGCAACAATGGAAGCGATGAAGGGGACAAATATAATGATGAAAATATCCATGAAACTAATGATATAAGTCAATCCGAGAATAATCATTCCAAGCGAAAGAGCGATAGCGGCAATGGCTATTTGGGTAGATATTCTCGCGTTTGGATTTCTCTTATCTTTTTGCATATTTTTATTATACTAAGATAATGGAAAAAACTGAATTCGAATTATCTTCTATTCAATAAATTTTTACATCTTGGCACAGTCTTAAGAAAATCCACATTTTTCCTAATTTTTAAAAAGTTTTAAAAGGAAGGAAAGGGTAGATGGTCAGCTAACTCCTCATGCAAAATTGACAAATGACCGCCGGTCATTTATAATTGTCTTATTCGAATTTGTACTAAATAAAATTTTTTGAGAGGTTAAGCATGCCAAGGTACTTGACAAGTGAAGAAAAGCAACGAAAGCGCAGTCTAATTTTAAATAATGCGGTCGAAATGTTTGACCATATGCTTTTTCGTGAAATAACAATGTCGAAACTCGCAAAAAAATGCAAGATCGCCAAGGGAACAATTTTCAAGTATTTTGATACGAAAGAAACGTTGTTTTCTTTTATTTTATATTCAGAATACGACAACTGGGTGGATGAAGAAAAGTTTGCATTAAGTAGATTTGATACATTTACTAAGCAACAATTTATCGATTTCACTCGAAAACGTACGCACGATATTTTCGCTAATCATCCGCGCCTCGTTCGCCTAACTTCGATGAAAAGAGTTATTCTCGATAAGAATATCAATACGGAATTGTATGCAAAACTCGCACAAAAGTTTTCATGCCAAATGAGAGAAATTGCTAAAATTGCCGCCAGTAAGATTCCGGGAGCGAGCGAAGAAGAAATGTTCGAGTTTTACGAGGCCTGGCACATGGCGGTTGTAGGTTCTTATAACTTGGGAATCAGTCGGGAAAATATGAGAAAGATAGAAGAGGCTGGTATTGGAGATATTCACGCGATTGATGTGGAAAAAAGCGCATTGAGAAGCGTGACTTATTATATAAAAGGGATTTTTTGTAAAAAGGAGAATTGATATGGAAAAATTCAAGATTATCGAAATCAAACAAAGCATCTACGAAAGCAACGAAGTAGAAGCGGAAAAATTGCGCGACGAGATGAAGAAAAGGAAGACTTTTTTACTCAATTTGATGAGCTCTCCCGGATCGGGGAAAACAACTACTCTTGTTCAAACGATTAAGAGACTCAAGGACGAGATGAGCATTGGTATTATGGAGGCAGACATCGACAGTGATGTCGATGCAGCTACCATTTCAGAAACCGGTGCAAAAGTTATACAGTTGCACACAGGCGGTATGTGTCACCTAGATGCAAAAATGACTAGGGATGGAATTGAAAATCTCGGTATCGAGGGAATTGATCTAGCGATATTGGAAAATGTTGGAAACCTAGTTTGCCCGGCTGAATTTGATACAGGTGCAACAAAAAACGCGATGATTTTGTCTGTACCTGAGGGAGATGACAAGCCTCTAAAGTATCCACTGATGTTTAAAGTTGCAGATGTTTTGCTGATCAACAAGATTGATACTTTATCCATTTTTGATTTTGATGTTGAAGCAGTTTATAAACGAGCAAAAAACCTAAATCCCAATATTCAAATATTCCAAATATCCGCCAAGACCGGTGAAGGTATTGACGAGTGGGCTAAATGGTTGAAATCCGAAGTCGAAAAGGCTAAAAATTAATGCTTTGGTTAACAGGAGGAAATAATTGTGGCATTTAGAAAGAAAATACAAGAATTGGCTCAGCACATTTCTCAGCGAAAGGAAAAATTCACTGAAAAAGATCCTGAATACTATGTATTCGCTGATTTAGTCACCGATGAAGAAGCTGATGTAATTATGGCAATGAAGAGAAGAACTGAAGAAAAAGTCGAAGACATTGCCAAAAGAGTTAATAAAAGCTACGCCGAGACTTTCGAAATTTTGATGAGATTGACCGACTATGGCATTCTCGAATTGAAGCCGCAAAGCAACGGAGAAGATTGCTTTGAACTTCCCATTTATGTTCCTGGCATTTTTGAACTTATGATTTTAAATAGAGAAAATGCTAAGAAGCATCCGGAAATTGCTCGAGCATTTGAAGAATATACTAGAACTACCGTTAGTAAAGTCGCTTCAATAATGCCTATGGGCAATGGAGCAATGCGAACTATTCCTGTTGAATCTGCTATTAAAAATGAGACGCGTCGAGCGCCGTTTGAAGAGATTTCTTACTGGTTGACAAAGTATCAAAATCACATAGCTTTAGCGCCCTGTGAATGCCGTTTAGTCCGCCAACAAATGGGGGAAGGAACCGGGAATATGCCCGAGGAAATGTGTCTGATATTAGGGGCAACAGCTGAGAGTTGCATCGCGACTGGAAAGGCGCGTCGAATAGACAAAAAGAAAGCTGAAGAAGTGTTGCGTGAAGGCGAAAAGCGCGGATATATGCATCAAGTTTCAAATATGGATGGAACGAACAAGATTTGGGCTATTTGCAACTGCGAGCGAAATGTATGTCTCGCTTTGAGAACTTCTCAATATTTTAATACGCCAAATATGTCTAGATCTAACTATATTGCTGAGGTTAATCCCGACAATTGCGTCGCTTGTGGTCAATGCGTCGAAACTTGTCCGGCTAACGCGGTTAAGTTAGGACAAAGTTTATGTACTCATAAACCTATCAAGTATCCAAAAGCTCCACTTCCTGACAATCATACTTGGGGACCGGAACGCTACAATCTTGACTTTAGGAATAATTTTGAAAATACGTATGAGACTGGAACCGCTCCGTGCAAAGTTACATGTCCGGCTCACATTGCGGTTCAAGGCTACATAAAGTTAGCTTCGCAAGGGCGATTCTTAGATGCTCTCGAATTGATTAAAAAAGAAAATCCTCTCCCTGCCGTTTGCGGTCGTATTTGTCCGCATAACTGCGAGAGCGAATGCACGCGTGGAAGGCTGGATGAAGCTGTTTCAATCGATGAAATAAAAAAGTTTATTGCTGACCAAGAACTCAAGCAAGAGACGAGATTTATTCCGGAAAAATTGTTTGACTATTCCGACAAGAAGATAGCTATTATCGGATCCGGTCCTGCTGGATTATCCTGCGCTTTCTTCCTGGCTCAAAAAGGATATACCATCACCGTTTTTGAAAAAGAGGAAAAACTTGGGGGAATGTTGACATTAGGTATTCCTTCCTTCCGATTGGAGAAGGACATTATCGAAGCGGAAATTGATGTGATTCGTCAGATGGGAGTAGAATTTAAGACGGGAATTGAAGTCGGAAAGGATGTTTCTTTGGATGAATTGCGCGCTCAAGGATACGAGGGTTTCTACGTAGCAATTGGGGCTCAGGGAGGAAGAAAACTCGGAGTAGAAGGCGAAGAGAGCCCAGATGTTATTTCTGGAGTCGACTTTTTAAAGAATGTCAACCTTGGCAAAGATGTCAAAACTGAGGGGAATGTCGTTGTTATCGGCGGCGGTAATGTTGCTATCGATGTCGCAAGAACAGCGACGAGAACAGGAGCATCCTCAGTAAATCTTTTCTGCCTTGAGTCATCCGAGGAAATGCCCGCACAGGAGGAAGAAGTGCAGGAAGCGTTAGAAGAAAATATTTCAATAAACAACGGTTGGGGACCCAAGCGTATAATTCTCAAAGATGGAAGAGTCACTGGTGTCGAATTTAAGAAATGTTTAAGCGTCAAAGATGCAGAAGGAAGATTCCATCCTGAATACGATGAGAATAAAACCATCATCGTTCCAGCGGACAAGGTACTTTTGTCCATCGGTCAATCTATTCAGTGGGGCGGTTTGTTAAAGGGAAGCAAGGTAAAACTCAACCGAAACAATACTGCTGTGGCAGATTCTTTAACCTTTGAGACTGATGAAAAAGATATATTCGTCGGCGGAGACGTCTATACAGGCCCTAAGTTTGCAATAAACGCTATTGCTGCTGGTAAAGAAGGGGCGGATTCTCTCCATCGCTTTGTTCAACCCGGCCAGACTTTAGATATCGGTAGAAATAGGAGAAATTTTGTCGCTTTGGATAAGGACAACGTTGATTTTGGCGGATACGACAAAGCAAAGAGACAAAGACCAGCAATCGATTCAAAAAAGAAGAACACTTTCTCCGATCCGCGCACTACTTTGACTTTAGAACAGTTGAAATTGGAGACCAAGCGTTGCCTTGGATGCGGAGCGGCTGTCGTTGACCCTAACCAGTGCATTGGATGTGGAGAATGTACAACTAGATGTAAATTTGATGCCATATCTTTACACAAAGTATTCAACGCTAAGAGCTTTGGATATGAACACATTAAGCCTCACGCCCTGAAAAGAGCGGTATCGATGAAAATAAAAACCGCTTTGAATCCTCATAGAGACGAGTGATTCTATGCACGAATTAACGATTTTGGTGGGACTGGTTGAGATGGTTGAAAAAGAGATGAAGAACAGCAACATAAAATCAATCGACACTATTGTTGTTCAGATTGGTCAGCTATCCTCGATAGTTCCTCGATATATGTTAGAGTACTATCCTAACGTCACCGATCACAGTTTGCTAAAAGGATCGAAACTCAAGATAGAAATGATTCCTGGAAATGGCCTTTGTCATCACTGCAACAAGGTTTTTAACGTTGTAAAAAACAAAGGAAGATGTCCCATTTGTCAAGCGACTGACTGGGAATTGTTGAGCGGAAGAGAATTCATCCTGAAAGAAATTGTAATTCGCGAACAAGTTTAAAAAGAAAAAACGGAGCCAAAACAGACACAACATTGTTTGGATTGGCTCTTTTTGTATTGCAAAGGTACTGGACCTGACTTGGCACGAAAAAATAGATTTTGCAGGTAACATAGCTAAATATAAATAGTAAAAGAATTAAAAATTTACTATAATAAATACTGTAAACCAATAAAGAATTTCCAGTGTAAACGCGGATTCTTAGATTTGTTTAACGGAGAATATATGGAAGATACCGCAAAGAAAAAAAAGTCAAAAATATCGAAGCAACAAATTCAGTATTTGGTATCTATTTTAATCATGCTCGGCGTTACCGCTCTCGCGGTGTACTACGTGTTAAAAGACAATATATCAGAAACACTCAGCACTCTATCTTCTGCCAACATATATTACATTTTGCTGATGGTAGGAATAATGCTGATTTCATATTTTATCGAAGGTACGGTACTTTCAATATTTGCCAAAAGCTACAAGCGCAAATACCGAAACTATCAAGGTGTGTTAAACGGTTTGATTGGAAGCTTCTTCTCATCAATCACTCCTTTTGCATCCGGAGGTCAGTTTGTCCAAGCCTACACTTTTACAAAGCAGGGGATTAAAGCACCCAATGCGGCATCAATTTTAGTCATGTCGTTCATTGTCTCACAAACATCCATTGTCATCATGGGAGTTCTCGCTATGTCTATCGGATACAGCTCTACAATCGTCAATATGAATGATATAACTCTTTGGGGAGTCACAATTTCTCCGATTGCTTTTTCTTCAATCGGTTTTGTCATCAGTTTTATTTCGCTTGGATTTTTGTTCTTTATGTCCTATTCAAAGCACTTGCATCACTTTATATTGAATACATGTATAAACATCGGGGCAAAGCTCCACTTGATTCGCGAACCTGATAAAACTAGAACTCACCTCGCAGCCCAGGTCGCTACATTTCGCATTGAATTGACGCGATTGCTGAAAAATTTTTGGGTTTTAGTCCTTACGATTATATTAGAATTCTTTAAATTCTTGTGTTGGCATTTAATGCCATTTTTTGCAGGTTTAGCCCTGGGCTCAGACATGAGTGGCAGTTTTTTTAAATGCATATGGTCTAACTCTTACCTGCAAATGATTACTTCATTTATTCCTATTCCTGGAGGTTCAGGAAGCGCAGAAGCCGGATTTCAAATACTGTTTTCCTCCATATACAACTCGACCGCGATTACCTCTGCCGCGAACTTACTATGCCGCGGAATTACTTTCTACTTAACCTTGATAATTGGGTTCTTCGTCTTTGTGCTTTACAAAGGCTCGCCGAAAACAAAGATTACCAATTACAATAACCGGGAGACTTTTGCTGACCTTCAAGTGCTGTACTTAGCTGAAAATAAATCTATGAGTTGGAAGGATGCTATCTTAGATTCCGAAATTACCAAGAGCGATTTGGATCAAAGATCAACTTTATCTCTAGATAGTGAAAAAGATAATAAGAAAAAGAAGATAAATTGGCCGTGGAAGAAACTGACGAGTGGAATGCATTGGAAGAATAACAATTTTGCTTCGCCATCCGATATCAAAGCCTCATTTGAAAACATTAAAAAATCTCTTATTCTCCAGGAGAAAGATATATATGAAGAGAATGATGAAGTGACTAAAATATCAAAAAAGTATCTCAAAGATGTGTATAATGATATAAAAAGTATTGCTGCTGAAGAGGGTTTGACTACCGTGCGCGACACCGAGGTCGAAAAGGCGATTAAAGAAGACTTGGAAGCGATTAAAGCAAGCGATAAGCGGAGAAAGATCCGGGCAGAAAAAAGACGCCAGAAAAAGCAGAAAAAAAAGGAAAATAAATTGGTAAAAAAAGAAAAGAAATGGAGTGAATCTAAAAAATGAAAATAGCTTTATTTTCAGATACCTACCCCCCGCAAATCAACGGAGTTGCAACTGCTACTGAAACACTTTGCAATACCTTGAAGCAACACAGGCACGATGTTTTAGTTGTGACCACTTCTTTATCTAACCAGCATCGCATTACCGAAATAGATGGAATATTGAGAATTCCCGGACTGACAATTAAGCGGTTGTATAACTATAAGTTTTCTAGCATTTACAACACCAAAGCATTTAGAATAATTAAGCGTTACAATCCGGATATTATTCACGTTCAAACGGAAGTTGGAATTGGAATATTCGGTAGAATCATCGCGAGAAATTTAAAGATACCTCTCGTGTATACTTACCATACAATGTACGAAGACTACACCTATTATGTAACCAAAGGAAGAAGGCCTTTTGACTTCTTTGCTAAGCGAATAGTAGCTTCCTTGTCAGTGATGATTGGAGATAGTACCACTGAATTTGTTACTACTTCAACGAAGACTAAAGACGCTTTGCGAAGATACGGAGTAAAAAAATACATAAATATTGTACCCAACGGCATAGATCTCTCAGCTTTCGACGAGGGGAAAATAAATAAAGAAAAAGCTGATTCCCTCAAGACAAAATTCGGATTGAAAGGAAAGTTTGTTATACTGATTCTCGGACGGCTCGCTGCGGAAAAATCCAATGACATTGTTATAAAGTATTTTCACACTTTCTTAGCGGAAAATCCCGAATATGATGGAAAGTTAAAAATGCTGATAGTTGGCGATGGCCCTGCAAAGAGCGATTTGCAGGATCTGTGCAAGAACTTAAATATGTGCGACAATGTTGAGTTTGTCGGGCCAGTGAGCCACGAGACAGTCCCTTACTACTATCACATTTCCGATCTTTACTGTTCGGCCAGCACTTCTGAAACACAAGGGTTAACTTACGATGAGGCCATGGCGGCGAAGACTCTTGTTCTCGCTAAATTTGACCGCAATTTAACCGACGTGATAGTCGAAGATAAGACTGGATATTATTTCAAGACACAGGTGGATTTCACTTCGAAGTTGAAGCGCATCTTAAACATGAGCCATGACAAAAAAGAAGAGATAATAAATGCTGCTTATCAAAATGATATGAACCTATTCGGTTTAGATAAATATTACGAAAGGATGATTAATGTCTATAGAAAAGCCTTACGAAAATACTGGTGATGAGATCACCAACATAAAGTTTCTCAAATCTTCCATCAAGATCGAGATGAACGATGGAACTGTTTTTAGCATATCCGAAGATGCCTACGTCTCGGATGTTAAGCTATACATAGGGAAGCATCTCACGTCTCAAGAGCGTGAATACTTGAAGGAAAGTCAAGATAACTACGTATATGAGACGTATCTTAACAAGTTGCTTAATTCGGGAAAATTGTATTCGGCTAAAAAGATCAAAGAAAAGCTGATGAAAGTCAAGCACGCCTCGAGCGAAACTGCTGAAAAAATCGTAAAAAAAGCATATGATAGAGGAATAATAAACGACGAGGAGTATATTCAAACATACATTCAGGATGCTAAGGATAGAGGTTACTCCAAGAAGTATATATACAACCAGTTGCTCAATGATGGTTACAAACCCGAGGCGATTGAAAGGGAACCCGAAGATGTCAACTTTGACAATATTGAAATTGAGGAATTGATTGGCGCGCTCTTTAGCAAATATCAGTACAAAAACTTCAATTCTGCAAAGGAGTCGGTTTTTCTGAAACTGTACAAAATGGGCTATTCGTCTGACAAGTGTGAAGAACTAATCAAAAATTATCTTTCCGCTAATCCCGAGGTTGAGAGAAAATATAAGGATGCGGAATTAAAGCTTTTGAAAATTGACATGGATGCTTCTTTTCAAAAACTAAATCACAGCGGATATAACATTAAGGAAATTAGAGCAAAACTAATAGCAAAAATGCTTCAAAAGAAATATTCTTTTGATGATATTATAAATATGTGGGAGGAGAACAAATATGACATATATTAAAGATATAATCGAGACAGGCGGTCGTTTTGAAGGGCCGTTGCTCGTAAAGACAGCTGACAAGGGAATCGCGACCAATGGAGTTGAATACTTCAACATCAACTTTCAGGATGTGACAGGGACTTTGAATGGAAAAAAATGGACGGTTGAAAGCGGCGATTCAGATTTATTAAAACCTGGTTCAATTGTGAATGTCACAGGAAATGTCTTCCAATATCGCGGGCACCCTCAGTTAAAAGTTGAGGATGTATTCGAAGCGAGTGAAGATGATTACGATCCTGCTGATTTTTACCTTTCATGTCCTATAAAAGACGAGGAACTATTTAAAGATTTAGATGATATGATTGCTTTGATTGAAGATGAAGATATCAAAAAATTAACCAAGGCTATCATCGATGAAAACAAGGAAAAATACATGACCTATCCCGCTGCTGTCAGCGTTCATCACGCTTATAGATGCGGCATTGTCTACCACTCACTTTGCATTTGTAAAATGGCGCTTGACGTCAGTAAAAATTATCCTCAATTGAATAGAGACTACTTGATTGCCGGTTCTCTCATTCACGATATTGGTAAAACTCGCGAGATGAATGGAATTGTTGCATCCAGCTATACTTTCGAAGGAAATTTGTTAGGACACATTTCTATTGGAACAGCAATCATTATGGAAACTGGTGAACGAATTGGTACTCCGAAAGACAAAGTGACAATTCTTGCTCACATGATATTGTCTCATCACGGCAAACCCGAGTATGGATCGGCTGTCATTCCTCAGACTCCTGAAGCTTATGTTCTCCACATTCTCGATGACCTCGATTCAAAGATGAATATTTTAGATAACGCCTTGAGTTCGGTTAAAGTTGGAAACTTTTCTCAGCGAATACCCTATATGGAAGGAAAAGCTTTTCTAAAGACAAAATAGGCACTGATTAGCCGCACTTATACGAGAATAATGTACTGCTGCGGTTTTTTGATGTACTTATAAATAGCGATCTCTGCCATTTTGATGCGTTATTGCTAATTATTTTCGTTGATAATTGCTCTTAATATATCTGTTTACTATGATATAATTAAATGACTGGTAATTATTATGTTTAAGAAAAAGAAAAAGGAAGAACCGATCTCCGTTGATAGCGGAAACGATCAAGAATTTATCCGTGAAAAAGTTGAAGTTGTTTCTAAAAAGAGAAGCAGCCTTTTAACTAGGCTCTATGGTGTTATTTTTCTTTGTATAGGCATCATCGGTTTTCTTAATTCTGACTATTTGAATATCGGGACCTTCATTTGTTATATCTTTGTTTATGCCTTTGGTATTTTTTCGTATTTTGCCATGGGTGGAATGATCGCTCTTGGAATATATCTAATCTTCAAAGGAAAGTGGCCCAGGTTCCGCGTCACCTTCACGGGACTCGGATGGACTTTTCTCTTTCTCTTTGGGACTTTGTCCTCGTCTCTTGATATAGATAATTTGACAATTCCGACTTTTTTAGATATTCACAACGCTAACATGGCATCGATTAGCATTGCTCCGATGCAAATTGTTGGAATTAATGTTATTCCTAAAATTTACGGCGGTTTTTTAGGTGATATGCTCGCTTCTCTCTTCATAACTGGAACAGGGATAATTGGAGCGAGAATTTTTGCATATTTATTTTTGAT
>JBAYAI010000046.1:0-11832 GCA_041669865.1 Bacilli bacterium | reverse complement strand
TTTGTATCGCTCATGTTATCGATGTCGATAACAAGTATAGCGAACTTTTTATCTTTCTTTATCATTTTCTCTACATCTTGATCGAATAGATAACCTTCCTTAACCCCGGTCAAATAATCGTGTTGAGCGTTAAATTTCACGAGCTCGATAATCTTTTTCATTTCTTTGTTATACGCTCTATTGCGAAAATATAAATAGAATAAAGTAAAGATAAAAATCACGACAAGAGGAGAAACAATGGCCAGTATCTTGTATCCAGAAGAACCATAAGCAAACAGTTCCGTAGATTGATTTATAAAGCTGACCTTCTGTGGAATTTCTTCAAATTCCAAACCGTAATAATTCATTAACTTTTCATCGTAAACATATTTGCACAAATCGCTTTCATCCCAAATATGGTCGAATATCTCATCCGATCCATTCAATAGTGAAATAGTCTCTGTAGCAATCTCTTCTGCCGCTCCAACATAGTTGTAATCTATGTATCCAGTATAGGGATTAGTATCAGCGCTGATTGGCGTATTGTTAGAAAAAACGGGATTGTTCGAATAATCTTCTATTAACAATCGCTGAGCATTTAGATTGTAGTAATTCCCATCTACATCAAAATTTGCGGCTAGATAGAAAGTCGCTTGGCTTTGTGGGATAGCCGAAATAGCATCCGTCAACTCGTCAAAGGTCAAATTAGACGAATTGATGGCTTTAACTTCCTCAAAGCCACCAACTTCTTCAATAGCATTCAAAAAAGCTTGTTCGAGTCCCTGGCCAGTGCTCGAAGAGTCCGTAATATAATTGATTACTTTCTTATCAGAAACTAGCGATATTGAATTTTTGATATATGTCGGATAGTCAAATATCTCACTTATACCATAAACGTTTTCTTTTTTTCTCGCTTCATCAGCAAAATCTAAATTGTTAACTCCCACAAAAAGTACTGGAAGCTGGGACATGAACCCTCCATCTTCCTGGCGGGCTTTCATCGCGAAGTCCAAGGCATCATCATCCAAGGTTATAACAGCATCAAATTCGCCATTAGAGTAAATATCATTATAATATCCATCAAGAAAATCATAGTAGTCAGAAGTATAATCAATTTTTTTGGTATTCATAAATTCATAGGTAACATCGTAATCTTCGTACGAAAATACATTTGATATCCCCTCAATGTAATATGAATACGACAGCCACTCGATTGAATAGGATCCCAAAATTAAAATAGAGTTATTTTCTGATTCCCTTTCAAGAATTATATTTTCATTACTTTGACTAGTTGAAATAACTGTGGTCTTCAAATCGGACATTCCAAAAGAAAGGATTGCGGGAATGAGGATGATGGATTTAATAATTGAATTCATGTTACTTTTCCTCCGCTATCTTTTCACTTTTTGTCAAGAGATGATTATACTCGGTATTGCTCTCTAAGTTCTCAAGCATATCATCCACCGAAAGAGCAAAATCAAAGTAAGTGCCTTCGCCAAAATCACAGCCAGCTTTGCGGAAAAATTCCGCCTTTTTTGCCGAATCAATGTTGTTGACACAAACTTTCAATCCTAATCCGTGAAGATAATTGACTAAAGTCTTCACCGTTTCTATTCTTCCTTGGTTATAACTATCATCAGTGATATTTGAACTAAATTTAATAAATTCAAGATTCATACCATATAAAGACTTGATGGAAGAATATCCTTCACCAAAATCCTCCAAGCACAGACCAATTTTTTTCGAGTTAACAAATCCAAAGAAATCATCTTTTGCTTTTGTCTCAAGATTGACGAAACTCTCATCAATTTGAAAGATAATATTTTCTAAATCGACGCCCTTCTTTTTAAATTTATCGGTTATAAATAGTTGCAATTTCCTATCGTTTAATTCAACTACTGGTATTTTTATCATCAGCTTTAATGAAGTTTCGGATACTTTTCTATATTTTGTTAAGAAATCCATCGCCAATCTGATTGAAGCTTTTTCAAAGTCACGAATAATACTGGTAGAACTGGCTATCTTCAAGCAATCTTCAAAGGGAATATTCAATCCTTTGACCTTTACTTGAACTTCTAAATTCTTATATTTTCCCGTGTTAAGATCGACTATGGGAGAATAATAATTATCCAAAAGTCTATTTTGGACTGAATATTTAAAGAGTTCATTCAACTCGCTTATACGCTTAAACGGCATTACCTTTTGATAGCTGAAAATCAAACCTGAACCCTTCTTTTTGGATTTGGCGTACTGCAGAGCAAAATTAGCATTGGTAGATAGTTCATTTCTCGTTTTGCCGTTTTCGGGGAAAACGGCATATCCAGTTGTCCATGTGATATCTAATTCAATGTCGTTGACCTTATATTTAATCTTTCTATTGTTGCGCAACGAATTGAGATAATCGAGAAGCTCCCGACGATTCTTTAGATGGAAAAGCAATATTATCTCTTCCTCGCTGTAGACATACAACTTAATTTTTTTAGATATGAGATTTCTAATGTAATTGGCAATAACGACAAGGAACATCTTTTTCCTCTGTTCGCCAAAAAGATACGATATTTGTTCAAAATTATCGATGTTGATCATCGCGAGAACAAAGGGTTTGTTATTCTTTATCATCTGATCGATATCCTGATTGAAAGCGTATTTCCCAGGTAAATTTGTCAGCTTATCTCTCCGAACATCCGCATTAATCTTGTCAATCATCATCTTTGTTTTCTTTGTTTTGCTTATTTGAGTTAAATAAAGAGAAATTAAAACTATCGTTGTAATAACCAAAATGACCACTAAACTTATGACAACAACAAAGGCTTCTGGGTACCGCTCCTGAAAAGATAACTCCTCGTTGTAGATGATACTGTCGTTTGGAAGATAGATACTGTAAATGCTGAATTCATCCAATTTTTCCTGGTCAAATATATAATTGTAAGGAATATCTTTTTCCAATGGCACCTCGTCAAGGGAAACATTGTTGTTGAAAAAATAATCCATCGCAGCAAATTCGTTTAGATAAATATCTTCGGTCGAAGAAAAATATCCACCGGTCGCAACGGTACCAACAGCATCCAAATTTGAAGTGATGACAATAGTATCAACATATTGATCCAGTTTTGCCGCAATTTCTTTCGATTGGTATATATTTCCCTCGCTGTCAGTAGAATAATTGAAAAAGAGTGTGATGTCCTGCCGATTGATTGCTTGAACAATTTGTCCCAATTCCTCAATAGTATAATCGGTAGAACATATAGGGTGAATATCGCTATCATCGAAAATATAGTTTTTCTCGAGTTCTTCCTCAACTGAACTTTTATAAGCAATACCAGCTGGATTATCTGCATATATATAGTACACAGAATGAGCGTATGGCGATAAATCACTAGCTAAATCAATCAATTTCACAATGTCAACATATTGTGCAATTCCATCCACCCAAGGATGAAGGGAGCACTCTTCCGCATAGACTAAATCGTCGATTCCAGCATAAAGAACCGGAATTTCATAAAATATAGAGTCCGATTCGTCAATGTGATTCATAACGAATTTTAAGGCATATTCACCAGTGGCAATAACCCCGTCGAAATTATCGTAGTAGGTTTCTTTTTCCATCAAAAAATTGTAGAAGAAAGTATCGTAATCCTCCATCTCGAAACTCTCTTCTACGCTGTAGTCCTCAGATATAAAATTTATGTAACCATCGTAATCTTCCAAGGCTAATTTTTGGCTTTCGCACAAATAGCTGTCGAAATCCCCTTCTCCAAGCAAAAGAACATTCTTTACTGGATCCGATGCGGCCTACAATCTAAACGAGAGTGGCGTAAAATTGAACGCTAAGGTTGCAGCCACTAAAGCCATTGGAATTAAATGCATTTATATACCTCTTAATAAATATATTTTATCATACTAAAATATATTATTTATAAGGCATTACAAATAATTATTAGTTTTTCGACAAATATTGCTATTTAATATTAGTTTTTTCAATTATGGCCTTGTGATATCTTTCAATCTTGTTTCTAGCAACTGATTGGTCGGAGTCAATTGCTTCGTAGTAAAACTTGCACTTGGGCTCGGTTCCTGAAGGTCTTATAGCTAACCAGCTTCCATCTTCTAAGAAATATCTCAAAACATTGGATTTAGGGAATCCCTCGAGAGGCTTTTCCTTTCCGTTTTCCAAAATAACTTGTTTCAAATAATCCTCACTGCGAATAACTTTTACTCCATCCAATTCATCGAAAGGATTGTCACGCAAAGTGTTGAGAATTCTCTTCATATTTTCCAATCCAGTTTCGCCTTCGAAATATATATTCTTCAATTCGCCTTCGTGATAACCGTATTGTTTATACAGTTCTTCGAGTCTTTCGCCCAAGGTCTTGTCTTGAAGCAAATAGTGATTAGTCATTTCAGATATAATCAATAGCGCTTGCAAAGAGTCCTTATCGCGAACAAAGCCTTTGATAATGTAACCATAGGATTCCTCATAGCCAAACTCAACGGTATATTCCTTGTTTTTCTCATACTTATTCATAGCTTCACCGATGAATTTAAATCCGGTTAAAGAGCTCTCGGTCTTTACACCGTAATTCTTGGCAATCTCTCTTCCCAATTTAGATGTGACGATTGTATCACAAAGTAAAGGGTTGGCTGAAAGCAATCCCTTTTTCTTTCTTTGTCCGAGAACATAATCAATCAAAAGCGCTCCGGTTTGGTTCCCGGTTAACAATTGATATTCGCCTTTTCTATTTTTAAAAGCTAGACCAACGCGGTCCGCATCGGGATCAGTTGACAAGACTAAGTCAGCGTCCTTTTCTTTCGCAAGTTCAATTGCAGCAACGTAAGCCTCTTTCAACTCGGGGTTGGGCGACAAAGTATTGGAAAAAGCAGGATCAGGGTCGCACTGCTTCAAAACTGGAGTCATTTCGTAACCAAGTTCTTTAAATAATCTTCGACCGAGAACGGAAGCTGTTCCATGCTGGGGAGTAAAGACTATTTTAGTTATCTTTTTCTCATCGGGATTGAGAGCAATCGAATGAACGGCTTTCATAAAGGCGTTGTCAATCTCATCATCGAGAAGGGTTTGCTTTCCCTGACGTTCAACTGGGGTCCAAGTCAAATCAAGTTCATCTCCCAAATTCTCAATAATATCTAACATGGGCTGAATCTTTTTCGGAACAAATTGGCATCCTGTTTCATCGTATATCTTGTACCCGTTGTACTCCTTGGGATTGTGAGAAGCGGTAATCATTGCTCCCGCAATGCACTTTAAATATCTCACTCCAAAACTAAGCTCTGGAGTAGGACGGAGAGAATCAAAAATAAAAGTGTTGAAGCCTAACTCATTTAGTTCCTTGGATATCTCTAAAACAAATTTTCGCGAATTGTATCTATTGTCATGAGAAAGAATAACTCCCTTCTCCAAAGCGTCTTTTCCGTATGCCTGCTCGAGGAATTTCGCAAAGGCTAAAGTGACCTTTCTCACTGTAAAGATGTTCATTCGGTTCGATCCCGGCCCGAGAATTCCGCGCATTCCTCCGGTACCAAATTCTAAATTTTTAAAAAACATATCGTTCAAGGTTTCCGGATCAGCTTTTCTGATTTCCTCCTTGAGTTCATTATCTACCCTTTCGGAAGACAACCATTTTTCAGCTTTTTGTTTAATTTCGTTCATTGTTTTACCTCACCAAAATAACTACAGTTTCATTATATATAATATATCTTAATGTATAAACTCTTTTGCTAATTCTTTTGCCAGCATTTTCGAGACCTCATTCTCCTTCGAATCTGAGAGATTGCTGAGGCTCTTAAATCTATTTACCTTCTCAGTGTATCCCAAGAAGCTAAGCCAAGCAATGACACATTGGTTCTTGAGAAATGATGATGAAAAGGAAAAAAGATCAGTAAGGACAGATGTTTCTCGGAAAAAGTCTTCCGGTTTTGTGAATTTGTGATTCTTATATATCAAAGTCTTGCTACTGGCCAGTTGAAACGCGAGTGTCCAATAGGCAAAATTTGGATTTGTCAAACTAGATTTTTCCGCTTCTTTAACATACTTATACAATTTCGCACACGCCTTATCGTCTCTCATTCTCTCCATGTATTCCGAAAGGAGGTGATAGACAATCAAATCCTTCAAGTACACGTCTACAATAGGTCCGTAAGACAGCATAGTCTCCCCAAGTTCTTTATAGGTGTCAAACTTAAAGCGGTGATATCTAAGTCGCATATAAGGGTTCAATAGATAAGAAACTTTAAAAACAAAAATATCCGGCATGTAATTTTGTCGCTTGATATTAATAAATTCCTGATACTTTTTCGGATCTTCTTTTCGCAATATTTTCGCAAAGATAGGCTTGTTAAAAAGCGCGTAGAAACGACCAGGATACAAATAGACATTCTTTCCCATCGTCAGCAAGTCGGTAAAGTAGATATTATTTGAAATATGTATTTTTTCCATGTTTAATACCTCGCTAAAAGCAAGCAGATACCTATGTAGATGGCGGAAAGAATACAAACGATAATTGACGCTTTAAATATCGCTAAAATGATGAGATATTTTGGCTTCTTCTCTAAATCGTACATATCTAAATATCCTCTCAGCTCGTCATCCTTTGCGCTCAAGGCGAATTTTTGTATATCGTTAGATAATGGCTTTCCTTCCTTTATAGCTTGGTAGATGTATTCAGCGAGGCTCTGAGCGTGCTTATTGATATTCTCATACAATTTGCTCGCTTGATTTCTTCCCAACTTTCGGTAGTAAAAGTAAGGAGAATATCCGCGGTTGAAATAAGCAAACATAGCAAACCAAGAAAAGACCATTACACAAGCGGATAAAAAATAAATAAATGGGCCGTAGAAAATATAGTTGTTAAAATCAAAATTTCTCAATAGATTTTGGAGTTCAGGTTCATTTCCAAAGAACAAATAACTCGCACCTGAAACAAATAATAGTACAACCAAGGCTAGAAAAATCATCTTCCAAATTCTTAGAAAAATTATGTGTCTTATTCCTTTGTTCTCCGAAGTTTTCTCAAAGGAAGCCAAAGCTTTTTCACTCGCTTCCTTGCGGTAGTACTCAACCTGTCTCACGACAATGTTGGTCTTGTAGGAAAGAGGATGGGATTCGTCGAGAATCAATTCGTTAAAGGAATGCTTGTCACCTCCGTAAGTGACCATTAAATCTCCGATCGACCTCGTCTTAATAGGAACATCGTAACTCACCAGTGGATTTATGTAATACTCTTCTGAAGATACGGATGATAGATAGTTTATTCTCGAAGCAAAGATAACCGATTCTTCAAAGGAATTTACATCGTAATTGATATTTTTAAAGTCACTGATCAATTTTGATGAATTTTTCAAATTAAAATTCTCCGCCCACTTGACGTTCTCACAGAGGGTTGAATAAGACTTAGATTCAATCACACTTCTTATGTAACTGGAAGTGAAATTGGTCGTATCGATTCCGAAGTACTCGCCTAAGAGCAATGCCTTATCAATATTATTCATACTATTCGATCACCCCACTGACCCAATCAAAGAGCGGAGATAAAAACCCAATATCGATATCCAAAATAGGTAAAACTTCTAAGGAAAAAACAGTTGAAAACGACATCCAACTGAAAATATAAATAACTAAAAATGCAATATTCCCAGCGTTGTATCTTTGAGATTTAGCTGGTGAACGTCCAAAAACATTGATTGAGAAAATAATGAAGACCAATACGTCAAGAAGGATAAAAAAGATAAATAGATATAATCCTTGCGAAATGGTATAAGCTTTCTCATCAGGAATATTCAAGTTAGTAAAGATAGGCATTAATTTGTAGTAAAAAAACTGCGTCATGCCTTCAAATGAATTCAATTCGTCAAACTGCTTCTCCACATAGACATAAGAAAAGGTAAGCAAAAGAGCAATCAAGCAACTCAGACTTGATTTAAAAACGTGATTAGCGGAACAGTTAAATCCTAAATAGAGAATAATAATCCAACTAAATAGCAATAAATATGTGACTTGCATAATTCACCTATTATTATTTTAACATTAAACCGCGCTATTTTTACATAGATAATAAATTCGGAAATTTATATATTTTTATGCTTTAAGGCTTCCAATATAGAAGCTTCTTTTTTAGGAAGTGGCGCTTCAAATTTTTTCCCTGACATATAGGATAGATATCCATCGATATCTTTGAACTCAAATGTCGAAGCATGAAGCATTTGATTTCTAAGACCAAAAGCGGTGGAAAATTTCTTGTTCACGTTGTAGTTTCCGTATTTTCCATCACCAACAATCGGACAATTTATTGCCTTAAAATGAACTCGCAATTGATGAGTCCTTCCCGTGATCAATTTTGCTCGAACCAAGGAGTAAGTACCGTACTTTTCTTCCACCACATACTCAGTTAGAGCCTTCTTTGCTCCCTTTTCAATGTGTCCTAATCGAACAATGCCTTTATCCCCATCTTTGATTAATGGATAGTCAATCTTTCCTCTTCTAGGTGGATTTCCAGCGAGCAATGCTAAATAAGTTTTCTCAATGTGCTCCTTGGTGCGGAAAAGTTCTAACAATTTTTGCAAAGTCGGTAGATTCTTCCCCATAACAACAATACCTGAAGTGTTTCTATCTAAGCGGTGAGCTGGTCCTGGAACGAATTTTGTCGGGTTGTTAGGATTGTATTCACCCTTAGCTATCAAGTAATTTAAAAATATATTTTGAAGAGTTATCCTCTTCTCGTGCTCATCGCCGTGAACTAGAAGCCCAACCGGTTTATTAACAATCAATAAATTGTCGTCTTCATACAAAATTTTCATGCGAGATTTTACAGGTTTTACAAGTTTCGGCTTGGAAAACTCCTTTAGATAATCTTCCTTAATATAGATGAAAACCTTATCACCAACTTTAGTTATGTAATCGATTTTCGCTCTTTTACCATTAACTTTTACATCTTTTTGACGAAACATTTTGTATATGAAAGATAGGGGAGCATTGTTCAATGTTCTCCTAACCAATTTGTCGATTCTCTGATTAGCACTCATCTCATCTACAATAATTTCCATACGTGATATATTACCACAAAAGAAGGACAAAACTAAATATCTATTTCCAAACTAATCCGATGTCCCTTTATTAAGTTAATCGCTGTTATTAAAACACCGTGAATATTGTTGATTATCCTTTTTAATTAAGACATTTTTCTAAAGATTAAAATTCATATTACATGCTCAGTTTTTGAAGAGTGAAATTTTAAAAAAACAAAAAAATAGCATTACTCCGTTTTATAACAATTGTATTATTTTTTATAAAACATCCTTTTAATAATTAAAATTTGCGAGTAAAATTAATCGCAAAAAACACTTTATATTATCTTTATAAAAACAAAAAATTGGTCAAAAAATGAAATTAGTTCCTTTTGCTGAATGATTTTCAAAGTGAAATTTGTTAAAATATAATCAGGAAGTAAAAAAAATGAAATCAAATACACTGTCTCTTAAAGATTTAGATGTCGTTCAGACTAATTCGCGTGACGTTACAGTAGGATTAGAAGGTAAAACCGTTATTAAATTCAATGGTTCGAATTTTAGGTCGTTCATTTCTACCAGCAAAGTTCGATTCAATAACGGATCCATCACTACTCATCATCACCGCAAAAAAAAGTTTTTTGGTCACCGCTTTCTCGCGATGGAGACAAAGGAAAAATTCGTTCAGTTTAAAGGTCACTTCGACGATCCTGAAGACACACCTTTCATCGTAAAATTGTGGGTTGAAAATAACGAGGTTTACCTTCGGTTAGAAAATGAAAAATACGATGAGATCGGAATTGCTATCCCCTGCCCAAAAGGCGAAAAAGTCATGGGATTTGGTGAACAATTTCGTTATCTTGATATGTCAAACAAGGCTTTTGAACTTCTGGTTCAAGAAAAAGGAATCGGGAAAGGGGCCCAGCCTCTTTCCACCTTGGTAAATCTTTCATCGAAGGGAGCAGCTGGTAATGAGTTTACTTCCTATGCACCTATGCCACTATATGTCACATCAGCCGGACAATGTGCTTTCTTTCTCGAAAAAACTATCTATTGGTTCAACGTCCAAGTTGATAGACTCGATCAAATTATTGCTTCCGCTAAAACTAAGTGCCTTACCTGCTGCATAATTCAAGCAAATTCTATGCTTGAAGCAATCGAAAGACACACCGCTATCACTGGAAGACTGAAACCATTACCCGACTTCGCTTATCAACCAATTTTAGGTTTGCGCGGGGGAATTAACAAGGTTAACAATATCGTTGACAAAGTAAAAAAACTCGAGGTTCCCATCGGTTCAATTTGGATCGAAGACTGGGAAGGAAAAAGGGGAACAAGCAGTGAATCTCCTCTTTGGTGGAGATGGTATCCAGATGATAATCTCTATCCCCATTTCAAAAAATGGACTGATGAGATGAATGAAAAGGGAATTAAAGTACTGGGATATGCCAATCCCATGCTTTCGATAAGCGATGACAATCCACTCTATCTCGAAGCAAAAGAAAAGGGATATTTAATCAAAGATACTGATGGAAAAGCACACGAAAGTTACTGCTCAACTAATCGGGATGTTAAATATGTGCAAGTCGACCTTTCCAATCCTAAAGCTTACGCATGGCTGAAAGACAAATTGAAACAAGGTATGCTGAAAAATGGTCTTTCAGGATGGATGGCTGACTATGGAGACTATGTCCCCGTCGACAGCCTTAGTCAAAATGAAAAAGCTTTAAAGCTGCACTGCTCTACTCCTTATCTATGGGCTAAGTTGAATTCAGAATTGATTGATGAAACAGACAATCGTGGAAAAGTCTTCACCTTTTCGCGCTCAGCCTCGCTATTTTCAAATGTGGAAAGCTGTGCCTATTGGACCGGAGATCAAAATCCAACATTTGACAAGTACAATGGTCTTGCTTCCGCAATCAATGCGCTGATAACTTCAGGCATCTCTGGAATGTCAATTTCTCACACGGATATCGGTGGAGTTACAACGTTGATGACTCCGCTGTGCAAACTCACAAGAAACAAGGAAGTAATGTTTAGGTGGCTTGATTTTGCTGCTTTAACTCCAATATTCCGGACGCAAGATCGGAACTATGAAAATCCCTTCAATTATCAGTTCTATAACGATGAAGAAGGATATAATTATTTCGCACGATGTGCTAAGGCACATAGCAAGTTGCACTTTTACTTTAAAGAATTGGAAAAAGAGGCAGTTGAAAAAGGGCTGCCCATGTGTAGAGCTCTTTGTCTCCACTACCCCAAAGATGAAAAAGTATACTACATGCATCGAGAATATTTGCTCGGAAGTGATTTGCTCGTGTTCCCCGTTTGTTCCAAGAGAGCAAAACGCACAGCAGTTTACGTCCCTTCTGGCAAGTGGATCGATCCCTATACTTCACACACCTATACCGGTGGAGTATATCGCATACCGACACCGCTTGGACAATTCCCCGTTTTAATTAAAGCCAATTCTCCACATCGAGATAAATTTATCGATATCTTTAACAAGTAAGATTAAAGCAATACCATTGTTGAAAAAAATTTTGTTTTACCTTACAACTCCTTGTTGCCGATATATAAATTACATAAGCGGAGCGCCATCTTTACTTACTGTCTTTCTCTGGTTGCCTGCAAGAACTTCTTCCAGGCAAATTTAGAGAACCTTGAGTATTATTTCGAATATTTGAAATTGGATAGCCCATCCGCTTTTTCTTGATGATAAGCTGAAAAAGTGAAGCAATTCCCCATTGCAACTTTTTTCAAAAAATTTCAAAAAAATGTAGAATTACAATCTTAGTTTCGATATAATGAATAAGCACGAATATATCATTCGGAGGA
>JBAYAI010000045.1:0-12311 GCA_041669865.1 Bacilli bacterium | reverse complement strand
TCACCATTGCATGCGGCTATGATTTATCCGGCTATGATATTGCGATGTCATTTGAATTTGCCGATGTTACTCGCGTAGGCGAAACAGAGGCTACAGAAGAATTAGTCATGGTTTGGTATTACCGCGCATCTAGCGATGAGGATTATGTAATTGATTCTATTTACGCTATCGAAACCGCTGCAGATGATTACACCATGCCTGAAGTTGACAGCTATATTGAAGCTGGAACAACTTCTGCTGATATTACCTTAGATGAATTTACAACTGGTGCTGGAGCAATAGTTGAAGCCAAAAATTACACCATGGAATCAGAAATGACATATGTGTATTCCGATGGAACTGAACTTACTGATGAAGAAGTAACCGCTAATGGTTATACTTTACCCAAACAAACTGCTACGACTTATGTTGATGCCAGCACAATTTATAATTATGTAAACGAAGATGGAACTGTTTATGGTGTAACTACAGATGGAACTACTTTATCGGTGTTCGACAATCTTGATGAAGCCGGAACTCCTACTACCACCAACACATTAACTGTTGATGAAGAAGCTACCGATGCACAAATTGCTGACGTTTGGGAATATGCCAGCACAGCTGCAATCTTAGCAAATGAAGATATAGTTGAAGGACTTAATGTTACAGCGAAAGTCACCAACGAAGATGGAACCATAACCGCTGAAGGAACTGGTTTAGGTCAAAATGACTTTATCGCAAGCGGAATTGCTTTAGTTCCACTTTATGGCTCGAGTTTCGCAGAAACCACATTGCCTTATGAATTTAGTGATGGCACTAACGTTGCAGATAATACTGATTTTGTAACGACCATTGGAGATGATAGTCTTTCAATTCAATGCTTAATTTATTGGGATTCTGGCATTTACTTATCATTTACACTTTCGTTCAGCGATTACGGAACAACCGTTGTTCCTTCAGCAACTGATGAGATTGTATTACCAGTAACTGAATAGTCTCAAAAATTAGAGAAAACTAAAAAGTTAATCAGGAATCAGGAAAACGCCTTAGTGCGTTTTCCTCTTTCTACTTTTTCCTAAATATATAAAAACGACAAGTATTAATAATTTCTTGTGCATGAACATATTTAGTTTTATAAAATACACATTAAAAAATGTACGAAAGGATAATTTATGCAAAAAACATTTAAGAAAGCTTTAATTGCATGTACAGGTTTTGTATTCGTATTAGGCTTGGCATCTTGCGGTGATGATACTACATCCGCTGGAACATCAAGTGATAGTTATACATATAACACATACTTAACGACTAAACCTAAAACATGGAACGTTCACAACTGGTCAAACTCAGATGAAAGCTATATCACAAGCTTTACTGAAATGGGGTTGTACGACACAATCTTAAACGATACTAAAGATGGATATGAATTTGTTACTGAAATGGCTTCGGCCTTTCCTGTGGATGTGACAAAGGATATTACTGATGAAGAATTTGATCAATACGGTTATAATTCCAATATTACAGAGGGATATGTTTGGGATATTTCATTAAATGAATCGGCTGTTTGGGAAGATGGAACGGCAATTACTGCTGACACATATGTTGAATCTTTAAAAAGACAATTAGACCCGAGTTATAACAACTTTAGAGCAGATTCTTTTTACGCTTCCAATTTAGTTGTTGCTAACGCTGAATCTTATTATAAACAAGGAAGAGAAACGGTAGAAGCAGCATACGATTTACTCGATGAATCATCAGGAAAGTTTAAAGATGAGACCAACGTTGGGTACGATGGAAAATACTTTATTAATGTTGCGAGAAGAACGCCATATGCTAAGAGTGTATTCAGTAACGCTGACGATGATACTTCCCTGTACACCGTCATTAACAATCGCTCTACAGAAGCATCAGATGAAGTTGAATTAGCCGGTGAAAGGATAATGGATGCCTGCCGCTACTATTTGTGGAATTACGTGGATCACTCTGAATCTCAGTATTTATCTGATTGGAATGAAGTTACTAAACTTTCAGATATCAATGAAGATATGCTAAAAGAATCACCCGATATTGAACTGGATGAATTTTCTAGTAAAGAGGTTTTAGTTCGCACTGAAAAAGGAAACAGTTCTACGACAGATGGCACCCGTGAAGTTTACTCTGCCTCCGCTTTAAAGAAAGACCTTTATACCTTTGTCTACGGCATTGGAGGAGGAAAAGGAATGACCGGAGAAACATGGGCGTGGAAATTGCCTTTGTTTGTCACAGTTTACAACGATAATAGCGTTGATTGGGAAAATGTCGGTATTAGAAAAATTGACGATTATAAATTCCGCTTTTATTTAAGCCAACAAATTTCAACATTGAATTTAAAATTTGCTTTAAACAGCAACTGGATTGTTAGAACCGATCTATATGACAGCTTGACAAAAAGCTTGCCAAATTCTGATTCTAAAGCAACTAGCTATGCTACAAACTCTGTCGAAAATTATATGAGTTACGGCCCGTACAAACTTACAAAATATGAATTTGGTAAGTCGTTCGTCATGGAGAAAAATGACAAGTGGTATGGTTACACCGATGGTAACCATGTTGGACAGTTCCAAATGACGGCAATCAATACTCAAATCATTACTGACCACAGTACAGTAAGACAATCGTTTGAAGCTGGTAATCTCGATGATTTCACAATGGATAAAAACGATATGTCCACATATGGAAACTCTTCTCGTAAGACAACTACATATGAATCATATACCCAAAAAATATCTTTCAATTCCGACTACACATCTTTAAAGAGTAGACAATCTACCGGAAAGAATAAGACTATATTGTCCAATATAAACTTCCGCAAAGGCTTGTCTTTAGCAATGGATAGAAATGATTTTGCTTCGTCCACAACTGCTGGTTCGAAAGGATTCACAGGATTGTTGAATGATCTATACCTTGCTAATGTTAATAATGGTGAGATGTATAGAAATACCGAACAGGGTGAATCTGTCTACAATGAAGTTTATGGTAAATTAGGTGGAGATCCTGAAGAAGAAGGTTATCAAGTTTCTCCTCTTGACGAAGCTGAGACTGGATATAATTACGCTCAGGCGAAATACTATGTGAAAAAAGGAATAGAGGAAGAACTCGAATCGACAAAAGATGGACACCTTCAATCTGGTGATGTAATTGATTTGGATATTCGCGTTTACGACAACACTTCTGATACAACTATCGCAATGGTCAATTTCTTGAGAAGCGCATTTACGCAAGTTATCTCTGACGCAACTGGGGAAATTGACGGAGCAAACATCACATTGAGTTTGTCCGCCACAAAAGATGAAGATTACTATACAACCGCTAAAACTGGTGGTTATGATTTAATTTTCTCCACTTGGGGAGGGGCTGCTATCAACCCTTATGGCTTGATGCAAGTTTACTGTGATTCTACATTTGACTCCTGCTGTGAATATGGTTTCAAAGGAAAGCAAGATCAAGTTACACTTGACATAGATTCCGATGGGGATGGAATTGTCGAGACAAAATCATATAACGCTTGGTACACAAAGATGAACAACGATCTTGTCGAACCGGAAATATCTGATGATATTGATGTAAACAGCGATGATTATAAAGATTGGAGCGAAATTCACGAACAAAAGCTCAATATACTCGCTGGGCTTGAAGCGGGTATATTGAAAAGATTTGAGGCTGTACCACTTGTTGCAAGAGGAACATCCTCACTTACTTCCCTCAAAGTTGAAAATGCTACTAAAAACTATATATCACTAGTTGGGTACGGTGGAATTAGATTCTTAGAGTTTAAATTCAACGACGCAGAATGGGCAGAATTCATCTCTGATGAAAACTATTCAGCTGATTTATATAAGAACTAAATTAAGAATAGATAGATCAATATAAAGTAGCAGGTGAAGACATCTGCTACTTTATTGCGATTTATACATAAAGGATAAATATGCAAGATACTAAAGAAACATTAAAATACATAGCACAAAGATTACTTTTGATGGTATTTACCTTCATTATAATTTTTGTAATATGTTTTATTTTAATTAGGTTACTCCCAATTGACCAAGCCACTGGTGCTGGTCAAGATCCGGAAACATATTACAAAATGCAAGTCGCCCTGGGAAGAATGTATAAAACAGCAGGGGGAGAATATGTTAAAACTCCTGTTCTTACTCAACTTTGGACATTTCTTTCTAATTTGGTAAATCCTTCGACCTACGTTGCTAGCGATGGAACTATCGTCACAACATCTCGGTGGGGATATTCCTGGCAAATTGCTTGGTTAACTTCACCCTCAACTCTTCTATTTCAAGGGTTACCACCTACGGTACTGATTAACATTTATTCAATGATAATCTCTATTCCATTAGGATTGGCCGCAGGAATTTACATGGCTTTGAAAAAGAACAAATGGCAAGATTATACATTGAGTGTAGTCGTGATGCTGTTTATTTCTGTTCCCAGCTTTGTGTACGCTTTTCTTCTTCAATTTTTGTTTGCTTTTCAGTGGGATCTCTTACCCGCTGTTCGAGCGGATTACAATGGAAGCTGGTTTACAGCTGAAATGTTTGCCTCGATGGTATTACCTGTAATTGCGATGTCCTTTGGTTCAATCGCTGGATTTGCTAGATATACCAGAGCTGAGTTGACAGAAGTGCTTACCTCTGACTTTATGCTTTTAGCTCGAACAAAAGGTCTTTCCCGAGCACAAGCGACGATAAGACACGCCTTTAGAAATTCATTGGTTCCTATTTTTCCGATGATTTTAGGACAAATTCTATCTGTTTTATCCGGCTCTGTCATCATTGAAAATATCTTTTCGGTCAATGGAGTAGGATCACTGTTTTTATCTTCCATCCAAATGAAAGATTACGACGTATTTCAATATGTCGGGATGTTTTATATCTTAATTGGCTTAGTTGGAACCCTGGTCGTAGATATTTCCTACGGTTTGGTTGATCCTCGTATAAGAATGGGAGGAAGAAAATAATGAATAAGAAGAATGAACAAATCGTGCAAAAATCCAACTTTAACAATAAGTATGATTTAAAAAGTATTCCTAAGGAAAAATTTAAGTTTGCCAACAAGAACAAAGACTTGCACGATAAAGCTTTTGAAACTAAACCTGTTAGTTTCTTTCACGACTCCTGGAATCGTTTTGCTAAGAACAAATCATCTATCGTAGCCGGAATTATCATTTTGATTATTTCCTTATTTGCAATTATCGAACCAATTGTCGATCCAAAAGCTCACGTGGATGCAATTCAATATCCATCGGGTTTTCAAGATACTAATTTTGCCCTTGCCAGACCTTATAACAGCATCTTTGCTAATACAGGTTGGTGGGACGGGAAGCAAGAGGCTACCATTGGTGAGGATGATTACAATTTGTTGAGATTTACAGACTCTAATCATCAAAGAGTTGAATTGATTGAGGAGGTCGTCGAATCGTACACGATCGTCGGTCTCGAATTCAATACCACCAAGTACAAAGTTGACAAAGATACATATGCCGTTGGCTGCAAGTATGTCACTCTTTCGAAAGATGAATATGAAAATCTAGTTCAGTACGAAAAAGATAACGACATTTACCAAAAGGATAATTCAATAATGAAACCGATTGTTGATGTTTCTAGTTATCTTTCTGAAGTTGAGACGGAACTTGCGGAAAAGGGTGTAGCTTCAACATCTATCGACACTATTATCGATAGAATGACAAATTATTATAATAGCTATCCCGATATTTATTACAAATTATTTCCCAAGGAAACAAATGGACAATATTCCGACACGAAGTTTTCTGCAGTTTTAGAAAACGGAGAACCTGTACCCATTTATTCCAAAGATACAGAGGGGAATTTAGTGTACTCTAAGTTTAAAAGTTCAGAATATACCGTTAGAGTTGATTACTTTGATTACTTTACATATGCTAATGGATTTGAGCCATACTATTTATTTGGTGCAAATCAGAGTGGACAGGATATATACCTTCGTTTGGCACTTGGTGCGAGATTTTCGCTATTATTGGGAATTAGTGTCAGCATTGTCAACTTCCTTATTGGTTTGTTTTGGGGTGCTATTTCTGGATATTACGGTGGTAATGTCGATTTAATTATGGAACGAATTACGGATATTATCGGTAATATTCCTACGATTATTATTATGACAATTGCTCAGATTCAGTTTACTAACAACACAAGTCTGGAGAATGCTCTAGGTAGTGCCGGAGTGCTGATACTAGCCATATTGCTAGCGTTTGTCTACAACGGCTGGATAGGAGTGGCTTCCACGACGAGAATGCAGTTTTATCGATTCAAAGGGCAAGAGTATGTCCTCGCTTCGAGAACTCTTGGCGCCCCCGATCGTAGATTGATTTTCAAGCACATATTACCTAACGCAGCTGGAACATTAGTAACTAGTTCCGTGCTCATGATTCCGGGAGTTATTTTCTCAGAATCTAGCCTTTCTTACTTAGGTATCATTGATTTTAGTTCCAGTGGAATATGCTCGATTGGTGTGCTTCTTAACGAGGGACAATCGGCCAGTTTAGCTCAAAATCCTCACGTATTGCTATTCCCAGCAGCGGTTATTTCCTTGCTTATGATATCTTTCAACTTATTTGGTAATGGATTGAGAGATGCTTTCAACACGTCATTAAAGGGGAGCGAATAATTATGGATAGAAAAATTGAAAATAAAAACGATAAAATTCTCGAAGTTAAAAACCTTCGCGTCTCTTTTAAGACAAACGGCGGAACAGTCAAAGCCGTTAGAGGGATATCCTTTGACTTGTTCAGAGGTAAGACTTTAGCAATTGTTGGAGAATCCGGGTCCGGTAAATCTGTGACATCCAAAGCGATTCTCGGCATCTTAGCGAGCAATTCAATCATCGAAGATGGACAAATCATATTTGACGGAAAAGACTTGCTTAAGTTAAGTGAAGATGAATTTACCAAAATTCGCGGAGTCAAGATTTCGATGATTTTCCAAGATCCTCTATCCAGTTTGAACCCAATAATGAAAGTTGGAGCTCAATTGACAGAGGCAATGTATCTTAAAGCAAAGGCAACTCGTCGAGAAGCGCGAGGTCTCTTGCGGAAATTCAACAAGGTGTTGGAACGCTACGATGAAAATGGTGAATTCAACGCTTTGAAAGAAGCAACAAATCAAATAAAGACAAAGCAGGACGAGATAGACTTCGAAAAGCACTTTCCTCTCTTTAAAAGAGCGACTCTTGGTTCGATTAAATATCAGCAGGAAAAACTGAAAATAACTAAGGAAATAGTTGCTAGTTTTTATCAAACCTACTTTGGTGAAGGAAAGAAGGATTTTGAGGGAGTAGACCCTCGTGGGGAAATTAAAAAAATAGGCGCATTGTTGAAGCATTGTTCCATGCCTTTAAGTTATGAATCGGATGATACAATCGAAGTATTTAATATATCGATGTTAAATTATTACCAGTCGTATAAAAAGGCAAAGAAGTTGGTTATTCAAAGGCAAAAATTGCTCGAAAAATACGGGTGTGAAACAATTTTTGATTTGCCATCTGAAGTTAGAGCTAAGCAGAGTGAAGTTATCATTTCAAGCGAATCCTATTTTGAAGCAATGAAGAAAACATCAGAAATATTACTCAAACACATTGATAAACTATTAAATTCAACCGCAAAGCAGGAAGAGAAAACTGAGCGAAATATTATGAAAAAATATTTTGAGTTTGTGGCTGAATCAAAGATGTATTTGACTAAAAGCGAAACTAAGAAACGCGCTATCAAGATGTTAGAAGAAGTTGGAATTCCAGAACCTGAAAGAAGATACAATCAGTATCCCTTTGAATTTTCAGGGGGAATGAGACAGCGTATAGTTATTGCTATTGCTCTATCCTCAAATCCCGATGTTCTCATATGTGATGAACCAACAACAGCTTTGGATGTTACCATTCAAGCTCAAATTCTTGAACTGATCAATAAGTTAAAAGAAGAAAAAAATCTATCCATTATCTTTATTACTCACGACCTTGGGGTTGTCGCCAATATGGCTGACGATATAGCTGTTATGTACGCTGGTAAGATTGTTGAATATGGTACTGTATTCGATATTTTTTACGATTCACGTCATCCTTATACATGGACGCTTTTAGGTTCTATGCCTGACCTTGAAACAAAGGAAAAACTCAACGCGATTCCTGGAACTCCACCAAACATGTTGCTTCCTCCAAGGGGAGATGCATTTGCTGAGCGGAACAAATTCGCCTTAGAGCAAGACTTTGAAGAGCTGCCTCCATTCTTTAGAATATCCGATACCCATTACAGCGCTTCTTGGCTTTGCCACGAAGATGCTCCTGATGTTGTTGTATCCGACATCGTCAGTGACCGCATCCGTAAAGCTTTGAAAAAAAATCCCGATAATATGCCAAAATCTGATTTGAAAAAGAATTCGATTTTAAATTACATAAATATAGAAGGATCGAAAAATGATAGATAAAAAAATAGACAAGAAAACTTCTAAAGAAGTTCAGAACGTGAAATCTAAAGCGTTCGATTATCAAAAAGCAGAGACCCTTTTGGAAGTAAAGCACCTTGAGCAGTACTTCAAGTTTAAACGTGGACCGGTTAAATATTTGAAGGCGGTTCACGATATTTCCTTTGATGTAAAAAAGGGGGAAGTCTTTGGCTTAGTCGGCGAATCCGGATGTGGAAAGACAACGACAGGGCGCTCGATTATAAAGCTATATGATATAACTTCAGGAACAATTAAGATTGACGGGATTAAAATTTCAGCTGGAACAAGATGGAATCAAAAAGAAATCAAGTTCGTAAATGCAAGATTGAAGCAAAAAATAAGTGATTTAAAAGACGAGGAAAAAAGGAAACTCGATGATTTGAAAGATGAGTATAGCGCTGTTTTCTCTTCGCCTTTCAACTATCGCTTAATAAAGATGATGATTGAAAATGGTCACAAGATAGATCATAAAGAAAAGAAAGAAAAATTTATTAAACGATACGATAAAATTGTTGAAGATTATCGTTTAGAAATTTTGAAAGAAAAGGAAAAGGCCGGAAGAATTTGTTCGCTTCAACGGAAAAAGATTCGCGAGGCCAAACAGGATAATCGGTATTATAACAAGCATATCCAAGATGCTGAAATTGCAAAAGTCGAAGCAAAATATAAGGAAATTGCAGATAAAAATCCCGACAAAACCCTCACAAAAGAGCAGAATGATCAAAAAGACAAGGAATTGAAAAAAGCTAAACTGGCGACCGTTACTTCGAAGATTCAAATGATCTTCCAAGATCCCATAGCTTCCCTCAATCCCCGAATGACCGTTAGAGACATTATCTCGGAAGGATTGGTTATCCAAGGAGGGTATTCGAAAGAGTATATTAATTCCGAAGTAGAGAGAGTTCTTCAACTGGTCGGTTTAGTTCCAGAGCATGCGAATAGATATCCGCATGAATTCTCCGGAGGGCAAAGGCAAAGAATAGGCATTGCCCGTTCGATAATTATGAATCCTGAATTGATCATTGCAGATGAACCTGTTTCTGCTTTAGATGTTTCGATTCAAGCTCAGGTAATTAATTTATTAAATGATTTGAGAAATGAGCTTGGGTTGACGATTATATTTATTGCGCATAATCTGAGTGTCGTTAAATATTTCTGCGACCGAATTGCAGTTATGTATTTTGGTAAATTGGTGGAGATTGCTACCAGTGAGGAATTATTTGCTCACCCTCTTCATCCGTACACTATCTCGTTGCTTTCTGCCGTTCCTTATCCCGATCCAAGCATTGAGAAAGAACGAAAGAGAATAAAATATAATCCTGAGAAAGCCCACGATTACTCAAGGCAAAAGCCCACAATGAGAGAAATTACCGCAGGGCATTTTGTCTATTGTAACGATGATGAGGAAAAGGAATATCTTAAAAAGATAAGAGAAGGAAATTCTGCTTATGCCAAATAAGAAAGATATGCCTTTAACCCAAGAAAAGCCGAAAAAATTCACCAAGGATTTCTTAACTGGTGCAATTGTAAGTGCGATAATTGCCATTATTTTCTCTACATCTATCTATTTCTATGAAATAGGAACGCTTAATATGGATTTTGAAAGTGAAAAATACAACATTCTATCCGATACTTTCTCTATTCCAGGACTTCTCTTCGTTTTAAGTTATGGATTAGTTGTAATTTCCAATGCTGGAGCGTTCGATATGCTAAACTATGCAATAGGATTAGCGTGGACTAATGTTTTTCACAGAAATATTAGAGAATCTAAATTTGCTCACAGCTATGCCGAATATAAGGAAATGAAAAGAGCCAAAGACAAAAAGGATAATACTTTCATTCTATATGTGGGATCAGTATTCCTTCTTGTTGGTGTCGTATTCTTAATTCTATTTTACACATCTAAATAAAAGAAAAAGGAGATATTTATGAAGAAAAACATAAGAAATTTATTAGTCTTATCCGCTGTGGCAGTTCTCACTTCCTGTGGAACCACCACTAGCGAAGTATTATCCAGTACTCAAGGTACTGATGAAGCATCTCTCAGCGACGAATCATCCAGTGAAGTTTCCAGTGTTTATGAAGGAAAAACTAACGATGATTTTGAGAAAGCAAAAACAACATATATCGATGAAAATGGTGAAGAGCAATATCTAAACATGAATACCATTTACAACAATGCGGGTGCTCCTCACAATGTCAATGTTCCGGTTGAAGGAGAGGAAACACATGTATTTGTTTGTCCATTTGGATTCCAAGATGAAAAATATGACTACTTGGAAACCGAGGACAATTTAGAAAGAATTAACAAAGCTTTCTTTGGAACCGATGAGGAAATGGCTGAAGTTGAAGGTAGCCCCTCTGTTCAATCCTTCTACAATAAATCCAGTTACGGATTGAATCCTTTCCAGGGAGAAATGATACCTACATGGGTGGAATATAAAGGAACTACCGATGATTTTGAAGCAGCAGCTGGCGGTAGCGCGGGATCATATGCAGCGAAATACGCTTGGAATTGGTACACGACGGAATATGCGAAGGAAAATCACGGCGCTTTAGCTGATCTCACAAATTTAGACGGTACAACTTATGTTCCAAAAGCACCTTCATATTACGATGGCAATAACGATGGCTATGTTGATTTAATGTGGTGTGTATATTCTAGACCATATGAATCGGATGGACTTGGAAACTGGTGGGCTTATGTAACTTACACTGGGGCAGCCGCTGGTTTACAAACTTCTCCAAATGTTCAAACCCTAGGATGGGCTTCACTTTCATTTATGGATGAAGGTTTTAACGGATATGATACGCATACTTTCACGCACGAAACTGGACATACTTTCGGGCTAGAAGATTACTACGATTACAACAATATGTGGTCCTGCTTAGGCGGAGTAGATTACATGGATCACAACTTGAGAGATCATAACGCTTTTTCTAAATTCTCCTTAGGTTGGGTGAATCCTCTTGTTGTTGACGATTCGGCAATTATCACATTGAATTCATTTACGGATACTGGAGATTGCTTCTTGTTACCTTCGCCTAATTACAACGGAACCGCCTTTGATGAATATTTCTTGGTTGAATTGGACGGCCCTACTGGACTGTGTGAAACAGATTACAAAAATGGATATAACGGAACCACAGGTTTCAAAACTCCAGGATTAAGAGTTTTGCATGTTGACGCTAGAGTCACACGTGGAGATCATGATACATATCTTGCAGAAGATCCTCAAAATGGAAATTCGCTTAGAATTGGAAATTCCAAAGGTGGAAGATCCAGTATTCAAAGTGACGGAGATTATTATTTAAGAGAAGATGGAACCAAAGGATATATGTCCTTGCTTTCGATGGTTGAATCTCATGTAGATGAAGAAGAAAACTGCACGACAACTTCCAATTATAACGCTACATCAGAGTCACTATTTTCCGAAGGAGCGAGATTGAACTTTGGAGATAGATATGCATGGGCCAGCACTTATATGCCTAGTGGAACAAATCTTTGGAACAAGGCACAAGCGACTACTGGATGGATTGACAGTGAAAATAAAACAGTCGAAACCAACGAGGATATGACAATTGACTTCTCGTTAAAAGTTTTATCAATTACTGGTGATTCAGAAAGTGGTTATCAAGCTCAAGTACAAGTTACATACGAAGACTAAAAAACTCTCTCTTCTATAATGATACGCTCCTTCTAAAGTAGACAAAGAAACTATTTAAAGACAAGTAAACCCCTAGGGGTTCGAAAATTTTAAAATAGGACTTGCTACTTGGAAGGAGCATTTCTTATGGGAAGGAAAAGCAAGCATA
>JBAYAI010000044.1:0-12478 GCA_041669865.1 Bacilli bacterium | reverse complement strand
TCGGTCGTTTATAAGTTGACTTTGAAGGACGGCACGGAAGTTGATTTACAAAACCCATCGGATTTTCCCGATCCGACTTTGATTGCTTCGACTAAGGAGCCCTTTGCTCGAGCGGAAATAATGATCCCGAATAAATACATGGGAACGGTTATGACACTATGTCAGGCGAGAAGAGGAACATATATCGATACTCAGTATGTTGACGATCAGCGCATTACTCTCATCTACGACATGCCGTTGAGTGAAATTATCTTTTCCTTCTTCGACAAGCTCAAATCACTAACTGCCGGTTACGCTTCGCTGAGTTACGACGTGACTGGATATCAGGAGTCCGACTTGGTTCGCATGGATATTCTATTGAACTCTGAACCGGTTGATGCCTTGACGATGGTTGTTTTTAGACAGACGGCCTACGCGCGGGGAAGAGCGATTGTCAACAAGCTTAAGGATGTTATTCCTCGCCAACAATTTAAGATTCCAGTTCAAGCTGTCATCGGCGGAAAAATCATTGCAAGAGCGGATATTAAAGCTGTGAGAAAAGATGTTTTAGCAAAGTGCTACGGCGGAGATATCACTAGAAAGAAAAAACTGCTCGAAGCACAAAAACAAGGGAAAAAGCGAATGAAGAAATTTGGAAAGGTCAGCGTTCCACAAGGAGCATTTATCGCTTTGCTGTCCATCGACGACTAATTTTCTCTTCCTTTTCCGATAGTAGCAATATTTTAGTTGTTTATTAGTAACTAAGTTGTTGAAGATTTGCTATTCATGAATTACAATTAAATTAAAGAAAGAGAGATAAAATATTATGGCAGAACCATATGGCATAAGATTTTCTGAGAACAAATACGCCACGAAGGAAGATGTTAAGGAAGTTTTTAACATGAGCAATGTCGACTACATTTGGGATGATGTTGTCGACTATCGAAAAAAATTAGCAAAAACCTTGGAACTGCCAAGCATCGACCGCACGAAGTTCAATTTGGTTTTCACGATGGATATTACCAATCGTATCTTTGCTTTTGAGCGAAAATTTAACATGATTTTCGCCTCGTATTTGCGACTGTCTCCCGAAGCGCGAAAGTCCTTTGAAGAAAGCCGACTTCTCAAGGTTGCCACGGCAATCAGCAAGTCGATTGAGTACGAAGGTTCACAAAATCTCCTCAAGCAAATTGTCAATAATTCCATCTCAGCACTTCCACCGGATCTTTTAATAGTCGACAATTACTGTCGGGCTATGCGCTTCATTGATAAGAATACCACCAGCGAGATTTCCGCAAGAGAAATTCAGCAAATATACGAGATCCTTGAATCGGGGAATTTCTCTCCTGACAGTGAGGAAATCACTTATCGCAAGCGCGATTCGGAAGAACCGCACTACTATCAGCAAGCCTATATTTATCACAATGCCTTGGCTGAGCGCATCCCATCGATGGTATCCGATGCCGTGAATTTTATCAACGATGATAAGCAATTTGCTTCCGTTCGCGCCATTGCAGTTCTTTTCTATATCGACTATATCCAGCCTTATGATTACATGAGAGAAACCACGGCGACTTTGATATTTAAAGATTGCTTGCAAAAGGCCGGATTTGCGAAGATTGCAAATTTGATCAATATTGAAAACCTTTTGCTCTTTCCACCGAAGAAGTTTGTCGATGCGAAAGAAACAGTGCAAAAAACTTTTGATTTAACTTACTACTTCGACTATGTTTTAAAGTTCTTGACCGATGAGCTGATCGATTTAAAAGCGGATATCGAAAATGCTGAAAAGATAGCGGCTCTCACCAGCGACAGCAATGTCGTGCTTGCCAAAACCGAAAAGCAAGTTCTCGAAGAGGCCGAGCAAGAGCGCGATCAAATTATCAGCGAAGCTCGAACAGCGGAGCCGGTTGATGAAATACACGATCAAACTGGCATTCAAATATACGGAACTTCGCAGGTAGCAATACCCGTTTTTCCCGCGGGGTTGAAGGAATCTGACATCGATGATATCGTGGTTAATCTCATGGAGACTTACCCTTCCTTAAAGCAGACTCAGGCGCACTTCTACGCCACGCACTGCACGATTGGTAAATCATATACCATTCAACAGTTTAAAAAGACGGAGATGACTTCATATGAGACGGCGCGAACTTCGATGGACTATCTGACCACACTCGGCTTTTACCGCAAGGAAAAACTGAGAAATAAGTTCATTTACAAGCCGATTCCTCGAAGATAGAAAAATGAAAAATACCGTACCATCCATATACATTCACATCCCTTTTTGCGATAGCATTTGTTCCTATTGCGATTTTCCCAAACTCCTGAGTCGCACCAACTATCAAGATGCGTATTTGGAGAGATTGATTTTAGAGTTGAAAAAAGTTCCGCAGCGGGAGTTCTTCACTGCGTATATCGGCGGCGGAACTCCCTCGAGTTTAAGTCTGTCTCAACTCGATTTGCTTCTCGCATTTATCGCGAGAAATTTTCATGTAAAGGAAGAATTCACCTTCGAAGCTAACCCAGAAAATCTAACTGAGGAAAAGATTAAACTCTTGAGTAAGTACGGAGTTAACCGCGTTTCTCTCGGCGTTCAATCCTTCAAGGAAACGAGTTTGAAAATTCTTAACCGAAAGCATACTAAAAAGGATGTCATCGCTTGTATTTCTTTGCTGCACAAATATGGAATTAACAATATAAATCTCGATTTCATCTTTGGACTGAAAGAGGAAAACCAGCGCGACTATTTGGAAAATATTACTCTAGCATCCGAGCTCGGGGTGAAGCACATTTCGTACTATTCCTTACAAATCGAGCCAGGAACAGTTCTATTCAAAAAACCGGAATTGAGAAAAGAAGCGGATGTGATGGCGGATGATTATGAAGAAATCGTAAAGAAACTGGCGGACCGAGGCTACAAGCGTTACGAAGTTTCTAACTTTTCTCTTCCTGATTGCCAATCGAAGCACAATTTAACGTATTGGAGAAATCGCTCCTACTACGGAATTGGTCTTGGAGCCACGGGCTTAGTCAACCATCGCAGAATTGTGCAAACGCGCAATATTCTCAAGTATATCTACGGCAAAGATACCGTATCAAGTACAACTTATGAAGATGAGCAAGAGACTGAATTTAATTATTTGATGTTAAATCTTCGCCTTGAACAAGGCTTTGAGCGAGAGGAATATCACAGGCTTTTCAAGAAGGATTTTCTCCTGGAATATCAAAGCGAGATCCAAGAATTGAAAGAGGAATTAATTATAACCTCAACTCGTGTTCGAGTTCGTCCGGAAAAGATGTATATTTTGGATTCGATACTCGTTGACTTGCTGCATTTTAAGGAGAATTAGTTATGTTGCCATCGATCAAAACCCTATATAAAATTGGACCTGGTCCGAGTTCGTCCCACACGATTGGCCCGTATAAAGCTGCGAAGGATTTTTTGGAAACTTCGCTGCGAAGCGGTGCCAAAATTCTCAAGTTTTCAGTAGTGCTTTACGGTTCCCTTGCCTTCACCGGAAAGGGACACGCGACCGACATGATTATTCGGGAAGTGTTTCGCGGTTTTGACATCAAAATAGACTTTGATACTGTCACGAAAAAAGAGCATCCAAATATGATGGTCTTTTCCGCTTATGACAAATTTGGTAAAGTTATCTTTTCGCAGGACTATAACTCCGTTGGTGGAGGTGATTTGTTAAAAGGAAAGAGCTATCTCGAATCGCGGAGAGACATTTATCCCTTCGACAACTTTCGCCAGATGGAACAATACCTTGTTAAAAGCAAACTATCCGTCAGGGAATTGATTCTGCAGTTCGAGGGACAGGATATATTGCGCTTTTTGGAAAAAGTGCTGAATCAAATGATGGAAGTCGTCAATTTAGGATTAAAGCAAAAGGGTGAAGTTGCAGGCGAACTGCACGTCAAGAGAATGGCCAATTATACTTTCAATCAAGCTGAGGAATTGCCGAGGGAAGTACTCGGCAAGAATCACTTGTATCTAGCCAGTTACGCTTATGCAGCGAGCGAGTGCAATTGTGCCGGTGAAAAAGTCGTCACGTGTCCCACCTGCGGAGCTACTGGAGTTCTCACTGGTTTGATGTACTATGAAAAACACAATTTGAATAGATCGTCGGACGCGCTGCTCGACGGATTAGCAATAGCGGGATTAATCGGTTTGATTGTCCGAAAGAATGCTTCGATTTCTGGAGCGGTAGCCGGATGCCAAGCGGAAATTGGAACGGCGACCTCCATGGCAGCTGGCGCAATGTGCTTGATGGATGGATTATCTATAGAGCAAATTGAGTATGCGGCAGAAATTGGCATGGAACACTCGCTGGGTTTGACGTGCGATCCGGTAAAAGGATACGTAGCTATTCCTTGCATCGAGAGAAATGTCATGGGCGTCTTCAAAGCCTTCGACTCGTACGCTCTCGCGAAGAACTTGTCAAAATTTAGAAAGAATACTATTTCCTTCGATGAAGCGGTTCAGGCTATGTATGAATCCGGTAAAGCTATGCACGAAGATTTTAAGGAAACTTCGAAAGGCGGTTTGGAAAAAGTCCACATCTGTTGAGATAACACGGATCTTAAATGCGTAGTATAAGATAAGATTGAATAGAATTATTCAATCTTTTTTTATATAATGAAAGTACTTGAAAGGGCCAATTAAAATGAAAATAAATGTTTTTCCTATTCGTTCATCGCTCGGACACGACGGCTTGGTGAACCAGGAGTCAGCTAAGCTGATCGACAGTCTGGCGAAAGCGACAAGTTGCGATTTTGAAATTTGCGACATCGATGAGTTGGAAAGTGCGGATTTAGGCTTGATACTCGTGCAATCTGGCGGGTCAGAAGCTGAGTTTAAAAAGATTCAGCCTTCAATCAAAGGACCTTACTATCTACTGACTTACGGGTCGAATAATTCCCTTGCGGCATCTTTGGAGATTCTTTCATATATCAAGAGAAAGGGCATGGATGGCGAAGTTCTTCACGGCGAGATTGCATACATTGGAGAAAGAATTAAAGAACTGGCCCGAAAAAAGAAGAAAACTCGCGAGGAATGTCCTCGCCTTGGAGTTATAGGACAACCCTCAGACTGGTTGATCGCTTCCGATGTCGACTATGCGAAAGCGCGAGAAGTCTTTGGAGTAGAACTTGTCGATTTGACGATTGCCGAGTTGTTGGATACATACCGTCGCTTGATTGTCAAAGTGGACAAGGATAAGTTTGAGGCTGAGTTTGATCCAGCGGAATTGAACAAAGCATACCGCATATATAAAGCGATTAAAATGATGGTAAAAAAGTACAGACTTTCTGGGCTTACAATTCGTTGCTTTGACATATTGGGACCTCTGAATTCGACAGCCTGTTTGGGACTTTCAATTCTCAATTCCAAGAGCGTCGTCAGCGCTTGCGAAGGCGATGTTCCAGCTCTTTTGACAATGTGGGTGATTCAATCTGTCTTAAAAGCTCACGCTTTCCAAGCTAATCCCTGTTGGATCGACGCTAAAAAGCGAGAGATTATCTTCGCTCATTGCACGCTCCCTCTAGATATGTGCGAAAGTTATAAATTCAAGACTCACTTTGAATCGAATATTGGCGTCGGAATAAAAGGGGAGATGAAAAATGGAGATATTACTATCTTAAAGATCGGTGCTTCTCTCTCCGAGTTTTATTGCCAGGAGGGAAAGATTCAAAATAATTTATCGAGAAACGACCTGTGCCGCACTCAGATAAAAGTCGTGTTAGACGACGATGTTAGTTACTTCTTAAACTCTCCTCTAGGAAATCATCACCTGATTGTTTATGGGAGACACAAGAAGGAGTTGAGCGATTATTTAACTGCGCGAGGATTGACGAGCGTTCAATAGGAAAATAAGTAAAATTTCCAAGAAAAAACCAGCCCATGAGTGGCTGGTTTTATTTTTTCCTTTAATCGAGTTCAAGGCCACCAGTATATAGCTGATAGTACATGCCTTTCTCTTTTAAGAGACTTTCGTGGTTACCACGTTCAATGATTTCTCCTTGTTCGAGAACCATAATAGCATCGGAATTTTGAACAGTAGATAAACGGTGAGCGATGGCAAAGGTCGTTCTACCTTTCATCAATTTATCCATACCCGTTTGAATCAGGGATTCGGTATAGGTATCGATGGATGAAGTCGCTTCATCGAGAATGAGGACTGGAGGATCCATGATAGCAGCGCGAGCAATGGAGATTAGTTGGGCTTGACCTTGGGATATATTCGCCCCGTCTCCAGCGCGAATAACTGTGTTGTAACCATCCGGTAGATTTTTGATGAATCCATCTGCATTTGCTAACTTTGCAGCTGCAACAACCTGTTCGTGCGTCGCATTGTCATTTCCATATTTGATATTTTCTTCGATAGTTCCGGAGAAAAGTGAAGTGTCCTGCAAAACGATGGCGAGCGAGTGACGCAAGTCTTTCTTGCATATTTTGTTGATGTTGATGCCATCGTATCTAATTTTACCATCAGCAATGTCGTAGAAGCGGTTGATGAGATTGGTTATTGTAGTTTTACCAGCACCAGTAGCTCCGACGAAAGCAATCTTTTGTCCTGGATTGGCGTATATGTTGATGTGTTTTAAGACTAAGCGACCGGGCACGTATGAGAAATCGACATTGAAGAATTGAATATCCCCTTTGAGTTCGGTGAGATTCTCACCGTCCGGGTGATGAGGATTCTTCCATGCCCACATGTCTGTCTGCTCGTCAGTTTCGATGAGCTTTCCGTTTTTGTCCTTTTTAACATTGACGAGTGTGACGTATCCGTTATCATCTTCCGACTGTTCTTCGAGCAAGTCGAATATTCGCTTAGAACCAGCTAAGCCTTGGAAGACATATGTTATTTGCTGAGCAATCATATTGATGGGCTGAATGAATGATTTATTGAGAAGAAGGAAGGAAGCTATATCTCCGAGGGAAACTAAATCCGGACGGTAAATTGCGAGGAAAGAACCGAGCATGGCTGTTATTGCGTAGTTGATATTTCCCAGATTTCCTAAAGCGGGGAAGAGAATTATAGCGTAGAAATTTGCTTTAAAGTTGGCTTCTTCCAACTCTTCGTTAATTTTCTTGAATTCAGAAATGGAAGTTTCTTCGTGGTTGAATACCTTGATAACTTTTTGGCCGTTGGTCATCTCCTGAACAAATCCATCGATTTCCGAGAGTGACTTTTGTCTCTTTTGGAAGTTCTTAGAGGATTTAGCCGAGATGAACTTAATAATAAAGGTCATTCCGACGATAAAGACAACCGTTATGAGGGCAAGGGCCCAAGAGAGAATAAACATCGATGCGATGACGGCGACAAAGGTGACAAAAGCCGAAACAGTAGCAGGAATAGCCTGTGAGGCCATTTGTCTCAAAGTGTCGACATCGTTGGTGTAGAGCGACATAATTTCACCGGTGGTTCTCTTGTCGAAGTAGCTTATCGGCAAACTTTCCATGTGTGTGAAAATCTTTTTTCTAATGCGGTCGAGTGCTTTTTGCGATATTCTTACGAGTAGTAATTGGTACAAGTAGGAAGAAATGATAGTAGCAAGATACAGTCCACCCATGATGAGCAGGACATTGTTTATTGCCGAGTAGTCAGTTGAACCAGTTACATACATATCGTAGGAAGTGTCAATAATTTCTGAAATCTTATAGGTTGCTAGCGTCGGACAAGCGGCGTAGATAATGAGAAATAGGAAGGCGAAGATGGTAGCCAGCATATTTTCCTGGTAAATGATCTTCAAGGTTTTTCCAAGTAGGCGGAAAGGATGCTCGATCTTTTCACGTTTTCCTTGGTACATTCTATTGTGTCTAGGCATTTTCAATTACCTCCTGCATATCTGGGCGAGATTGAGCTTGAGCTTTGTAGATACTTCTATAAAGATCAGAACTGGTAATGAGCTCGTCGTGAGTTCCCATGGCTGAGATGCGGCCATTTTCCAAGATGATGATTTTATCAGCTTTTTGAATCGAAGAGATTCTCTGCGAGATAATAATCTTTGTGGTGTTAGGAATGCGATTTATAAAGGCGTCCTTGATCTTTGCGTCGGTCTTAGTGTCGACGGCGGAAGTTGAATCGTCTAAGATAAGAATCTTTGGATTTTTCAAGAGCGCACGCGCGATACATAGACGTTGCTTTTGTCCACCGGAGAAGTTATTTCCTTCCTCTTCAACTTTTGAGTCGAGACCGTCAGCTTTGCCTTCAACAATTTCTCTCGCTTGAGCGTAGTCGCAAGCTTGGAGCATTTCCTCGTCGGTTGCGTTAGGGTTACCCCACTGCAAATTGGAACGTATGGTTCCCGAGAAAAGTTTATTCTTCTGCAAGACAACGGCCACTTCTTCACGGAGACTACTGAGCGAGTATTCCTTGACGTTGTGTCCACCTACTTTAACTTCTCCCTCGCCGTCCTCGACATCGTAAAGTCGGCCGATGAGGGAAACTAAAGTCGTCTTAGAAGAACCGGTTGGTCCAAATATTCCAACTGTTTCACCGGAATTAATTTTGAAATTAATATCTCTGAGAACTTTGTTTGAACTTCCTTTCTTGTAGGAAAAATTAACGTGGTTAAATTCAATCGAGCCATCGGGAATTTCCGTGATGGGATTTTCGGGATCGGTGATGCTCGGGACTTCCAATAAAACTTCATTTATTCGATCGGAGCTGGCTTTGGACATAATGAGCATCATGGCAATATTAGCGATCATAATGATTGCAAAGAGAATCTGAGTTCCGTAAGCGATCAAGGCCGTTAAGGTTCCAGTCCCAATTGTGTTGGAGACAACGAGTCTCGCTCCAAGGTAGGAGACGACTAATGTACAGACATACATGACGCTGTAGGCGGCTGGTGCAATGGTAGCGTTTATTGATTCAGCTTTTAGGAATAATCTTTTGACTAAGTCGGAAGCGCGATAGAACTTTTTAATTTCTTTCTTTTCCGTGGTATAAGCTTTGACTGTTTTGATTCCGTTGATGTTCTCCTGTGTAACAAGGTTGAGATTATCGTAACTTTTCAAAACCTTTTTATACAGTTTGTTAACGGGAATGATAATGATGACAATCAACAGAACGAGTATCGGTGCGCCAATGGCAAAGACGTTTGCCAATTCCGGCGATTTGTAGTAAGCGAATATCAGAGCGCCGATAAAGATGATTGGAGCTCTAAAACAAATTCTAATTGTCATTTGGAAAGACATTCTAACATTGGTTACATCAGTAGTCATACGGGTAATCAAACCTGACGTTGAGAATTTATCGATGTTGGAGAAAGAAAATTCCTGAACTTTTTGATACAGTTCTTTGCGCAAGTTCTTTCCAAAGCCCGCTGAGGCTTTGGTCGCAAAGTAAGCGGAAAAAACACCGCCAAAAAATGACACGACACAAAGGGCAATCATCAAGAATCCCTTTTGTAAAACATAGTCAGTATCACCCGCTGAAATTCCATAATCTAGCATGTCTGACATGAGAATTGGAATGTAGACTTCAATAGTTGTTTCAATTATGACTAACAGCGGGGCGAGAATGGAATATTTAATATATCCCTTGGTATATTTTAATAATCTAAACATTAATTATTCGCTCCTTTCGTTACTTCTTTATAATATTTGATTCCTTTAGTAAGCAATTCATCAAATTGTTTTTGTTCTTCTTTGGTATAGATACTGTTTATATCTTTTTCAATCTTCGTGATGGTTCTATCGATGAAGATAAATTCATTTTCTCCCTTTCCAGTTAGGCGAACAACGACCTTTCGCTTGTCGTTGATATCTTCAACTTTTGAAATGTAACCCTCTTGTTCCAACTCGTTGATCTGTTGAGTAACTGTCGCGCGAGTTAGGCTCATCTTGTTAGCGATACAGGAAGGAGACATTTTTCCAGCGCGCTTAATCATGATAATGATTCTACCTTTTTGAGCGGAGATCCTACTTTGACAAAAGAAAAAGTGAGCGCGTTTGCTCGCTAAGGAAGAGATGGTATTAATCTTTCGGTGTAACCTGTACATATTTCCTCCTAATAACTGTTAGTAACCTAACAACGTATTTTTAGATAATATACAAAAATGGAACTAATTGCAAGAGGATAAAGCAAGTATTTTTAATATTTTTTTCTATCTGGAATAAGTATGACTGTTTTTTCGATAATTGTTTATTAATCATCGGTTTCATATGTTTTTCTTTTACAGCGTATTATTTGATAAATTAAGTCAAAAAAATCATTTCTTTGTAAGGAAAAGAAACATGATGAGTTAAGTCAATCTTTGTTTGAAACTATCCTGAAAGTCTACGATGTTAAATATATTGTTTTGCCAATATAAATTGACTGATCTTTTTAATTTGAACTAGTTTAATATAATAAAGGAGAATATATAGATTTAGTTTATAGTAAACTATTTCTATCGAGAAAATTTCTTACTAGTTTATATCTTGATAAAAAGAATAAATGTGGAAAACACATAAAAAAAGTTGAGCTTTAAAATAGATGTAATAACCACATTAATATAGATATATATTATATTTATCAGCATATTGGTTCCTTGGAGTACAATCTGAAAAAAATAGATAAATTTATGTTAAAACCTGTTGATTTATTTAAGGGACATAATATATAATAATAGTCGCTGCGGCCATGGCGGAATGGTAGACGCGCACGTTTAAGGGGCGTGTGAGCAATCGTGTGAGTTCAAGTCTCACTGGCCGCACCATATAGAATTAATAGGTTTGGTACATATTAGTATCAAACTTTTTTTTGTTAGTCAAGAATCTACATCATATAACGTTATAATGATGTGGATAAGGTGTTGATATGATGAAAAATTTCGATTATACAAATATCGCGGTCAATTTTTTAAGTATACATCCTTTTGATGATGGCAATGGCAGAATGTCAAGATTACTTACATTATTGTTGCTATATAAAGCAGGATATATAGTAGGAAAATATATAAGTATAGAAATGCTGATTGAAAATACAAAAGAAGAATGCTATTCATCTTTGCAACAAAGTTCAATTAATTGGTTTGATAATGAATCCAATTATTCATTCTTTGTTGATTATTATCTAAGCATATTAATTAAATCATATAATGAATTTGAAACTAGAGTAGAATATTTGGCTGATAAAAAATTGAATAAATCAGAAAAAATAAAAAAATATATAGATGAATATATTGGTGCCTTTAGTAAAAAAGATATAATTAATTTTTCCCCTAATATTTCAAAAATAACTATTGAAAGAGCACTTAATGAATTATTGAAGGTTAATTACATTGATAAAATTGGTTTAGGACCAGCAACTAAGTACATCAAAAAATAATTATCTACTTCATTTATATATAATTTGATGTATATATTTCAAAAATGATGTAGATATAACGATGTCTTTAAATGGGACGAATGTGTCTTGTTTGAAATTGTGGGGAATAAGAGTTCTTTTACTAAAACAATATCCCTAGAAATTCTAACAAGAAAATCTCCTGAAGATATAATTAAAGACCTTGATGACAAGCAAAAAAACTAGCAGAATCTTTAGAGTCTTTATAAACAAAATTTAAAGTTATAAGAAATGTATGTATGAAAGATATCCCTACTTGTTGAAATAAATTAGCCCTATATACTGGAAAGTATGTAAGGAGGTCTATTATTTATTTGGGAAAAGGAACTACGAAGTCTATTCCGTAGAGTTCAAGATGAGCGATATTAAACAATATCAACAAAGCGGAATGACTATTACAGCTTTTGTTGAATCTGTTGGAGTTAAATCGCCAACGTTTTACGTTTGACTAAGAAAATATATAAAAGCAAATAGATTTCCCAATAAACTAATAGAAATTACTTCTTTGGTTAAAGTTGCTACTCCTATTTCATCTAGTATGAACCATCTTTCAATCAAAGGGGTTGAGTTAGACGCCGATGACAAAGCTCTTTTAAAAACAGTAAGATAACTTCGTTCATGGTAGATCAAAGTAAGATTGACAAAGTATTCCTGTTTCCAGGAATAACAGACATGCTTTAGGAATCAACGGATTAAGAAAGACTATACCTGATATAGACAACGAATTTCTCTATGTCTTTTGTAGAAAAACTAAAATATCTATAAAAATTATAGAAGTTAATGACTATTGCTGTTGGCTGTACCAAAGAAAACTTTTTTTCAAAAATGTTGAAGCAAAGGGGAACTCGCCTGAGTATAAGAAGTTGCTTACTAACTTGTACGATTACGGCTCTCTTTAAAATCTGTAACAACTAAGTTTTCTTTTACAAACTTTTAACTTCAGTTTGAAAGATAGAACTCATCAGGTTAATCACCTGATATGCTGCTTAGTATGTAAGTTGTTCTTTATTGAGGGCATCATTTAGTTTCGAATTATACCAAGATAGTTTTTCTTGAGTTATATGTATATGTTTTAGCGAGTCTCATTCTATGTGCTACTATAAAAATCAGAAAATCTTGTCAAAATTAGCGCAATAAATATGATGTGTTGT
>JBAYAI010000043.1:0-12529 GCA_041669865.1 Bacilli bacterium | reverse complement strand
GAGAATCTCAATCCAGCCGGTGCCTTTACACATGTCACATCCCTTTCCACCGCATTCAAAACAAGAAATATCGACTTCTACCGATGGTTCAGTGAATGGGAAGAAAGACGGACGGAATCTAACGTCGCGCTTTTCACCAAATACGTGCTTTATCATCAAGGTTAAAGTTTCCATCAAAGCTCCAAGCGATACTTTTTCTCCGATGACCAAACCTTCACATTGACCAAACTGATGCGAATGTGTCATGTCATCGTCGTCGCGGCGATAGACTTTACCCGGACATATCACTTTGATCGGTCCTTGTCCCTTAGCGTTCAGCATTACGTGTGACTGAACAGCTGAAGTATGCGAACGAAGCAAAGTATTGTCGTCAACATAGAAGCTGTCCTGCATAGCTCTTGCCGGATGATCCTTAGGTATATTCAATAGCTCAAAGTTGAATTTGTCGAGTTCTACTTCATTTCCCTGAGCAACGGAATAACCTAAACCAGTAAAAAATTCAATCAGGTCGTCCTGAATAACTTCGAATGGATGTTTGCTTCCCTTTTCGATCTTGCGTCCAGGAAGAGTTATATCGATTCTTTCATTTGCAATCTTTGCATCGACGATAGCATTGGCAATCTCAACTTGCTTGTCAGCAATCATCTTCAAGATTTTTTGCTTAGCGAGGTTAACGTTTTTTCCAAATGTCGCCTTTTCCGATGCTGGTAATTTAGCAATCTTTTTCATCGACTGAGATAATTCAGATTGCTTACCAACATATTTAGCTTTTAATTCTTTTAATTTGTTTTGGTCCGTGGCTTGGTTGATTTCAATTTTTCCACGTTCTACTATTTCATCAAATTCATTCATTATTATTGTCCTTATGCGCCTAAATTTTCATTCCCTTCAGGCAATTCCTCTTTTTGTTCTTCGTTGGAATCCCGCAATTCTTCCTCTGCGGTTTCCGTGTTTTCTATCTCTTCCTCATTTGAAGTAACACTTTCGTCTTCGCGTTCTTCGCTATCGGGATTGGAAGCGTTCTTCTTCTTAACTTTGGCAAAGAAGGAAGGAAGAATGTCGTCATCTTCAGAAAAATCTGAAGGAGACTTTTTTGAACCAATCGAGTCCTCATTGACCGATTCCACTTCCGGGAGTTCGCTTTCTAGCGCTACCTTGCCGGTACGGGAAGGAATGATAGAAAGATTGTCGTTGTACATATCTTCATCAAATTCCGTCGCAATAACACTCACGAGCATCGTATCGTCAAACTGAGGATTCGTCTGCACACCGAAGATAATATTCACTTCTCCGCCTGCAACTTCTGTGATGTATTGAACTGCTTCCTGAGCTTCATTCAGCGTAACACCATCACCGCCAGTAATATTTACTATCGCAGATTTTGCTCCCTTTATCGACGCTTCAAGCAAAGGGGAGGAAATGGCAGCAGTAGCGGCATCTCGCGCTTTGGTTTCACCCTTGCCCATTCCAAATCCAATCATGGCTAGACCCTTTTCCTTAAGGGTGTTTCTCACATCGGCGAAATCTAAATTGATAACACCCGGCAACAGTATCAAATCAGTGATTGTTTTAACCGATTGTGACAAAACTTTATCGGATTCATTGAAAGCGTCCTTCAATGCGCGCTTTCCATTCATAAACATCAACTTGTCGTTAGAAACGATTATGAGTGAATCGACATTTTCTTTGAGGAGGGAAATACCTGCCGTCGCTTTCTTCGAGCGAGAGGCTCCTTCAAAAGTAAACGGTCTTGTAACAATGGCGACAGTCAAAGCCCCGAGGTCTTTGGCGATTTTTGCTACGACGGGCGCTGCCCCTGTTCCGGTACCACCACCTTCGCCACAAGCAATAAAAACCATGTCGTAACCCGAAATGATTTCTTTGATTCTATCGGCGGATGACTCAGCTGCTTTTCGACCAATTTCGGGATCACCACCAGCTCCCAAACCTTTTGTAACTTCCTCGCCGAGAACGAAGCGATTTGGTGACTTTGAAGTTGCTAGTGCCTGTGCATCAGTATTAAAAACCCAAAAGTCAATATTTTTTAGTTCATCATCAACCATTTCGTTGACAGCGTTGCTACCGCCGCCACCGACGCCGATGACGAGAATCTTTACATAAGATTCAAATGCATCTAAATTAATTGCCATAAGTTTGTACCTTTCTATAAAATTTCATCATCGAGACCAGTCTCTAGTAAATCTTCAATCTTTTTCTTTTCTGCACCAGTCCTCTTGTCGATAACAGGGGATATCCTGGTAAGTGTAAGATCGTAAGGACGACTCGGAGATGTGTGTATCTCGTATTCTGCAAAATACTTTATGAGCGAAACACAGTTAGTATACGATTTATTTCTAGCCCCGTAAACATAAGGGGTAAATCGCAGTATCTTATTTTGAAAATTGTAAGCTAAGAAATTATCGAGACCATATAGATTTGAGCCTCCACCGCTGAGAATGAATAGATTCCTCGCGGTTTCCTCTATTCCTATCAAAAAGTCGTTGATCGCATTAACCAGTTTATCTAAGCTCTTCTTGATAACTTTGGCGAGTTGTTCAATCGTAAACCCTTCCGGCGTGACAAATTCAAAATCTGGATTCTTGTCGATTCCAAAGATTCGCTTGTAGTAATCCGCTTTCTCAAGGGAAATATTTAATTCCTTTGAAATTGCCTCGGTGATATCTTCCGACCCAAAGTTAATTACCTGAGCTTTCGCTAACCGATTGTCATAAGCAAATCCAATAGTCGTCATGTGCCCACCGATGTGGATGAATACATACTCATTTACCTTGATATCGAAGTTTGAAAGATACTTGATAGCTGCGTTGGTAACGTTGACCTCTTTGTCAATCTTCAGTCCGGCGTCATTAACGACACTGGTGAACATTTTAACGTAAGCCTGATCTAAGAATTCAGCATCCGCTATCATAGCGATAGTCTTGGAAACCTTGTTCTTGGGGAAGTGCTCGTACGAGATATTGTCGTCCAATATATATTTATAAGGAACGATATCAATCAATTTTTTGTTTGCTTTGTCCATTCCCTTTTGCTTATTGATCATCGAAATACAATTTGATGCATCAAAGTCGCAAATTTTAGATGAAGGATCGGTCGTATTTGTCTCCCCCCGTCGGCTCGATACTTCCAAACCGGTCGAAGGTAAGCCTAAAACGACAGAATCTATTTTTATATCAAGTTCCTTCGAAGCTTGATTTACTAATTCTTTAATGGCGATAATCATCTCATCCCTGTCGAGAATGTTTCCCTTAACAAGGCGCGCCCTGGTGGATTCCAATGCATGCAAAATGTAAACATCGTGCTGGTAGACATATCCAACCGCGAGTTTGACACCTGACGAAGTGATTTCTAAAGCGCTAATTGGTTTTTCCATTTTCCCTCCTGCAAATACATGTATGTAATTATTTTAACATTATTTATTATTATATTATATAAATAATTGATTGTAAAAAACGATAATTAATGCACTTTTGCAAAAAAAATTCATCGGATGGAAAAATTAATCGATGATTTTATCCTTTTGAAGGTCAACGAGGGAGTTCACGTTGAAGTGAACGCTAGAAACGCCGCGGAAATCGCTGAATACCAATTCTCCGCCTAAATATAAGTCCTGATCAAAATCGCGATCGATATTTTTGTCGTAATAAAAATATGTAATAACACCTTCACCTTTCAGTCTTGTATATATGTGTTCGCCGTTTTGGGACAGATGAAGATCTCTTCTCTTAACTTTTAAAGCAAACTGCGGAGATTTAAAATTGGTTCCAAACGGGTCAAATCCATTGATTATATCAAGCGATTTAAAACTGATTTCTTCCGGTGAAAGGAAAATATACTGTTCCTGAGGTCTCTCATCAGGCAGAGCATCGAATTCTATCAAAAGAGATTTTTTTAATTGGTCAAAATCTTTCTCCTTAATCGAGAGGCCAAAAGCATTTCTATGACCGCCAAAAGAGATGAAGAAATCTTTGTATTTCTTCATGATGCTATAGAAATCAATGTAAGGAAGACTGCGACCTGAACCCACTAAAATATCAGAATCAACAGGAGACTTAGTAAAAAATATGACCGGTTTCTTGATCGAACACATTTGATTGTTCGCCAGAGCGCCAATGAGACCGACCTCACAGTTATCGATTATTCGAAAATCGATCGATTCTTTAATCGGAGTCTTCGCTAGTGTTCTCAGCTCTTTCAACCTTTCTTTCTTTCGACGAGATACTCTCATAATATACTTGTAATATTTTAGAATTTCTCCTGGTTCGCGACTCACCAAAAATCTCACCGCATTGTTATTTCCAAGACCTATATTCATTCTACCTAGTCCATTCAGCGGAGCAACAATATCAAAAGATATCTTATTAGAAGTAATGCTTCGAGGGTCAATCTTTAAATCAGGACTGTCGGACAAAAGGTAATTAAACTGACTGTACTTCCCTTCTTTCAAAACCTTGATCAAATAGTTGGCTAAGGTTAAATTCGCCCATTCCATCGGCATCATGTCCGAAATGACAGCGAGTCCGGCTAATGCAGCTGAATATTCATCAAAGCGCTTGGTCAATCCATAACTGACCAACAGCGCAAGGAAACCAGCGGAAATATCTATATCGATATAGTGACAAACCTTAGGATGCACAATACCACTTGCTTCGGGCAATTTACCTCCCTGCTGTGTGTGGTGGTCGACAACAAGGACATCCATTCCAAGGGACCTGGCTTTTTTAATCGGGTCAAAAGCACTGATTCCGTTGTCGGTTGTAATGATCAACTTATACCCGGCACGGTACAAATCATCTACGCGTTTTTCACTGATACCATACCCGTCAATGTAGCGCGAAGGAATGTAAAAACCCGTATCAACCCCGCGATTTTTAAGAGCCATAATGAGAATCGAGGATGAGGTTAATCCATCGACATCGTAGTCGCCAAGAACCGCAATCTTATCTTTTGAAGCGATGTGCTTTTCAATTATATCTATGGATTGTTGAAAGTTATCCATATATTGAAAAGGATCGGGAATTGTGGATAAATCACAATTCTCAATCCTACTTTTATACTCTTTTTCAGTAATTTGATAATATTCTAACAGTCTATTAAACAAGTCCATCGCTAATCGTTAATTCCCGGAATAATCGTTTCGTGAGGCTCGTTCTTGTCAATGACAATCGGTTTCTTTTTAAAGCGTTTTTTCTTGAGATTGACATTTCGAACCTGAATCTTATTGGCAAATTCTAAGTATAGATTGAAACCAAATAAGTAGGTTGTGCAAATGCCAAAGACACTCAAGACAATAAGCAATATAGCAAGAGTCATCAAGTCGGTGCCACCGAAAATGGCAATAGCTATACCTGATATCAAACTAAATAAATACAAATAATTGATTGTCAAACTCGCGTACTGAATGGACTGATTCAAGAACTGGGTTCTCTGTTCAATATTTGGATATTTTCTTCTCTCGTCTTTCTTAATCTCGCGCATACGAACGAAGGCGGTTATATAGGCGAGAGAATTCACAACTTCCACAAATAGAATTGCGAACATCGAAGTAGAATTGAACGGTAAATTTGTCAGCAAAAGTATAAGCAATCCTAGACCGAGAGTCAGAGCATTAGCAAATGTTACAGCTAGAGCTGCGTAGATACCGTGAATTATCAAGTAGAACAATCCTGCGAAAACCAAAGTCATTCCTAATACTAGGTATAGATAGAAATTGTTGTGTTCATCGTCTCCAGCAACGCCGACATAGCTGTTGACTTCAGTCTCTTCAAAATAATCGTTAGCGATCATATCGTAATAAGTGCCGCCTGAGAAATATGCGCTGAGACTGTCGTTCATTTCAGTTGAGATTTCATCGGCAAATTCAAATGATATATATACCGTGTATGTTTCTACATAGTCGGTCTCGACGGTTTCAATTCTATTGAAGGTATAAGAGACTATGTCGTCTTCGTCAAAGAAAGCATCATGACCAGTATAGTCACCATCCTGATCTTGTGAGTAGCAAAGGTCCGCTATAACAGTATCGATTGAGTCGTACGATTTTTCATCCGATACAGTCCGCAAAGTCTTATAAGAAATGTTCAGGCGATAAGTGTCAGCATAGTCGCCAGAGTTGTTGTAATAAGAGCTGATACCATCAGTTAATCCTATCGTCAAATAGCCAGCTAAAAGAGCTAGAATCACTATGCTAGCAGTAACAATAAACGAGTTTTTGCCACGCTTAGTTGATTTTTCTGACACATAGTTGTGGCATGTAATTTTCTTTTCAAACTTGCGAGGAGTGGTTGATAGACCAAAGGTTCTCCCTTCTTTGGAGAAGACTGATGAAGTCATCATCCAGTAAGTCATCCACTTTGTCAAATAGTTTGCGAAGAGGAAAGAGGTCAGCGATCCAATCAGTAAAACTCCGCCGAATGTATCGATCATTCCTTGGCCAAGTGCAAACATGAATAGGGAAATCACAAAGACCAAAGCGCAGGACTCGACAGTAACTGCAAAAGACTTGCGATAGCCTTCAATATTTGCTTTTTCAATCGACTTACCTTTCATCAATTCGTTCTTGATGCGCTGAAAATAATTAATATTTATAAAGATACCGAGCAGCACCGAGGCGACAATAGCCGCTATCGAAATAGGAGTAAAAGTAAATCCAACAAAATTCATTATCATGATTTGAATCAAAGTTGCGACGGAAATCGACAAACCTGAAAGCAAACCTGTAACTCCATATTCAATAATTAAAGCTAAAATCATGAAGAGAAAACTCACGCCAATACCAATGAGTAAATTTCTCATAGCGTAAGCGGGATAGGTTGCATCAATCGAATTAGAATAGACGTAGTCTACATCAAAGCCATAATCTTCCGCATTGTATGCATTTACAAAACTTCTCGCGGAGGAAACGGTGAATGCGTCGCCGTTTTCATCGGTAGAAATCGTAATATATTCGTTGTCTTCATCGTAATTTGAGAGATCGACAGTCGAGATCACTTTAGCAGTTACATCATCGAGAGAATCATCGCCAAATGCTAAATCGTATGTGTCGAAATCTGCGTCATAATTTTCCCATACATATACGGTTGTATTAGTGGTCGTTTCCCCTTCCGAATCGGGTTCAGTTTCAACTTCTTGAGCCTGGGCCAACAAATCTTGATAGACTTGATCATCACCAACGTTCCAGGCAACAATAGGAGTTGCCCCATCGTATTCGAGAGTCAATGGGTCTTTGTCATCAAATAGATCAGTTCCATCGATTACATAATCGTCAGCAGTGAAGAAAGAAAGTTCTCCCGAAGCCTTGACGATACGCATAATGTTATCAAAATCATTGACCGTTGCAGGAGCTAAGGATATTCTGACCTGATCAGTGCCTAATACTTCAAGATCGTAGTTATCTACACCCGCTAAATCTAAGCGATCTGCAAATTTTTCCTCGATGTCATCGTGGTTCAGTTCAATTCCACCATCGCGTTTGGAGATGTTGAGGACAACTTCTGTCCCGCCATCGTATTCAAGCGACAGGTTATTCGAATCGTAAACTGCCTGAATGTTGAAACAAATCATGACAGTCAAACTTAATACCATGACTATTAATGCCCAAAATCTTCTCATATATACCCTTTCTATTTTTGAATTTTAAGGATGTTATTTCCTCAAAAATTCAAATTTAACAAGTACAAAAAACCATACTCATTTCGATTATTTTCACGTTATTAACTTTACCATTTAACCGTTGTAATATCAAGTTTATATATGCAATTGTACGTATATTTTAGGAATATTTTTTTATATTAGATTTAGGATTGCCGTTATCGCAAAATTAATGACGAAGAGAACAGCAATTCCAATGACATACGGATTCAAGTTCTCCCTTTTGCCAGCAAATAGACTCATGACCACATATGCGATAACACCGATGCCCAATCCATTGGCTAAAGAGTAAGTCAAAACCATCATGAGAATGGTGAGAACTCCGGCGTAAAGAGTAATCATGTCATCTTTACCCATCGTTTTAACTGCGTGAGAGAAGATCAAGATACCCACCGCAACAAGTGCCGGAGCAGTAACACAGGAATATGAGAAAATGGAGAAGACTGGATAGCAAAAGGCCGCGAGCAAGAAGAGTATTCCTGTCGTGCAGGAAGCCAATCCTGTTTTGGCTCCCATGGAAGCTCCGACGCTCGATTCCGCAAAAGAAGTAACTGTCGAAGTTCCTAAAGGTGCACAAATTAAAGCACCTGTAGCATCAACTATCATTGCTTTTCTTCCATCGATCAAATTTCCATCGGGACCGATGAGGCCACAATCTTCACCGACCGTTACCAAAGTGGCCGTCGTGTCAAATAAATTGACCAGTATCAAGGCAAATATCGCCATGTAAGATTCTGGATTTACGAAGATATCAGCAAGCATTTCGCCAAAGGTCTCTGTGTTACTACCGGAGACAAATCCAAAGAAGATAACCTCGTCAAATCCGGACGCTCCGAAGGATACAGATGAATCGAGCCAAGGAGCAATTGGCAATCCACTTTCGGCAGCAAATGCACCATTTCCAGTTGCGTACAACACGGAGGTAATGATAACTCCGGCAACAGCAACTACCAACAAGGTGATAGGAATAGCAAATCTCGATATCTTTTTATTTTTCGAATACAGCAAACCTAAGACCAAAAGAATTCCGAGGAAGGACAATAGAACCGAGGGATCGTCGAAAGAACCGAGTGTCACTAATGTATCCACGTTGTCGGTGATGATCCCGGAGCCTTGCAATCCGACAAATAAAATAAAACCGCCTAAACCAGCAGATATCGCACTCTTCAACCCTTGAGGAATGCTCTCAATCAACCTTTGTCTCAATGGAGTAAGAGACATAACGAAGAATAAAATACCAGCGACAAGCAACAAGATCATCGCTCTCTGCCAGCTTTGGCCTACCGATTCATAAACAGTATATGCAAGGTAGGCGTTTAGCCCCATTCCAGCCGATAGGGCGATGGGATAGTTAGCAAATAATCCCATAAAGATAGTCACTAGACCAGTAAGGATAGCGGTAGCAAAAAAAACTCCGCTGACATTCATTCTCATGTTACCCAAAATACCTGAGTTGACAGGTAAAATGTACAACATCGCAACGAATACAACTAACCCAGCAATGATTTCTGTACGAATATCACTGCCTTTCGATTTTAATTTAAAACGTTTCACTAAAAAATTTTTCATGTAAGCGCTCACTTTCTAACATTATAGATAATAAACTAATATTATTAAAATGTCTAGAAAATGTTATCGCTCCCGTTATATTTGTCCATATAACCTAAGTGTTTATAGGCTTTTTTACTTGCAACTCTTCCGCGTGATGTTCGGTTCAAGAGACCGATTTTCACTAGATAAGGCTCGTAGACATCCTCGAGGTTGACCGCGTCCTCGCCAATAGCGATTGCAATGTTATTTAACCCTGTCGGTTTTCCCTTATAGCGAACGATTAAGGTTTCTAGATACTTGCGATCGATTTCATCCAATCCCAATTCGTCGATTCCAAGCCCTTTTAGAGCGGACGTTGCCAATTTAGAATCGATGTAATTTTGATTGCTTATAGTCGCGTAGTCGCGGACTCTTTTCAACAATCGATTAGCAATTCGAGGCGTGCCTCTCGAACGCTTAGCAATCATATAATTCGCTTCAGAAGTAATCGAAACGTTAAAAACTTTAGCCGTTCTTTCGATAATTTCCATAAGAGAATTCTCCGAGTAATAGTCAAAGTGACCCGTAATGCCAAAGCGATCTCTAAGTGGTGAAGACAGACTTCCCGCTTTTGTCGTCGCTCCGATGAGTGTAAATGGTGGCAACTTGATGTTGATTGTTCGCGCATCGGCGTCCTTACCGACTACAATCGAAAGAGAAAAGTCTTCCATCGCTTCGTAAAGCACTTCCTCGACTATCGAGGGAATGCGATGAATCTCATCGACAAAAAGAATGTCGCCGGGATTTAAAGTCGACAAAATTGAAGCCAAGTCTCCTGTTCGATCTAGACTTGGTCCATTGATAATTCGAATATCGGAGTGCATTTCATTAGCGATTATATTGGCCAGCGTGGTTTTTCCCAAACCCGGAGGTCCATATAAAAGAACGTGGTCCAATGGCTCTTCCCGCAAGAGTGCAGCCTTGATGTAAATTGAAAATTCTTTGACGATGCTGTCCTGACCGATGTATTCCTTTAAAGTCTTCGGCCTAATTGTAATATCGAAATCGTCGTTGTGTTCAATTGGGTCGTGAATTATGTCTGACATATTTATTTAACCTTATTTGCGGATAAGTATTTCAAGGCAAGTGAAATGTACTCGGATGTGGATAATCCTCTTTCGCTAATCTGACCGATGGCTTTGACGATTTCCGCATTGGTAAAACCAAAAGTCTTCAGTCCTTCCATCGCTTCATCCAGCTGTTTATCACCGGTGTTGGTATCGGCAATCGTCAACTTTCCTCTCAAATCTAAAATGATTTGTGAAGCTGATTTTTGACCAATTCCCGCTAGCGATTTTAAAAAGAGCAAGTTTGAGTCATTTATAGCTTGAACTAAGCGTTCCGGCGTCGTCGATCCCAAGGCGTTGATTGCGGTCTTTGGACCAATTCCTTTAACCGATATTAACTTTTGAAAAATTCTCTTCTCTTCAAAAGTTTTAAAACCAATCAAAAACTGCTCATCTTCCCGAACATAGAAGACGGTATATACCAGCATGGTGGCAGAAATTGGATAGTCTTCAGGGTGCGAAACATAAACTTGATAACCTACTCCCTGACATTCGATGACTATGCTGTTTTTTTGATGAAGTGCGATTTGTCCTTTTAGATAAAAATACATAATTGATTAATTTAATCCCACCAATAGAATGACGAAAAAAATAAAAATCAACGAAACTCCTAAGAGTATTCCATAGATCGTTCTATTTTTCTCTATTTCATTCATCGGTGCTTTTTCCTAACAAGTAAATTATAATATATTTATCGCGCTAATAAAACAATTTAACCAAAATCGTCAAACACAGAAAGTTTTAGGCAAAAATTTGTTATACTTATTAGAAGAAAAGGACAATAAAACTAATGAAAGTACTACTGTATTTAGAAAACAAAAAAGGACTGGCTAACTCTGGAATTGGAAGAGCGCTATATCATCAGACAAAAGCGTTAGAAGCAAGTGGAATCGAATATACTTATAATCCAAAGGACAGCTTTGATATCGCTCATTTTAACTCCTACCAAGGACACACTTATCGTTTGATGAAAAAGTTTAAAAAACGTGGAATCAAAGTCATATCTCACGGTCACTCCACTCACGAGGACTTCAAGGAAAGCTTTCGTTGCTGGAAACTCATTGCTCCAATTTACAATCATTGGATGAATCGAATGTATAAAAGAGCCGACTTAATCATCACTCCAACCGAATACTCAAAATCCCTGATTGAGAATTATCCAGGTGTGAAATGCCCTGTTCTTGCAATATCCAACGGTCTAGTATTGGAAGAATACCTTCCTAAGGACAAATACATCAAAGAGTTCGAAAAGTTTTTCAACATCCAGCCCCAGGACAAAATTGTCATCGGCGTAGGTTTTTATTTTAAAAGAAAAGGAATCGACGACTTTTTTGAAACAGCGCGAAGGATGCCAAATGTCAAATTCATTTGGTTTGGTCACCTTTCAAAAATTCTCACCACGCGATACATAAACACTTGTATAAAAAACAAGCCGGAAAACGTAATCCTTCCCGGATATATAGCTGGCGACATCATAAAAGGGGCATATCAAAGAGCCGATTGCATGCTCTTCCCCACCCGAGAAGAAACAGAAGGTATTGTCGCTCTAGAAGCTCTCGCTTGTCGCTTGCCACTCATCGTTAGAGATATTGGCGTCTATAAAGACTGGCTCGAAGATGGGAAAAACTGCTACAAGGGAAAATCAGTAGATGATTTTGTGGCAAAAATTAAACTTTGCATCTTTGAGGACCAAACTAAGATAACCGAAGAAGGATACAAAGTTGTAGAGGAGCGCTCCATTGAGAAAGTCGGAGCGAAGTTAAAAAAAGCTTATTTAAATCTCGTAGAAACGAAAAATATCTAAATAAAAACTAGGTTCAAACACACTGAAAGTGTAATAAACCTAGTTTTTTTATTAATTGTAATATTCGAATTCAAAGTCACCAATCATGACGCTCGAACCATCTCTAGCCCCGAGTTTTCGCAATTCGTCATCAACACCGATGCTGTTTAGATACGACAGCAACTTCATCATTCCCTCATCGGTCTTGTGATTGATAAGATTATAGGCTTTGAGAACTCTCTCGCCTTCGATGCGATAGTGGTTAGGCGACAGTTTCATAATTTTAAACTTAGGCTTTTGCAGCTCCTTAGCATTATAGACAACTTCCTCAGTTTTTTCAGGAGTATACAAAACAAATTTCGGAGTTGTTTGCACCAGGTTATACGCTTTTCGCAAAAGTGGTTTAAGACCCTTTTTAGCG
>JBAYAI010000042.1:0-12691 GCA_041669865.1 Bacilli bacterium | reverse complement strand
GATCATGTCACTGTCGAACTCTCTCCTTATGACTTAACACGGGGCCGTATTACGTATCGTAAAAAGTAAAAGGAACTGATATCAGGAGGTACTTATTATGAAAGTTAGACCATCAGTAAAACCAATCTGCGACAAGTGCAGAGTAATCAAAAGAAAAGGCCGTGTCATGGTAATTTGCTCAAATCCTAAACACAAGCAAAGACAAGGCTAATAGGAGGAAAGTTAACAAATGGCAAGAATTGCAGGAATTGATATTCCTAATCAAAAAGTAGTTTTATACGCATTGACATACATTCATGGTGTCGGTCTATACACTGCTAAGAAGATCTGCAAAGATGCAGAAATCGACGAGACAAAGAGAGTTAAAGATCTCTCAGAAGCTGAATTGACAGCGTTGAGAAACCAATTAGCAAACGGAAAATACAAAGTCGAAGGTGATCTTCGTAGAGAAACTAGACTTAATATTAAACGTTTGATGGAAATTGGTTGTTACCGCGGTGCAAGACACAGAAAGAATCTCCCCTGTAGAGGACAGCATACCAAGAATAATGCTCGCACCTGCAAGGGACCTAGAAAAACTGTTGCTAATAAAAAGGCTGCAGGTATTTAAGGAGAATATGAGAAATGGCAAATAAAAATAATAGAGGCTCTAAGAAACTTGGCCGTAGTAAAAAACCTAAGCTTAATTTCACCAGGGGCGTTGCTCACATCCACTCTTCATTCAATAACACAATTATTTCAATAACTGATCCTGAAGGAAAAGTTATTGCTTGGGCGTCAGCAGGTACAATCGGTTACACCGGTTCAAAAAAATCGACACCTTTTGCAGCTCAATTAGCTGGACAAAGTGTTGCCAAGGCCTGTATTGAACGTGGACTAAAGTCAGTAGACGTTATTGTTAAGGGACCTGGTACAGGTCGTGAATCTGCTTTAAGAGCACTTCAAGCAACTGGATTACAAGTTCTTTCAATCGCAGACGCTACACCCGTTCCGCACAACGGTTGCCGTCCGCCTAAGCGTCCTAGAGGTTAGTAAATTAAGGAGGAAAGTAAATGAAAACTTTTCAAAACATTGAATTCGTTGAAAATAATTACGATTCTACTAAGAACTATGGAAAATTCGTCTTAGCTCCCCTTGAAAGAGGCTTCGGCATTACCATCGGTAATGCTATGAGAAGAGTACTTATTTCTTCCATTCCAGGTGCATCTATTTTCGCAATTGAAATAGAAGGTGCCAGACATGAATTCTCAGCGCTTGAGGGCGTTGTTGAAGATGTCACAGCAATCGTATTAAATTTAAAGGGTCTCGTTCTTAAAATTGACTCGGAAGATGAACAATCCGTCCGTGTCATGTCCTTAAATGTCAAAGGTCCCGCAACTGTTACAGCTGCTGACCTTGAAGTACCTAGCGACGTCGAAGTTGTAAACCCTGACCTTGTCATCGCACATGTTGCTGAAGGTGGTCAACTCAAAATGACTCTTCAAGCCAACAAAGGTAGAGGATATTTAACAAATGAACAAAATAAACAAGCAATTGAGAATTACTCAATTGGTGTAATTCCAGTAGATTCGAATTATTCACCGATTCTTAAGGTGAACTACACAACAGAACCTACTCGTGTTGAAGACAATACCAACTATGACAAACTCATACTTGAAGTTTGGACAAATGGTGCAATCACTCCTCACGATGGTGTCGCTCTTGCAGCAAAGATCTTAGTTGATCACTTGGAAAAATTTGTCAACATTTCTGAGTCTGCTAAGGATGTTGTTGTCTTTAATGCTGAAGTTGAAAAGCCTAAAGACAAATATGAAGACATGAGCATCGAAGAACTCGATTTCTCAGTACGTTCATACAACTGTTTGAAGAGAGCCGCAATTACAACTGTTAGTGAATTATGCAACAAATCCGAGGAAGAAATGATGAAAGTCAGAAATCTTGGTAAAAAATCACTAAAAGAAGTTAAGGACAAGCTCGCAGAACTTGGCTTAGGCTTCCGTCAAAATTAAGGAGATAGAAAATGAAAACTCAAGGTCGTAAGAATGTACATGGTAAAGGTGGTGTCCGCTTTAAGGCTGCCTATACTACATCAAAAGATAAAGCCATGCTTCGCAATGTTGTTACACAACTCATCGTTTCAGAGAAAGTTGTAGTAACTGCCAAAGTTGCTAAACAAATTTCACCTTTAGCAGATCGATTAGTCACTTATGCAAAGAAAGGTGACGTTGCTGCTAGAAGAGAAGCTAATAAATATGTCCGTCGTTTCTTCGTCGACAAAGATCAAAAGCAAACCGCTTTACAAAAGTTGTTTGACGAAATTGGTCCTCGTTACAAAGAACGCAACGGTGGATATACTCGCATTCTCAAGATGGAAAATCGTCGTGGCGACAACGCTCCTATGTGCTTAGTTGCATTTGTTAAGTAAACAAATTTAGGATCGTATTTAAATCTTATATAATTATAAAACCGGAAATAATTTTTGTAAAACAAATATTATTTCCGGTTTTTTTGATAAATGATAAACTCCACAATAAAAAAAGCCAAGAGAACTTGGCTAGAATACTCGATGGTGCCGCATGGTCGAATCGAACGGCCGTTGGAGGTTTACGATACCTCTGTTCTACCACTGAACTAAAGCGGCAGCTTATTTACTATACTAAATATACTTGTTCTTGTAAATATTTTAGTACAGTAAAATTTTTAGATTTTTTTATACATCGCCATTTGTTTATGCTTATGTTTACTTGATAAACTTCTTTATAAATTTTTCGGACTTATCGATGTAGGCATCTTCATCATAGATGAAACTCATTCCGTGACAAGCTGAGGGGACAGCAAGCTTATCTTTGTACACTGCCTTATTACTCAATGCTCTATAATTTTTATCGAGAAATTTGAAAGGAACGTATTTGTCACTTCCACCATGGATGAAAAGCATCGGGGTAGTTGACTTATTGAGCATTTCCACCGGGGAATCCTTGATAAACGAAATATGGAAGAATAAACGAGCAACAACAAAGATCGAGGAGAGTAGAAAGGTTGGAATCTTTTTTTGATCCATGCTAGCAATGTATAAAATTTGTTCCTTTATACTCGAATAACCGCAGTCTTCAATCGCACATTTGACATTATTCGGAAGAGTTTTCATTCCGGTTGTCATCATTACTGTCGATGCACCCATCGAATGACCGAGGAGACAAATTTTCGCTTGTGGATCTTTGTTAATAATATACTTACACCAATCGATAACATCGAACTTTTCCCTGTATCCCATAGTCATATATTTTCCTTCAGATTTGTTTTGAGCCCTTTGGTCAATGAAGAGAATATTGAACCCGAGATCTTCGTAATAGTGCTTGCAAGGGATGGACAATTCTTTCCAGTACCCATTGTGACCGTGAACAGCTAGTATGTATTTGTTTGTTTTTTTAGGATTTAGATAAAGATAACCGACAAGTTTTAATTTATCAAAAGAACGGATATATACTTCTTCGTGCTGTGCGTTTTTTAACCACTCTTGCTCGTATCTCTGCTGATGGGTTTTGTCAGGTGATACCGCTGGATAGTGCTCCTTGTCGCGTTGGCGATTAGGTATAAGGATAAGTTTTATCGCCTTGTATCCAAATATTAGGTATATTGCAAAAAGCGCTAATAGCAGCATGATTATTGCGAGTATTATTATTTCATAAGTTTCCATATTATCCTCCTTTTTTCATTTTTAAAATCGGTCTAAGCTTTCTTATTTTTATTTTTTCATCCTTACTTATTCTATAAGAATCAGTGCACTTTGACAACGCCATAGAGATAATTGGATAGTTCAAATTCGACGTTTTAAAGAAGGAGTACATCAGCGTTGGATTGTTTATGTACATTTCAGCCATAACCCACGCTTGAGCCATAATTAGAGTGTGCTCTTCTGTATTTTTGAATAGTTGTATAATTCTAATACAATTGTCGATATTTTTTAAATCTGCTTTGATAAATCCAACGTAGCCTAGTCTTTGAACATAGGGGTTAGTTGAACTGAGATATATCTTTGCAAATGAGTAAAAAAGGTCAAAGTTAATTGGCTTTTTAAAGTAGGTTATCAAATTGTCTACTTTAAACCAAGAGTCCAAATACGGTAAATAGGGTTCAATGCACTTTAACTGCTTATTTAAGTCTTTGCGATACCTTGTCAAAAAAATGTGAAAATAAACGAAATCTATCTCGTAATCTAAGCCTAATTGAACATTAGAAAGATCGCAGTTTTTCTGCCCTAGTTCCTTACCTATTTGCTTTATATCTCCATTGTATACTCTGCCGTTTGCTCTTCTTTTTTGATCAAGTAAAATCTTAATTTCGCGGTTGTTCATTATTTTTCTCCGAAGTGGGCGAAGGCAAGTTTTCTTGCTTGTAGATTTCAATATTAGTGATTATGGAAATATATATGAAAATAGCGGTAAAAATTCCTCCGCCGAGATATGCGGAAGAAAAGTAACAAAAGATTGATATAAATAGAAAGGGAATGGAAAAAGCAATCGACTGAACCTTGCTGAACCTGTCGAGTTTAAAGACATAAATAGATTGAACGATAAAGGCGATTAGGATAATGAAGAGAGGAACAATTGACATGAGAACTAAGAAAGCACTGCTGGCAAAAAAATAGCTGTAGCCCGTTAGAATTAACTCTGTAACTTCATCCACAGTTGAACCGATGACGAATGTGGGGAAAATAGGCAAGAAAAGAACTAACAAAGTTAATAGAAAACAAGATAATAAACTGATCGAATATAAATTGAACTTTTTACGTTTGGACATATTGTTATTTTACCACACTGTGATTTTTCAGCGAAAGAAATCGGATACAAACGATGAAAATAATCAATTCAGCAATGCCGAAAGAAAGCCATATTCCAGTCATTCCCATTAGAAAGGATAAAATATACATAAGTGGAATAATTACTAGTCCAGCGTGCATGAGGGAAATAATAAAGCTGTACTTGGGTAATTCAACCGAGGCGAAATACTGTCCAATCACTAAATTCAGACTTGCGAAAAGATAGCCAAATAAATAGATGTAAATTGCTTCTTTTGACAGTTCTAATAGAAGAGCGTCGTTTTCTTTGTTAAATAAGTTGGCGATAGGTGTCGAGAATACGGTTAAAATTACATAAAAGAGAATAAACGTTACAACGGTTACAGCTACGGCTAATTTGAGAATGGCCTTCTCCTCTTTAAGGTTACCTCGAGCGTAAGATTTTGATAGGATTGGTTGAACCCCAAAGGCAATCCCACTAAAAATCGCACTAACAACAATGGCTATGTTGGCGACGATACCATAGGCAGCAACTCCGATATTTCCTTGAAGAGCAAGAATGCGAAAATTAAACAGCATCATCACCAGTCCAAAACCGAACTCGTTTATAAAAGCGTTGATTCCTAATCGACATGAAGTAAGCAAAATTTTTAGTTCGAGTTTAGTTCTGACAAAGTAAAGTTTGTTCTTTTTAAATAGGATATAAGGGAGAATTAAAAAAATGCTGATTGTTGGAGAACAAATAGTCGCAAAAGCAGCGCCAGCCATGCCCATGTCAAGCTGCATAATGAAGATATAATCAAGAATGACATTCATCACACTTCCGATAATCATAGAAGCCATTCCTAGTTTTGGTGAACCGCTGTTTTTTACAAAAGTTAAAAATATTTCATTTGTGATAAAGAGAGGAGAAAAAGTCATAAATATCTTAAAATAAACTGAAGCGTATTCTAGGACTATTCCTTCGGCACCAAGCATAGAAACAATCTCTACGCTGAAATTTAAACCAGCGACCAAAAAGATTATTCCGATAATTAATCCGAAAAGAAAAACATTTGTAAATATGCGATTGGCTTTTTCATTTTCGTTGTTGGCAATGAGAACCGAATAACGAATTCCTCCACCTGTTCCGAGCATTAGCCCAATTCCAAAAATCAAATTGTAAAAAGGCAAACATAAGTTTAAAGCTACGATTCCCAAAGAACCGATACCATCGGCAATAAAAAAAGTATCAGCCAAGATATAACAGGATATAGCAATCATACCTAATACGTTTAAAGAAACATATTTTGTAAATTTTTTTCTAACTTTAGTGTTCATATAATTATGTATCAAAATGTCATTCGTAGTATTGTAATATATTTCTCAAGAATTATAAAGGCTTGTTTATCTCAAGGAATACTAAAGAAAAAAGACTGAGTTTTCAGTCTTTTCAATGATTGTGAATATATAAGTGGAGCAGGCAACGGGAATCGAACCCGCGCTTTCAGCTTGGGAAGCTAAAGTTCTACCATTAAACTATGCCTGCAAACTACCTAGTTAATTATATGATTAATCGGAAAGTGATTCAACAGTTACTAGTGGAAAAATGCAATTTTTATCATGCTCAGGAAGAGTGTGCTTTTAGAAAAAACGTTTTTGAAAAAAATACGTAAAACTCTTTATATTTTTGGGATTTTTATTGTTTATATGACCATTTTTGTTATATCATAAATATATAGAGAACAAATTAATTGTAGGGAAGGATTTGGTGAACATGATTACAGAAACTATAATCGATATTATTATTTCTTCGGTCCTTGTTTTTGTTTGTGCAATTGCTATTCTTCTAACAATAAAGAGAAAAATTCTCGATATTTTATTCATTGTGGAATTGATTCTTATTCCCTCTTTGTATTTTAACAATTTTACATTTGCAAGTTATGTTATGATGATGATTTTCACAATCACGGTATTTTTAACTTATTTAGCAAATATCGGTGAGATTCGAAAATATTTGATCAATCCTGTCATTGAAAAGAAAGGGGCTGTGAACGCTAGGGCGAGTCACAATATTGATCGAGATAAATTGAATAGAAATATAACTGCTGCGGTTAAGTGGTTGTCAGACAATAAAACTGGAGCATTAATAACTTTTGAAAGAGGAGAATCTCTCGATAAATACATCAAAACTGGAACGATTATTAACGCTCCTGTATCAGCTGAATTAATAGAAACAATTTTCTATGAAGGAACTAGGTTGCACGATGGTGCGATCGTTATTAGAGATGATACTATTGTTGCAGCTTCCGTGTTTTTTACTGCTACTACAAAATATTTAGTCGGCAAATATGGCGCAAGGCATAGAGCAGCAATTGGAGTCTCTGAATCTACTGATTCTTTAACAATTATTGTATCAGAGGAAACGGGACGCATTTCTGTCGCTTATTCAGGAATGCTGGAATCTATAAAGTACGACGAGTTTGAAAAGGTTTTCAAAACGTTTATGCTTGCTCCATCCGGAACTATTAGTCGCCCGACGAAAGAAGTGAAAGCTAAATAGCTTGTTCAAGAGAAAATGGTGAATAATAACATCTCAGAATTTATCCTTAAAGTCGAGGAAATAGCTAAGATTGGCTTGAAGTATTCCACCGATCCTTATGCGGTTGACAACTATCGTCAACTTCAAGATCTAGCTAAGAAATTTCTCGCTGAAAAGATTAACGTTCAATTAAATCGAGATAATTTTTTTACTCGGGACATTTATCCCACACCTAATGTTTCCGTTCGAACTGTTATTTTTAACGAAAGTAGAGATAAGGTGTTGTTAGTAAGAGAAAAAGCTGATGGTGGTTTTTCTCTTCCAGGTGGTTGGGCAGAATTGTGTTTAACTCCGGCAGAATCAGCTCTCAAAGAAGTTTGGGAGGAAGCGGGAATCAAAAGCAAATTAACGCGTTTAGTAGGAGTTTTTGATAGACATAGAGACAAGAAACAAGGCGGTTTGCCCGAGTACATAATTGTCTTTGAAGGAGAGATATTGTCCGAAGGCAAAGAACCATGTTTTGAAATCACAGAAAAGGGATTCTATTCACTTGACAACTTACCGAAATGGTCGAGAAAAAATAATCCTGAACAAATGAAAAAAATTATCACAGCGGCAAGAAATAGCGAGACTTTATTCGAATAGGTATATAAATAATTTGTTACTTATTATATAATAGTGTGTATGTATATATATAGGAGGTTTTTATATGGCTACACCACACAATTCAGCAAATAAAGGAGATATAGCAAAAACAGTATTGCTACCTGGAGATCCTTTGAGAGCAAAGTTCATTGCTGAAAACTTTTTGACTGATGTTAAACAATTTAACTCCGTTAGAAATATGTTCGGTTACACTGGCTTTTACAAAGGTAAAAGAGTATCAGTTATGGGAAGCGGAATGGGAATGGCTTCTCTCGGAATATATGTTTCCGAATTATATTCTCAGTATGATGTCGAGCAAGTTATTAGAATTGGCTCTGCCGGTTCCTACCTTCCAGACGTCAAAGTTTTTGATTTGATAATTGCACAGGGTGCATGTACCAATTCAAATTTTGCCAGTCAGTATGATTTGCCTGGAACCTTTTCAGCAATCGGGGATTTTGGCTTATTAAAGAAAGCATACGATAAAGCAACTGAATTAAATCTACCAGTTCACGTTGGGAATATCTATTCATCAGATATTTTTTACAATGCCCAGCCGGATGCTTGGAAAAAATGGGCTGCAATGGGTTGTATTGGTGTTGAAATGGAAACCTATGCTCTATACTGCTTAGCAGCTTACTATCACAAAAAAGCATTGACTATTCTTACCGTTTCTGACAGCTTTATCTCCAAAGAGGTTACAACTGCGGAAGAAAGACAAAATTCATTTACAAATATGATGAAAGTCGCTTTGGATATCGCATAGGTATAAAAGGAATTGGGTTTTATGCAGTGGTATCATTACTTGTTATTAATTATCGCTTTGTTATTAGTTATTTTAATGATAGCAATTTATTTCATTAGAAAGCACGATGCGGTAAAGATATTCAAAAGAGCAGTCTGGCGCAAACTCTATCGTCTTGCTCAATCGAAGGATTACTACCTGCTTAACAAAGTGTATGTAAATACCGAGTTAGATACCTTGCACATTGATCATTTGCTGGTAGGTGACAAGTACATTTATGTCATCGCCAGCAGATATTATGAATCAAATTTACGTGGAGATTCTTACGTTGCCCCAAAGTGGGAGGTTACTTCCAAAGAGGGTACCGTAATTAGAGAGATAACCAATCCAGTTATCTACAACGAAAAAAGAACAATTTGCCTTGCAAAATTCCTTGGTTGGAATAAAAATAAGTCACCAATGTTTATTTCCATCGTCGTCGTTAATAATAGTGTTGACTGCGAAATTAAAAATACTGCAATTTCTCCTTATTCGTTTATTGTTAACAAGAGAGATTTAGCTAAGCAAATTAAAATGATAGAAAAGAAATCTAAATTTCCTTCTTTCGACGGTGACTCTCTTCAAAAGATAATTGATCGGATACACCGATTGTCTGAAGAAGAAAAAAAACACGAAGAAGCTTTAATGAAAAGCAATATAGATAAATAAAAAAATAGAGTGAAAAGAGGAAAGATGAATATAAAGATAAAAAATGGACTTAAAGAACAATCTATTAAAGTGAGAAATCACGCGGGGTCATTACCTTACTTCTATGCTTTAGGGGGAATGGTTTTACTTGCTCTTTTGTATTTTGGATTTGTTCTCATTAATTCTACTAGTAATATTTGGTTGTACGTTCTTGGATTTGCAATTATTATTGGATATATGTTTGTCGGTTTGCCTTTGCTATACGGCGTTAGCGTATTAACTTCCAACGCCACGAGGTTCAACGACAATACTGAATTGAGCCTAAGAACTTGTTTCGATAAGTACTTCCATGGGAATCCTGGTTTTTTCAGCACGGCTGGAATCATTTTCAAAGGGATTCTTTTAGATTTATTTTCACTTATTGTTGTCATGTACATCATGGAGAATATTGCTGATTCTATCTATCCAGAATTTGCTGCGAGATTAATTTACATTTATCAAAATGCAGATATTTTAAATTTTTCTACTATCTCTACTTTGATGCAAAGTTATTCAAGTGTATTTGAGGCATTCTATATAATTTCCATGGTTGTAGGACACATACCGCTTTTTGTTTTGGTCTCGAGCGAGTTGAGAAAAAATGAATCCGTATATTACGCAGCAAATGTTTTGGTTTCTGATAACTATCTCGACGTTGCGACTAGACCTTTGATTCCTCTATTCAGAAGAGAAATACTTCCGTTGGTTAGGAAAGAATATCGCGCCTACAATTTACGTTTAAATTATTTAGGATATATTGTCTTTTATCTTGTTTATCTCGGTGTGAGTGCTTTGGGATTATTCTTTACGGGAATATCTTTCATCTATGTTCCTTTCATCGCTTTTGCTGTAGCAATTATCTTCTATGCACCATTCTACTATAGACAAAGAGTTTTCGATGCGTTATTTTACATTGCGTATTCGGACAAAATAATGAATCGTGCTAGTGACAAGATCAAACAAATAATCAATGCTGGAAGATCACAAATTATGCATAAAGTTGATGAATATAAAGAAAAAAACGACATCGATACGAGCGATGATGAATTTGAAGACTTTGATTCAGAAATAAAGAAAGGCCAATACGACCCATATAGAAACGAATTCGACTTTACTGAGGAAGATGATAATCATAAAAATAACGATGAGGATTGATAAGGATGAAAATTAATAACGTTAAGAGAAAACTTCACGTCGACAAGAAAGACTTTTTTAACATTCCGAACATATTGTGTTATATTCGCATTATCCTAGTACCAGCTTTTATGTATTTTTATCTTTCGGGGTATTTTGCTGAAGGTGGTCATGATGTCGCGAGATTATGGACAGCTATTGGTATTATTGTTGTTGCGTCCTTAACTGATTACATCGATGGTCAAATAGCTCGGAGATGCAACCTCATAACTGATCTAGGAAAATTTTTGGATCCTCTCGCTGACAAATTCATGCAATTGTCCATAGTCATAGTCGTTGCCGTTCAATTTCAGTCGCTGACAAGCGAGCCATATGTTTGGATCTTGCTCGCTCTATTTCTACTTAAGGAATTTAGTCAGTTTATCGCTATTATTGCTTTGTTCAAACATGGTAAGTATATGAATGGTTCGAAGTGGTTTGGAAAGGTAGCAACATTCGGATTTGATGTTGTTATGACCTCTTTATTGCTCTTTCCACTATTTGATTTTAATAATATTCTGATAAGTACTATAATGATTATATGCTCAGGCTCTCTCTTGCTGTTCGCTTGGATAATGTACTTAATGGAAGTTATTAAAATGTGGAATTCTCCAGGGGGAGATATCCCAGCATCTTTATATAAAAAAGAGGAAGGAAAAGATATAAAATGATTAGAATATATATTTCGCCGTCATGTTCTTCTTGCCGCAAGGTGAAAGATTGGTTTAAAAAGCAAAATATACCTTTTGAGACAAAGAGCATTCTCTCTGGCCAGTTGACCAAGAAAGATATCAAGGACATAATTAAAAAGACTTTAGATGGAACCGATGAAATTATTTCCAGGCGTTCCAAGGTTATAAAGGAAAACAATATAGATATCGATTCTATGTCATTTAATGAACTTGTCGATTTTATTTACGAGAATCCATCTTGTTTGAAGCGTCCGATAATTGTTACGGATTCGCGAATACAAGTCGGTTATAATTCCGAGGAAATTAGATCCTTCATTCCGAAAGCACGGAGAATATTCCGAGAGAATTGCACTCCAGAAAAATGTCCGGATTACTATAATTGTAAAAATAAATTATCTCCGGAAGATTTAGAAAACATGTAAAAAGGTTCAGCGATTGCTGAACCTTTATTTTTATTTAACTAGCATGCTTCGCAAAGTGCTCTTGTTTGTTTGCTTACGGTATTTAACTTGTATTTGATATTGAGAGGTTTAAGTATCTCTTCAATTCTCTTTTCCGCAAGGGCCATAGCTGTCTTGTCAACTTCTAACTCATAGTCAACTTTATTACCATAATAGTTGGCATCGAGAGAAATTCTCTCGCGGATATCTTTCTTTTCGATCGTCGTGCGTTTGGTTGACATCTTTGCAAGGACGACTAATTTTGAAAGGTCTATATCTAGCAATTCAAGAAATTCCGCAACTTCTCCTTTCGGGAATTTGTTGAATTCAATCATCTCAATTGCTTCCTTGGAATCGAGAATTTGATTCTTTTCTAGCAAGCCTTCTGACATTGGAGTTTTGACAGTAAGAATATATTCATCGCGCTTTTCACGAATACGCAAGGCAATGTCATTTTCCTTCAAAATTCTATCTCTCGAATCAATGTAAAAATTTGTTTGATTTATTATTTCTATTCCTTTTTCAGCTTTTAAGCTTTCGTATACTTTTAAGTACTGCTTTTTTGTAAGCAGGACTTTTGCTTCTATTTCAACGTTGTTATTCATAAAGATATTCCTCCAACTTATTATTATGATACACTAATATTGTAAGTAATTAAAGGGGATTAATATGTTTAAATTTGCAATATTCACAAATATAAATCAAAGTGAACTCCTCGAAAAATTAACTGTTTTCGAAGACTTTTTGATTGGAAAAAATAATGTCAAAGATCAGAAAAATCCAGATATTGTTTTTATATTTGGCGGCGATGGGTGTTTGTTAGATTCGATAAATACCTATAGAGATAACGATTGCTCCTACATGTTGATCAACTCTGGAAACTTGGGTTTTTATCGCGAATTAGGCATCGATGAGCTAGATGAATTTTATCGAACTTTCAACTACGAAGAT
>JBAYAI010000041.1:0-12708 GCA_041669865.1 Bacilli bacterium | reverse complement strand
GGAGTAGTCGAACTAGACGAACAGGGTAAGCCTCTTTCCCTCGTGGAAAAAGATCCCAACCCTAAGTCTAACTACGCCGTTACTGGTTTGTATTTTTATGACAATCGAGTAGTTGATTTCGCTAAGAAAGTAAAGCCTTCTAAGCGAGGAGAGTTAGAAATAACCGACCTCAATAAATTATATTTGCAAGATGGTTCTCTCGAAGTGATAAACTTCGGAAGAGGAGTCACCTGGTTAGATACTGGAACTCACGAATCCCTCGCGGATGCGACTGCCTTTGTAAAGATGATTGAAGAGCACGAAGGGTTGAAGATTAGCTGTCCAGAAGAAATTGCTTTCAAGCAAGGGTGGATCAGCAGAGAACAACTTGGTGCACAGGCCGAACTATTAAAGAAAAATCAGTACGGACAATTTTTACAAAGAGTCCTTGACGGAAAGATAAAGTACTAAAGAAAGAAGATAGATATGTTTAATTTTAAAGAGACAGAAATTAAAGGAGTATACGTGATTGAACCTAAAGTATTTGGAGATAATCGCGGATACTTTATGGAGACGTATAACAAAAAAGATTTCGATGAAGCTGGGCTTAAATACGACTTTGTCCAGGACAATCAATCAAAGTCGAAAAGAGGCGTTTTAAGAGGCTTGCATTTCCAAATAAAACATCCTCAAGCCAAGCTCGTAAGAGTTGTCAGCGGCGAAGTATTCGACGTTGCTGTTGATTTGAGAAAGGGAAGTCCAACGTACGGAAAGTGGACTGGCGTTATTCTCTCGGAGGAGAACAAGAGACAATTCATGATTCCTCGTGGATTCGCACACGGTTTTGTCGTTCTTTCTGAGACAGCTGAATTCACGTATAAGTGCGATGAGTTCTATCATCCGGAAGATGAAGGCGGAATTATGTGGAACGATCCTTCTATTAACATACAGTGGCCGTTTAAAGGCGAAGTTATTCTCTCTGAAAAGGATCAGCATCGCTTACCATTAAGCCAAGCGAAAGTCGAGTTCTAATATGGATAAGGATATAAGAATACTAGTCACCGGTTTTAAAGGTCAACTCGGATTTGACGTGGTGAGAGAACTAAAAGAACGCGGATTTACCAACGTTCGTGGAATCGACCGGGAAGAGTTAGATATCACGGATGAAAAAGCCGTGAGAGAATACATATTAAATTACCGCCCGAAAATTGTCTTCCACAACGCGGCTTGGACCGCTGTTGATAAGGCTGAGCAAATGCCCGATGCTGTCTATGCTGTCAACGCTTTAGGTCCGAAGTACATCGCTCAGGTTTGTAAAGAAATAGATGCGACGATGATGTATATTTCTACCGATTACGTCTTCGAAGGAAAGGGAGAGCGCTTCTATGAGGTTGACGACCCTAAGAGCGGATTGTCCGTTTACGGAAAGACAAAGTCTCAGGGAGAAGACTTTGTGACTTCTACCTTAGAAAAATACTTTATCATTCGCATATCCTGGGTCTTTGGTATCAATGGAAATAACTTTATTAAGACGATGCTCAAGCTGGGAAAAACTCACGATAAACTCAATGTAGTCTGCGATCAAATAGGTTCGCCTACCTACACTTACGACCTATCTAAGCTTATGTGCGACATGATTGAAACCGACAAATACGGAGTCTATCACGCGACAAATGAAGGCGTGTGTTCCTGGGCTGACTTTGCCAAGTACATCTTTAAAGTTGCTGGATTAAATGTGAAAGTAAATCCTGTGACAACTGCCGAGTACAAGAAGTTAGTTCCCGCGCAGGCCGATAGACCGCTGAACAGCCGGATGTCTAAGAAATCACTTACTGAAAACGGATTTAACAAATTGCCGACATGGCAAGATGCGACGGAACGATATATCAAATTGCTGGAGGAAAAATAGCATGAAATTTTTAATTACTGGCGGAGCAGGATTCATCGGTGGCAACTACTGTCACATAATGCCTGAAAAGTATCCGGAAGACACTTTCGTTTGCTTAGACGCTTTGACCTACGCAGGAAATATGGAAACCTTAGCGGATGTCTTAGAAAAGCCTAACTTTAAGTTTGTTAAAGGCGATATCAGAGATAAAGAATTTATCTTTGATTTATTTGAGAAGGAAAAGTTTGATATTGTTATCAACTTTGCTGCAGAGTCACACGTCGATCGTTCGATTGAGAATCCCGGAATTTTCTTAGAATCAAACATTCTTGGCGTTCAGGTTCTAATGGATGCTTGCCGCAAATATGGAATACAGAGATTTCATCAAGTTTCGACTGATGAAGTTTACGGAGACTTGCCTTTAGATCGTCCCGACTTGCTCTTTAAGGAAGATACGCCCCTCCATACTTCTAGTCCATACTCAGCCTCAAAGGCTTCAGCTGATTTATTGGTTATGGCGTACCACCGAACCTTTGGATTACCAGTCACTATCTCTAGGTGTTCAAATAACTATGGGCCTTATCAGTTCCCGGAAAAACTCATTCCTCTAATGATTCAAAAAGCTCAGCGGAAAGAACCGCTTCCCGTATATGGCGATGGCGCTAATGTGAGAGATTGGCTTCACGTTTACGATCACTGCATCGCTATTGATCTAATCGTGAGAAAGGGAAGGGATGGAGAGATTTACAATATTGGTGGACACAACGAAAGAAGCAACCTTCAAGTTGTTAAAACAATATTAAAAACAATCGGTGCTTCCGAAGATTTGATAACCTATGTCAAAGATAGACCAGGTCACGATTTGCGCTATGCGATGGATCCGACAAAGATTGAAACCGAACTTGGATGGAAACCAGTCTATAACTTTGATACCGGTATAGTTCAAACGGTAAAGTGGAACTTAGAAAATAAAGAATGGCTCGACCACGTAGAATCTGGTGAATACACCAAGTGGATGGAGCGTTACGCTAAATAAGTTGATAAAGAAAGCATCACCGCAATCGCGGTGATGTTTTTTGACTATTTGTCATTTTTGTTGGGGTTAAGTAAGATACATACATAAATATAAAATGCATAATAGACTTTATGTGAAAAATTTTCAAGAGAAAATTGATAATATATTATGTATAAGACTGATGAAGTAAGAAGAGTTTTATTGCATTAAGGAGAGAGATATGACAAACAAAGAAAGATTTGGAAAGATTTATCGAGTGCTCATTTACCTAATGATTTTCACCATTGCTCTCAGTGTTATTGCATACGTGGTTGGAGATATTGTCGGAATAGTGTTATCAGCGATGTTTATGGGATTGATTCCGACTGTTTTCATATTTTTTTACATGGCAAAGGATCAGCGAGGTTACTTATACGGTCAGGACAATAAAGGAAATATCTATCTTGGGATTATCTTGCTGATTATCGCTGCTGGAACTCTTATTTATGGAATATATTACCTGGATTCAACGGAAGACTTAATGAGTGGACTTGCATACATCTTTAATGGGGCAGGTTGGATATATCTTGCAGTTACATACATAGTTATGATTCTTGTTAAAAATAGAAAGTACATCTATATTCAAAGTGGAAAGGTCGTTCGAGCGCAGTTGATCAAAGTTGAGAGAAATTTACCTGATAGATATTTGACAAGCAGGCATAACGGAAGTAATTATTACACATTAATTCTCCAGGAAGAATTTGGAACTCGCCAATTTAAGACAAGGATAAGTTTTGATCCTCGAGCAGCGATGAAATTAGATGGGATAAACACCTTAAACGTATATTTGCATCCGAATAAACCGGATAAGTATTATGTGGAAAAGCGCAACCTTGTAAGAACTCTATCTCATCATAGATTTTATAATTGAATATCCTAAGAATCTTTCCAAATTAGACTAGATTGTTATCTTCTAGTTATGTCTCGATAGAGAGTAAGAAGTTAATTAAAAAGAGATAAGAATCACGTATATATAAAGTATTTCCCCTTTATTGAGCTCGGTAATTTTTTAATGATTAGGACTATAAATTATTCAGATTTTCAAGATGATTTTTCCTCTCTAAATCAGAGCGTATCCTTTTACTAATTAATAAAATTCAGTTAAAATAATTATAGTTGATAAGATAAATAAGTTTTGTTGCTTAATTCCATATTAGGGACAATACTTTAAGTGTTGATAGATATTTAAAAATCACCTGTCAACAGCAATAACAAAATAGATTTACAATCAAAAGGAGGAGATTTATGTTAAAGAAAGAAATATACGAACTTCTAAATACTCAGATAAATAAGGAATTATTTTCTGCATATCTTTATTTAGATATTTCCAATCACTACATTGACAAGGGATTGGAAGGATTGGGTCACTGGTACGAAGTCCAGGCAATGGAAGAAAAGGATCACGCTTTTCTCATCAAGCAATATATTCAAAACAACGGTGGAAAAGTTGTATTGTATGCGATTGAGAAGCCCGAAGTTAATTACAAGAACTTGAGAACAGGGATGGAAGAAGCTTTAAAGCACGAAATTTACATCACCAATGCGATCAACGTCATCTATGAAAAGGCTATCGAAATGAAGGACTACAAGACCGTTGAATTTCTCAACTGGTTCGTCAAAGAACAAGTGGAAGAAGAGAAGAACGCTGAAGATTTGTTGAAGCAATTCGACTTATTCGGAAGCGACGGAAAGGGTCTATATATGATGGACAAGGACTTGGCCGCTCGTGCCTATAATCCTCCCTCGTTAGTTTTGAGTTAATTCTAGACTTATTCATTACAATCTCCTCTCGAGTTTAAAATTAAATGCAAAGAGAGGAGATTTTTATTTGGATGGATTTAATCACTTGTGCTATATCAATAAAAACCCATTGTTTGGATTGTTAGAAGCACAAATAGTTTTATTTATTTGCGATAACGGGCATTTTTACAATTATAAATGTGTATTTTTACATGTTATAAAAAAGTGTCAAATATGATAAAATTAATAAGTCTAAAAATGAGTAATAATGCATAAAAAGATATGCAGTTTAAGGAGAAACTCAATGAAGAAAGTTCTTTATATATTGCACGATTCTTCCTATAAGGGGGCTAATAGATCTTTTATTGACTATCTAACTACAAATATGGAGAAAGATGCGACAGTTGTTCTTCCCAAGAGTGAAGATAACGAACTAGTTGCCATTCTTCAGAAGAATCACATTCCTTACGCGCGATTTACGATTCACGCGGATTACTATCGCAAGTTTTCTCTTAAACTCCTCATAAAGAAGAGATTCTTTTACAAGAAATTCTTAGATGAAGAGGTGAAAGAAATTGACACATTAGTCGGTCATGATTTTGATTTAGTTCACTCTAATTCCCTAGCAACCATAGTCGGGGCTGTCTTTGCTGAGAAATTCGGCATCCCTCACGTTTGGCACGCTAGAGAATTCTTAAAAGAGGATTTTGGCATGACTTACTTCGAACCTGAATATGTATTCCATCACCTCATGACTAATTCAAACATGATATTTATTACCAAGGCAATTCAGGAAAAGTTTGGACGATATTGCCACAAGTATCAAAAGGTTATTTTTAACGGTATATCCGATGGTTATTTACCGAAGATTCCTCACAGCGGCACTAATATCATGATCGCTGGAAGTTTAACTGCTGGCAAAGGTCAGGAGGAAGCAATCAGGGCTGTAAACGAGTTGATTAAAGAGAGATACGACGTCAAATTGCACATCTTTGGAGAAGGCGAGGACGAATTGAAACTGAAGAAACTCGTCTCGGCTCTTAAGATTGAAAAACGAGTCATCTTTTACGGTTTTACTAAAGATTTATTCAACCATCGGCGACTGATGGATATTGCTCTAGTGTGCTCGAAGAAAGAGGCGCTAGGAAGAGTGACGATAGAAGCGATGTACGCTGAGAACTTCATCATTGGCGCCAACACGGGCGGAACGAAGGAACTTATCGGCGAAAACAATCTGCACGGCTTGCTCTATCAACAGGGAAACTACTCTGATTTAGCTGACAAAATCAGACTTGTTCTCGAAAGGCGAATAGATACCAAGCCGATAATTGAAGCGGCGAAAATCTTCGCCTATTCAAAGTGCCTGCCGGAATCGTGCTATCGAGAAATCGACAAATTCTACGATAGAGTATTAAGTGAAAAATAAAGGTGCACCATCCGGTGGACTTTGCGATTAATTGCGATTATAATTTTTACATTGACTGCGGAAAAAACGCATTTATTACAGGAGCAAATCGATGAAAATTGATAGAACAAAAAACAGCGTAAGAAATATAGCGATGGGATTTCTAAACAAGTTTGTCATGCTTCTTGTTCCCTTTATCATCAGAACGATAATCATCTATTTACTCGGAACTAACTACGTTGGATTAAACAGTCTCTTTATCTCGATTCTCACGGTCTTAAGTTTGACAGAACTGGGTTTTGGGAGCGCCATCGTGTTCTTTTTATACAAGCCGATTGCTGAAAATGATACGAAGACCATATGCGCTCTATTGAATCTATATCGAAAGATTTATTACATAATCGGTTCAGTTATCCTCGTCTTAGGTCTCGGACTCATGCCTTTTTTAGAAGTCTTCATCGAGAGTGATATACCTGCAGGATTAAATATTTACGTTCTCTATGGAATGTATTTAGCCAATACGGTTGCAACATATTTTTTCTTCGGATATAAGAATGCTATCCTGAAAGCCGTTCAGAGAAACGACATTATTTCCAATATAACTACCGTTGTTTATTTACTTATGTACGGCATTCAAATTGCCGTTCTCTTCGCTACAAAAAATTACTACATTTACGTCTTGCTAATTCCACTATTCAACATAGTTTTAAATATCGCTACCGCCATTTATACCCAAAAGAAGTACCCCCAATACATCGCTAAAGGTAAGGAGTACAACGTTGATAAGAAAGACATGAAGCAAAAAGTCTCAGGCTTGATGATGTCAAAAATTGGCGCAGCTACACGCAACACTTTTGATAGCATCGTCATTTCATCTTTCATCGGACTAACGCAAGTCGGTATCTACAATAACTACTATTACATTCTCACCGCTTTAGCTGGAATTTTTGCCGTTATACTAAACTCAATTCTTGCTGGCATTGGAAACAGCATCGCGGTCGAATCGCGGGAGAAAAACTATCGCGATTTTCGAATTATCAACTTTATGTACATGTTGATTTCTGGAGCTGCGACCGTTTGCTTGGTCACCCTCACTCAGCCATTTATGGAAATATGGGTGGGAGAGGAACTTATGTTCCCGACATATATCAGCTTCCTCTTTTGCTTTTATTTCTACCTACTTCGCCAGGGGGATATCAGTTCGATCTATTTCAACGCTATCGGACTGTGGTGGAAAGGAAAGTGGAGATACTTGATAGAAGCGGTATTGAATCTGGCCTTGAATATCGTGCTCGGAAAGTACTTCGGCGTGCTCGGAATAATTTTGGCAACAATTGCGACCATTTTGTGTTTTTCCTACTTGTATGGAAGCACGTTTATCTTCAAGTACTACTTTGGTAAAAAGCACTATTGGAACTATATCTTTAGAAATGTCGCTTACTTCTTTGTCACTCTCACCGCAGCTGCGGCGGCTTATTACTTGTGCTCATTTATCACGCTTGAAGGGGGCAAGTGGATTCTAGTTGGAGCGTGGTTTATCAAACTTGCAATTTCGGTTGCTGTCTCACTGCTCGTTTTCTATCTTGCTTACTTTAGAACCAAGATCTATCAAAACTCTATCCGGTGGATAAAGTTAAAAAAAGACTATTTGTTAAAAAAAGATAAAAGTAAAGACTAACTTTAGATAGATTGAAATAATATAAATATATTTTAATTTATTGATTTATAATAAAATATACTCAATAGGAGGAAAGAAATTGGAAACGATTGGCGCAGTGATTCTGCATTATAAAAAAACGGAAAAGACCATCGCTTGTGTCGATTCTTTTTTGCGACTTTCTCCACTTCCTTTTTCTCCCCACATTGTCGTTGTTTGCAACTCGGGTCGAGATGCATCTGATCGTGCAATTACGGAGAGATTCAAGGAGCATCCTATTGTCGAAGTAATTCAAACAAAAAAGCCACTTGTCTTTTCTCGGGCGATGAATATCGGAGTAAAGCACCTAGCAAAGTATAATCCGAGATTTGTCATTCTTTCCAACAACGATATCACTTTTGACGACCAAAGGTTGTACAAGAAGATTGAGGAGGAATACGAGCGTTCGCACTTTGGAGCGATGGGACCTGACGTTCATACTGTTTCAACCGATACCCACTCGAGTCCGTTTTATATCCGCTATTATCTTTCAGCGATTGAAAATTTTAAAATTGTTCTTTTGATGTACCGTTCTCTCTTAAAGCGCGAGTGGAAAAAAGAGCCGAAGGAAGAGTTTGTCTACAACAATAAAAAGTACAAGGAAAGGGCGGAAAACGTCATGTTGCAAGGATCATTTGTCATTCTTTCTAAAGATTATCTCAAGCGGTTTCCCCTTGGTTTATATCCTCAAAAATCATTTTTCTTGGAAGAAGATATTCTTCTCTTTCTTTGTCGCAAGTTTAACTTGAAGACCGTTTACAATCCGGAGATTAGTGTCGATCACATCCATTCTGTGTCTATAAACGAACGCTTTAAAGATAAGCAAAAGAAGAGAAAATTTGTCTTTAGACAAACTTTGAAATCACGCAAAACATTTCTCAGCTTGATCATTTGGTTCAATCTCACGGGTAAAATAAAGTTTTCCGCAGAAAAAAAGAAGGTTATGTAGATGAAAATATGCGCGTGTATAGTCCTTTATAATCCGGAGATGGAAGTGATTTCCAACGTGAAAAATCTCCTTGGTTTCACCTCTGATGTTTTAGTGTTGGACAACTCAGATTATCTGAACAGGACCAGTCAGCAAATCTCACACACGGAAGGAGTTACCTATGTTTGGTTCAAGAAAAATACCGGAATTGCCAACGCTTTAAAATACGCAGCAGACTACTCTTCATCCAAGGGATTCGATTACCTTTTAACGATGGACCAGGACAGCGTCTTTCCCATAGATAAAAAGAGAGAAATACTTTCTCTTCTTAAAGCCAATTTTGACTATTCAATCCTCGCTTTAAATTACAACGGAAAGAATCAGTCTTCCTCGGAAGTATCCCAAGTGAATGATTGGATAACTTCTGGCAGTTTTATCAAACTTGAGGATTACAAAAAGGTCGATGGTTTTAATCCGCTTCTCTTTATCGACTATGTCGACTACGATCTATGTGAACAGTTTGTATCTAAAGGTTTGAAGATCGGTGTTATGAATCGCATATCGCTCGATCACCAGCTCGGTCATCCCGATTCTAAACGCATTTTTGGAAAAGAATTGATATTTTCCAATCACTCGCCCGAGCGCGACTATTACCGCTACCGCAATGAACTGTACCTTTATAGAAGAAATAAGAAGTACTTTAAAGCTTTGCACAGAGCTGAGAAAAAGAATCTAATTTTAATTTTGCTTTTAGAAAAGAATAAAATTGGCAAGCTAAAGATGATTATCAAAGGAAAGAGAGATGCTAGAAAAGGGCGTCTAGGAAAGATAGATGTGTTAAAATAGTTGTATTGACCAGCGAGAAAAAGATAACTTTTCTCCCGGTTTTAAGAAAGGTGGTTTTAAAAGTTGCTATGGAAAAAACAAAAGAAATATCCAATTGCCTAGTATTGCTAGCCACTTACAACGGAGAAAAATATATCGAAGAACAAATCGACAGCATTCTCGCTCAGAAAGATGTCCATATCTCCATCCTGATTGCTGACGACTGTTCGATGGATCGGACTGTCGAAATAATCAAAGATAGGTATGCAAACGACAAGCGAGTCTCATATTACATAAATGAAAAAAACTTGGGATATTCGAAAAATTTTATGCGACTTATTGACCGGGTTCCACTTTATAAGTACGACTACATTTGCCTTTCAGATCAGGACGATGTATGGGAGGCGGACAAGGTGATTTCAGGAAGTCGCAAACTCGAGGAAAATGGAGATAAGCTCCCGGCTCTATATTCTTCTAATCTAATGGTAGTTGACGAGAAACTAGAGATAATAAAAACAATGTACAATCGAGATAAGATCGACCCCGACAATCCTTTAGAGAGTTATTGCACTGGATGTACTGTCATTTTCAACAATTCTCTTCTTGCTTTGATAAAAGAGTATCCCATGGAAAAAGTCGACCTTCCTCACGACTACATCATCAAAAATATCGCTCAATTTTGCGGACGATACATCTTTGATGAGACAAGTCACATCAAGTATCGTCAGCACAGTTCCAATCAAATAGGGGTAAATGACACTCATAAATTTCACAGGAGAGTAAAAAAGTTTTTTCAACCTAGTTATCACAACTATTCAAATCTCTATAAAAATATCCGGGATACATACGGATTAACAATGCACGAAAGGTATAATGATATTTGCTACGCGATGGCAAATTATCGCAGTGAACTAAGGAGTTATTGCAAATTGCTCTTTACCAACAAATATAGAAAGCATACCTTTTCAGATAATTTTGCTTTTAAAATTGCTATCTTGTTTAAAAAGTATTGATAAAGGAGAAATATGTTTGGATTAGTTACAACCATTTCAGCCGCAGTAATATCATTTGCAAAGCGCAGATCAACTTGGGCGTTTGTTTTGATTTTTTCGTGGTGCTGGCTTCTCTTTGCCTTCAGCCAAAATAACGCTGATTCATCAATATATCTAGTGCGCTACTACAATTACGATTTGTTGCTGGAACAAAACGAACCCTTGTGGAATATGCTAATGTATCTATTCAATTTCTTGAATCTTTCATATACTTTCTTCCTGATTTTTGTCTCTTCAGTTTACATGTTTTCAATCTATTTTTTACTCCGTGTTTTTTCCACGAAGAGAAAGGCTATTCCCATCCTTATTCTCTTCATTATTTTCCCTTTTTGTATCGAGATCGTACAAGTGAGAAATTCTCTCGGATTTGCCTTTGTCAACATCGGACTTTACTATCTTCTACGGAGCGATGACAAATTGGACATGCTTAGATTTTTAGCATTCGTTTTAATCGGTACTTGGATACATTCCGCAATGGTAATATATCTATCTTTTATCCTCCTAAAGTGGTCAAAGTTCAACGTAAAGAAACCAGCAACCTGGATTGTATCTTTCCTTTTGATCGGCGTGCTTTCTTTTCTCTTGTACAAGGGACCCTTGTACACCTTCTTAAAGGGACTCGATATTGAAAAGATAAATATTGTTCTCTCGCTTTCAGAAACGAGAACTACTCAGCAAAAGATAAGCCAAGTTATGAGAGTTGGAGTATATTTTGTCATGATCATCACCTTGCTTATCTACGCTTATCACCAGGCCGAAGAGAAGAACAAAAAATTCATACTCGATTTGATAGGACTGAATCTAATCGTCTTGATTATTGTTCCCATAATGGCTTTCAGCATCGATTTTTATCGCTTGCAAAGAAATCTCACTTTGCTCAATTTAATTGGTGTCTTCACCCTTTCAAAAAAGCGACTTACTAAGTTGGATTGGATTATGAGTTGCGGGTATTACTGCGGCGTTGTCGCTTTTATTGGAATAAATTTTTATCTACAAATTTGGCGAACTTCCGATTACTATGGAACTGTAGTCCCGATGATAAGAGAAAACATTATCTTCTTACCTTTTAATTTATAATTGAAATTATAGGGTATCATTAATGTGTAAATGAATTTAAGAAAAGAGGAAATGAATATGGCTCATCTAGATATAAACTTATTTTCAAAGATACTCAACCGGTCAATCGATATATCTTTGATTCTTCCAACGGACAATTATTCTTTAACGCCAAACGCGAATTTTTCTTCCACTCATTATAGAGATAGCAAGGAGGATAAACTTCCATTGCTCATACTTCTTCACGGCTACTTAGGTGATTGCCACTCTTGGCATCGCTCGTCTTCCCTCGAGCGATATGCGGAGGAAAAGCACATAGCCGTAGTAACTTTCAGTGGAGAGAATCAGTTTTATGTAAATAATCAATTCAATCGGTGGTACGACTTTATCGAAGAGGAGTTGAAAGACTTTCTATACGGAACTTTTCCTATTTCTGAACAGCGGAAGCATAACTATATTGCTGGACTTTCTATGGGTGGTTTTGGTGCGCTCTATCACGGATTGAGCAATCCTAAAGCCTATTCATACATCGGAGCTTTCAGTCCGGCAACTAAGGTTCCTAATCTTTCAAAATCCGGATTGGAAGTTGAGAATGAACCATTGAAATCTCTGATAAGGAAAAATAAGAATCACTTGCCCAAAATCTATCTTGCTATTGGTTCGAATGATTTTCTATTGGACCAAAATGTAAGCTTTATAAAATATCTCGAGGAAAACAATGTTGAAAATACTCACGAAATTGTTCCTGGATACACTCACGAGTGGAGTTTTTGGGATATGGAATTGAAAAAATTCTTGGATTTAATTGAAAAGTAAAAAACAATTTAGACAAATAAATAGATCGTTTAAAGCCTCTTATCGAGTCATAATTCTATACATGTAATAACATATTCCACGAAAGGCAAAAGAATATGATTTTTTGATTAAAAAACTGAGATAAAAAAATGTCAAATATAATATTTTGTTAAGTGACATAGTAAACGCAAAGAAATTTTGAAATCGCCATGCTTTCTTATTGGAATTATCATTCTTTAGTCTTTTCTTTGCGTTAACTTTGTCAAATCTTGCTTTTTATATATACTTAT
>JBAYAI010000040.1:0-13139 GCA_041669865.1 Bacilli bacterium | reverse complement strand
TCATTAGGTGTATCTTTTATAATTAGTCCATCAGACATTTCGATAACTCTAGTCGCATATGAAAATGCTAAGTTTCGATTGTGGGTAACCATAATAATCAACTTATCCTTGGAAAGTTCCTCAAGGATATTCATAATTTGTATCGATGTCTTAGTATCTAAAGCTCCAGTTGGTTCATCAGCTAAAATAATATTTGGATTATTTACAATCGCTCGCGCAATTGCAACTCTTTGCATTTGTCCACCTGATAACTGATTGGGCTTTTTATTAATCTCTGAAGTTAGACCGACTGAATCTAGCGCTTTCAGTGCTCTAGCGTGTCGCTTGGAACGAGAAACACCGGAAAGAGTCATAGCTATTTCTACATTTCCAACTACAGTCATGTGACTGATAAGGTTGTAGGATTGAAAGACCATTCCTATCTTTTTGTTGCGGTAATTATCCCAATCTTTATCTTTAAATTGCTTAGTTGATTTTCCATCAATCTTTAAATCTCCTGCAGTATAGCGATCTAATCCTCCTATAATGTTTAGAAGAGTGGTTTTTCCACATCCTGATTGTCCTAAAATTGCTGTAAACCCATGTTTTGGAAATTCCAAATCTATTCCTTTTAATGCGGGAACTGATAAGTTCTTGTCCAATATATAATCCTTTGTTATCTTTTCTAACTTTAGCATAAATACCACCCTATTTTTCTTTAATTCAAGTCTTACCTAAATTATACTCGTAAAATAAAAATAAAAAAATTAAAATACAATATAGTTTTACTTATTTTATTTCAAGTAAAAATAAAGGGGTTACAAATCTATAATTTCGATATTTATTGTTATTTCAATATATTGACTATAAAATTAAATTAATAAGATTAGTGAGGTAATTAATTATGAAACATTCTATCATTTGTTTTAAAGCTAGCTCCGGGGAAAAGATTTATGGTAATTCTTGGCTGTTGACTGATAAGCAACCGCGCGCATCAGTTATCATTTGTCATGGAATGGCAGAACACTCGAAGAGATATGGTGATTTTGCCAAGTTTTTATGTGAGAACGATCTAGATGTTTTCGCTGTTGACCACGTGGGGCACGGATTAAATGTATCTAAAAAGCCTGATACAAAATACAAATATGGAATGTGGCCAGAAAACGGATTTGACGTCGCAATTAACCAGTTGGTTGAACTAGTTAGATATATTAGAAAAAAATCTAATAAACCAATCTTGCTCTTTGGACATTCTATGGGGTCCTTTGTTGCACAAGGACTCTATCAAAGACATTCGGATTTGATAAACGGTGTAGTATTCTGCGGCTCAAGTGCTAACACATCGCTTTATAAAATGTCGAGAAATCTAACATCAATTATGCGAATATTTAGAACGAAGAAAAACAGAGACAAGGTTTGTCCGATTCTAGTAAATTCGGGAAATAAGACTTTCAATAAGGGGTTAAAGCCGTTTCCTGATGGATACGATTCAATAAATAAGTGGATTTCCATCAACGAGGATAACGTTAAAAAATATGACAAGGACCCCGAATGTGGGTTTGCATGTTCCTTCAACTTTTACTATTCCTTATTTAAAGGTCAGCAGGAAATATTCAAAAAGAAAAATTTGAAAAACATAAAGAATAAATGCAATATATTCATTATTTCCGGCGAGTTGGACCCAGTTGGTGGATATGGAAAGAATGTGGAAAGATTGAAAGATTTCTACATGCAAGGGCAAGATAATGTGGAAATGAAACTATATCCTGGAGTTCGTCATGAAATCTTAAACGAAGATATAAAAGATGAAGTATATAAAGACGTCGTAAACTTCTTCAATCATTGTTTGAATTAAATTAGGATAATAAAAAAGGAGCAAGTTTCTAACATTGCTCCTTTTAAGATATCTAATAATATTTTACGATCTCGCTTGATAAAGCGGTTTGTCATCCTTCGGTGCGCTATTTTCAGATAGTTTAGAGATTGATGACATTAATCTAAACGCAAATATAAGCAGGAATACATAAGATGAGTATGTCGAGAAGAAGAACGAAGTAATGAATGTAATAATTGCTGGTGTCAGTGACAAGAAAGTTGCAATCTTCAAAGAAGCGAAGAACTTGAAGTGCATCTTTGAGCCTCTAGAGCGTGTGGAGATGAAGAAAATCAATCCACCAACTAAGATAACGCCAGCGTTCATTGCGGCATAGACACCTGTTTCATACCAGGCGCTTTTAACTTTGATTGAAGCATATGCTTTGTCGACAAACGATATAAAGTTATCGATAATTTCATCAGTAGTCGCTGCTTCATCGCCGCTGTATTTTAATGTGCCTAAGTCGAAGGAATCATACGAAGTTAAATCTCCGATGACAGAAGCAATAGCGGAATCAGAAGTTGTTCCACCCAAAGCTTTGTAAACTGTGACTTGGATAGAAGTGGGAGTGAGAATTATGTATGAGTGAGGAACAGCGGTTGCTGTGCCAGTTGAATCCACTTCAAGAATGTGATTGTCAACAAAGGTCGAAATTAAAGATGAATCGGTTGAACTGTTGATTGGATCAACGCCATTAAAGCAATAGACATCCAATATAGTTACTTCTTCGTCTTCGTCTAAGGTGTTAACTTGAGTATACCTAGCTTGAGGTTCAACTGTTGAACCGGCATCGGCGATAGAGTCTGTCAATTCTATATAAGCAAATTTGCCATCTGCTACCAATTTTCCATCGACCACCGCTAAAATGTCGTCATCCTGCAATACGGGATCGTAACCAGTGGTGTAATCATCAATATCTTTTGCAAAAGATGAGTACCCTTTATCTAAAGCTGTTTCGTAAGTCGTTGTATAAATCACAGATGCATCTGCTTGATAACCTTGAATTAACGTTCCTGAAACGGAGAACAGGATAGATACCAAAAAGATTATGATTGCGAGCCACCACTTTTGAGGGTTCTTCAATACTGGTTCATTTTTATATAGAGATTTCCATAAAAATTTTAATGTTTTCATAATAATTGTTCCTTTTAGAATAGAGTATGATTAACTCGAAAGTAATTATAACATAAGAATAGAATATATATAATACAAAAATAGACGATAAATCAACTAAATTTTATGGTTTAGTATTCAGATAAAGTTTATTGACAAATATTTTCGTCGTGAGAAGAGCTTGATAAGTAGCCAAACCAAAAAAATTGGAATTTAGCACACTGCTAGCAAAAAAATATAGATAAATATATATAAAAAAACGACTGAAGGAAGGAGAGATAAACACTCCTTCGCGACAGTCGCACTTTTTTTATTCTATTTTTCTTTCGAAGTCTTAGGAGATTTTGTCTTAACTACTTCAGCAACGCTGGTTGCTAAAGAAGCGATATCTTGTAAATCAGAAGGAATGATGATCTTAGTGGATTGACCATCAGCGACTTTAGTTAGAGCTTCGTAAGATTTAAGTTTGATAATTGCTGAGGAAGGATTGGCTTTGTTGATAAACTCAATACCTTGCGCTTCTGCTTTTCTAACCATAATCTCACCTTCAGCTTCAGCTTTTTTGATATTGATAATCGATTGAGCCTTAGCTTCAGCATCTCTAATAGTAGCTTCTTTTTTACCTTCAGCCTCTAAGATAGCGGATTCTTTGTTACCTTGAGAGATAAGAATTGCAGAGGCTTTCGAACCTTCAGCGAGTAAGATTTTTTCTCTCTTTTCACGTTCAGCTCTCATTTGTCTTTCCATAGCATCTCTAATGTCTTTGGGAGGCAAGATGTTTTTAACTTCAACTCTATTGACTTTAATTCCCCAAGGATCGGTGGCTTCATCGAGAATTGCTCTCATTTTCGCATTGATGATATCTCTTGATGTAAGAGTTGCATCTAAATCTAAATCACCAATGATATTACGCAAAGTAGTAGCAGTCAAAGACTCGATACCAAAGATGGGATTTTCCACACCATAAGCATATAATTTAGGATCGGTAACTTGATAGAAAACAATTGTATCTATCTGCATTGTTACATTATCTCTAGTAATTACAGGCTGAGGAGGAAAATCGTGAATTTGTTCCTTCATAGGAACAATTTTTGTGATTCGATCAAAGAAGGGAAGCAACATGTGAAGACCGACTGACCAGGTTTTGTAGTATCCACCTAATCTTTCAATAATGTACATATCGGTTTGCTTAACAACTTTAACGCTGCTAGCTAAGATAATTAGCAAGAAAGCAGCAACGACAGATAAGACGACAATTCCGGCAATTTGTCCGGATGTAGCTAATATAAACATAATAATAATCCTTTCTATTTATTGATAAATTGATATTCCTTTACAATCAATTTATTACCTTTTATAGCAACAACTTCAACGGGTGTATCATTTGGTATTAACTTTTCTTCATCTACGGATAAAGCTGACCAAATAATGTCATTAATTTTCACTTCTCCATAGTGCAAGGGGGTTATTTCTTTAATTATAACACCTTTTTTTCCAACAATTTCATCAATGTTGGATTTTGTAACCTTTCGCTGCAAGTGTTTTGTAGCAATTGGTTTCAATCCGAATATCATAGCTGTGGATGTTATGAAGAATACGATGATTTCCACCCAAAATGGAATACCTGGAATAAAAGACAAGACTAAACTTATTAGAGCCGCAGCACTAAACCATATAGAAATAAGATCGACGGTTAAAGCTTCAATGATAAAAGTTATGACAAAAACTGCAAGCCATATGTAAACAATGTACTCTTCCATTTATTTAACCTCCTTTGATAAATTAATTATAACAACTTTTTTCTCTTTATCCCACACGCACGTATACTTTTTAGGTGATGAAGAGAAATCGATGGAAAAAATTGAACTTATTTCACTGACAAAGTCAGTAGAGGATACGCGCGAATAAGTCTTTCCATCAGATAGCTTAAAGAACATGTTTTTGTCAATTGTTCCTTCGCTGTACTTATTCATACTTATCGGTTTTAAAACAACCTGCTTTTCCTCTTTATCGATTCCCAGCAAGACACCGTACGCATCGGCAATCTCATCTGATACAACTTTATTCATAGTTATATTCGTCGGATAGATCGTAGCAACGCCTAGCTTATTAATTCGATTAAACCATGTAATACTCATCCAGTCGCCCTCCTTTATAGAAGTATAATAATATCAAATTCAAAATAATTCAAGCGATATCCATATAATTCAAATTAATAATATTTGATAAATGCGAAAATGTATATAAAGTATATTTGTATTGTAAAAAAAAGATGCCTGTAAAAAGATTAATAGTCTAAAAGCAACTTTGACATTTATTGCTGTGGTTATTTTATAATTGCTATGATAAAATCAAAGCATATAGAGAAACTGGAGGTTATTTTATGGAGAGAAAAAATGCGACCGCGCGCTACATAAAAATTGCGCAAGATATTTGCAACAAGATAATAAGTGGAGAATACCCTGAAAATTCTATACTTAAAGGCAGATCGGTGCTAGCCTCTTTCTATAAGGTCTCTCCAGAAACAATAAGAAAATCTGTAAATTTACTAGCTAGAGAAAACATTGTGCTCATAAAGCGTGGTGTTGGTATTTTTGTCGTTTCTGTCTTGCACGCTCAGCAGTTTGCTGACAAGTGGAAAGATGAAACTTTAGTCCAAAACAAATACAACAATCTCGTGGATTTGCTAGAGCAAAAGAAAAAGCTGGATTCACAGATAGATGTAGCTATTAAAGACATGAAAGATTCTTTTAATTATCAAAAAAGCGAGGCTGTCGACCTCTTACAAATGGATATACCGAATGAGTCTTGGATTGATGGGAAAAAGATTGGCGAAGTTTATTTTTATAATTATACAGAAGCAACAATTGTGGCTGTCGTGAAAAACTCTGGTGGAGTTGTCAGCTGCTCACCTGGGCCGGAGTTTGTTTTACACGGCGGGGACAAACTTATCTTTGTAGCGAAAGATAAACAAACTTTTGACCGCGTGGCTTCCTTTCTAGTATATGGGGTGGATAATTAAGAATAGGAAAAGTTTTCTTTGAAAAACCGTTTTCTTTTTTGGCTATTTTTAAACTGTAAGCTATCTCATAATTAAATTCCTTAACAAAATTTAAAGATTGATATATAATCGTAAATCGTTAGAAGTATTTGATGGAAGGAAACAATGGATACAAAAGCATATACAAAAAGACTATTTATCACATATACAGTATTTGGAATACTTGCTATTTGCATGTCAACCATAGGACTTATTTGGTCAAATTGGGAGATATTAGCTTGTGTTTCGGTTGGAATTGGTTTTGGCATTGTCAACTACTATTTTCTCATCAGTTTTTCATATAGAGTGTCTGGAGATAATAAAAGCAGCCTCGCATCATTCATGAGTGGATACGGACTGAGATTCCTTCTACAAATAATTGGTTTAGGCGTCTCTGTTCTTATAATTTTTTTAACAAAAGAAGAGAGCGACAGCACATATAGATATTTCAACATCCTAGGAACAGGAATCGGTTTTATTCTACCGGCGATTGTTTCTGCCATCATAAATCCAGATAAATTTAAGAAGAAAGAAGAGTCAAAGTGATTATGAGTACATTAGCATTGGATACAAGCAATATCCTGGAATTTGATTTTTCAGGTGAAGTTATCATGTCGCTTATCGCGATGCTTATCATTTGCATTTTAGCTGTGATAATTTTCTTTGTCTTTAGAAAGAAAGATCCAACTAAACCAGATCGCGGATTCACCATGATAGTTGAAACTGCGATAGGGAAACTAGAAAATTTCGTGGTTGAAACAATGGGAAGAAAGTATAAGGGATTCACCGGATATGTTCTTGCTCTCTCGCTCTACATATTTTTGTGTTTCTTACTAGGAATAACCGGTTTACCTAATGCGCTGACAAGCCTGCAAGTACCACTTTCAATCGGACTTTGCACATTTGTTATGATCCATGCAGCCGCTATAAAAAAGAACAAGTGGAAGTACTACAAGCGATATACTTCGCCTTTTGCGGTGTTTTTGCCCATCAATCTAGTTTCAATGTGGGCTCCACTGTTGTCAATAACCCTGCGTCTTTTCGGAAATGCGTTAAGTGGTTACGTAATAATGAGCATCTTATATTATTACCTGGGTGCGCTTTCCGATTTGATATTTGGTAGCTTTGTCTATGAAGGACTATCTTCTATTTGGCTATCTCCTTTGATTACTCCCTGGTTCCATCTTTACTTTGATTTATTCGCGGGAGTAATACAGACGCTGGTGTTCGTTGTTTTGACGATGATTTGGATTTCACAGGAAGATCCTGATGAAAGCATTGAAGAGAGTGTAACTCTTAAAGAAGAGTTAGCATAAATAACAAGGAGGAAAATGTTATGGATTATGGTTTAAAGTATTTAGGAGCCGGAATTGCTGTATTGGGCGGCATTGGTAGTGGATTTGGTGAAGGACGTATCTGTGCCCACGCAATCGATGGTATGGCGAGAAATCCTGAAGCCAGCAGTTCAATTCGTAGCACGATGATTTTAGGCTGTGCGCTTGATGAAACAACTGGTATTTACGCACTTATTGTCGCGATACTTTGCTTGTTTATCTAATGCTAAAATGAGGGGAATTGAGTAATGGATAATTTGTATATTTTAGATGGTCTAACTTTTGATATTGGTGAAAAACTAGTACCAAATTTATGGGAATTTGTAGCTCAATTACTCGCTTTTTTAGTCATGGTTTTTATTGTCTATAAATTGGCATATAAACCAGTTCGCAAATATCTCGAAGAAAGAAGAGCTTTTATAAAAGGAAACCTCGAATCAGCTCAGCGCCAAAATATTTCTGCTAACCAGGCTAACGAGAAAGCTCAGAAAAACTTGAATCAATCGCGCAAAGAGGCGATAAACATTGTTATGGATGCCAAGCGCAAAGCTGAGGAAGAAAAGGCTCGCATAGTCGAAGAAACGAAAAAAGAAATTGCTCAAAAGAGGATAGAAGCTGAAAAAGAACTCGAAAATCAAAAAGTAAAAGCAATGAAGGAAGTTCACGACGAAATTGTCAACATAGCCCTTTCTGCATCTTCAAACTTACTGTCCCGCGAAGTGACGAGCAAGGACAACAAGAGGATAGTTTCTAAATTTGTAGAAGAGATGCAACAGGATAGAAAAGAAGCGGATCAATAAAATGGACAGTCTATATAATCGTTACGCGCTTGCTTTGTTTGATCTCAGCCTTGAGAAAAACAAAGTTAAAGAGTATCAAGATGAAGTGAAAAAGTTGCACGATTCCTTTGTTGATAACAAAGGAATCGTACGCATTCTTTCATCGTGCTTTTTATCAAAGAGCGAAAAGACAAAAATCGTCGATACCATTCTTGCGGATTTCACCCAAAAAGATGTGGTGTATTTTGTCAAAGTAATTATTAATAATGGACGAGAGAGATACATTTTAAAAATATTAAAAGAATTTGATAACATTTGTAACGAATATTTGGGAATAAAGACCGGAGATGTCTATTCCCCTTACAAAATAACGCAGGAGCAAATGAGAGAAATAGAGAAGGTAATAAGCGATAGAATAGGCTATAAGGTTAAGCTTGAAAATAAGAAAGATGAAAGTTTAATCGGCGGTGTTAAGGTTGTTGTTGGCGACTATGTATTTGACAATTCTATCAAGAACAAACTTCAAAAAATGCGTTCAACTTTACTTAAGGGAGGTAACTAAGCATGGCTATAAAAACAAATGAAATCAGCGCTTTGATCAAAGAGCAGATTAAGCAATATTCACAAAAGGTAGAATCCAGCGACGTTGGAACAGTTGTCACTGTAGGTGATGGAATAGCAACTATCTATGGACTCGATAAAGCTATGCTCGGAGAACTTTTAGTTTTTCCTCACGACATCTATGGAATGGTCATGAACTTAAACGAAGATAGCGTAGGTGCCGCCTTGCTTGGTGAAGATACTTTAATCGAAGAGGGAGATACCGTTAAAAGAACGGGAAAGGTTGTTGAAGTTCCCGTTGGTGACGGATTGTTAGGTAGAGTTGTCAACGCTCTAGGACAGCCAATTGATGGTTTGGGAGAAATTAAATATGAACACACCAAACCCATTGAAAGAATTGCACCTGGAGTTATGACGAGAAAATCAGTCGACCAACCTCTAGAAACGGGCTTAAAAGCAATCGATGCTATGATTCCTATCGGAAGGGGTCAAAGAGAATTGATAATTGGTGATAGACAAACCGGAAAGACAGCAATAGCCATCGATACCATCATCAACCAAAAGGGCAAAAATTGTCTTTGTGTATACGTGGCTATCGGTCAGAAGAATTCGACGGTTGTTCGCGTTGTTGAAAAGTTGAAAAAGTACGATGCAATGAGTTATACAACGGTCGTATCTGCTACGGCTGCCGAGTTGGATCCACTAAAATATATCGCTCCATACGCCGGTGTAACTATGGCAGAGGAATGGATGGAACAAGGTAAAGATGTACTTATTGTTTACGATGATTTGTCCAAACACGCAGTGGCTTACCGCACTTTGTCGCTTTTGTTAAAAAGAGCTCCTGGTCGTGAAGCTTACCCCGGAGATGTTTTCTATTTGCATTCAAGATTGTTGGAGAGAGCTTGCCGTCTTTCAGAAGAGTACGGTGGTGGATCAATTACCGCTTTGCCAATTATTGAAACGCAGGCTGGGGATATTTCCGCTTATATTCCGACAAATGTCATTTCCATCACAGATGGTCAAATTTTCTTGATGACCGACTTATTTAACAAAGGTCAAAGACCTGCTATTGATTCTGGTCTTTCCGTTTCTCGTGTCGGATCAGCCGCTCAGTATAAAGCGGTAAAACAAGTTTCAAAATCTCTAAAGATTGAATTAGCCAACTTCCATGAATTAGAATCTTTCTCACAATTCGGATCGGACTTAGATGCCGAAACGAAAAAGATTTTAACCCACGGTGAAGTTTTGATGGAAGTTTTGAAACAAGGACAGTATCAACCCATGGCTTTTGAGAGACAGGTTATTGAGTTGTTTACCGCTCAAAATGGCTATATGGATGACATTGATGTCTCGAACATTCACCAGTTCCTCAATAGACTTTATGCAATGATGGAAAAAGATTACAAAGATATCATTGACGAAATAAGAGAGAAGAAAGAATTGAGCAAAGAGTTAGAGGAAAGACTAACTCAAGCAGTTAAGACTATAAAAGAAGCAATTAAATAAAGGAAGAAAAAATGTCCGCAGGTTTAGCAAAGATTAAAAGAAGAATATCATCTATCGAATCCACTAAGAAAATAACTAACGCTATGGAATTAGTTTCTTCTGTGAAATTAAAACGCAGGAGAAAGGCGATGGACAACACTATCGAATATCTCAAAATGATGTCCGACATTATTTCCGACTGCTTTAAAGGATTGGATGAGAATGGTGATCACCTATCTCGACTTCTCAAACCTTGCCCGACAGGCAAAGGAGTTCTTTATCTTGTTATAACTTCCAACATGGGGCTGTGCGGAGGATATAATTACAATGTCATCAAATATTTAAATACCCAAATAAAAAAGGGAGATGAAATAATGATGATAGGGACAAAAGGCCTCGTGAAATTCAAAAATAAAGATGAATATTTGATAAATACCGAAGAGGTTGATGTTCTCGATCACTTCGATTTTGGAAAACTGAGCCGACTTGAAAAGAAATTGTCTGATATATATAGAAGTGGAAAGTATACTTCAATCAAATTGATATATACCAAGTATGTTAATTCAATTACTTTCAAGCCCCAAACAGTACAGATATTACCAGTTGTAAATCTTGTTGATAACAACGGCGATAAAAAGGAAGAAAATAAGAATGAGTTTCCTCCCATTTACGCGCCTAATAGAAATGAGGTATTCAAGCTTCTTGTTCCTCAATATCTAAACACATTGCTATTTGAAAAATTTGAAGAAGCGATGGTTTGCGAGGAAGGAAGTAGAAGAAACGCGATGGAAAACGCGACTGACAATGCGGAAGATTTGCAGTCAGAATTAACGTTGACCTTCAATAAAGCAAGACAAGCGGCAATCACTAATTCCATTATTGAAATTATGTCTGGACAAGCCGCAGAGAAAGAATAGAAAGGTGGATTAATATGGCAGAGGAAAAGAAAAAAGTAGTGAAAGCCAAGAAAGCTGAAGAAAACATCGGCACGATTGTTCAAGCTGTTGGACCAATTATCGATGTTAGATTTAGAGAAGGAAAACTTCCTAAATTGTTAACCGCTTTGAGAATCGACCTACCCGATGGAAAGAAATTAATTACGGAAGTTCTTCAACATATTGGAGATGATACGGTTAGAAGTGTTTCCATGGGAGCGACCGAAGGACTGGTTAGAGGTACTAAAGTTATTGATACCAAAGCTCCGATTACCATTCCTGTTGGAGAAAAGACACTGGGACGTATGTTCAATGTTTTGGGAGAGCCAATCGATGAAAAAGAGAGCATATACGACAGTTCCCTTCACTTTCCCATACATAGAAAAGCACCTAATTTCGAAGAGCAATCCACCACGAGCGAAATGCTCGAGACAGGAATCAAAGTCATCGATCTACTCTGCCCATATGTTAAGGGTGGAAAAGTTGGTTTGTTCGGCGGAGCAGGTGTTGGTAAAACAGTTTTAATTCAGGAATTGATTCACAATATTGCTATTGAACACAATGGAATTTCCGTTTTCGGCGGTGTTGGAGAACGTTCTAGAGAAGGAAATGACTTATATTACGAAATGAAGGCCTCTGGCGTCTTAAATAAAACCGCCTTGGTCTTTGGACAAATGAACGAACCCCCGGGGGCGAGAATGAGAGTCGGTTTGACAGCTCTGACCATGGCAGAATATTTTAGAGATGTTGAGCATCAAGATGTTCTTTTGTTTATAGACAACATCTTTAGATTCACACAAGCGGGGTCTGAGGTCTCCGCTTTGTTAGGGCGCATGCCATCAGCAGTTGGTTATCAGCCAACTTTAGCAACGGAAATGGGTCAACTTCAGGAGAGAATTACCTCGACGAAAAATGGTTCGATTACCTCAATTCAAGCGGTTTATGTTCCAGCGGATGATATGACAGACCCCGCACCGGCAACTACCTTCTCTCACCTCGACGCGAAGACAGTTCTCGATAGAGGTCTTGCAGCTTTAGGAATTTATCCTGCTGTCGATCCCCTAGAGTCATCTTCGAACATTCTTGATCCACTCGTTTTGGGTGAAAAGCATTATCGAATTGCTAGAGAGGTCCAAAATATATTGCAAAGATATAAGGAATTGCAGGACATTATCGCAATTTTAGGTATGGATGAATTAGCCGAAGAAGATAAGGTTATTGTAAATAGAGCAAGAAGAATCAGAAACTTCCTGTCGCAGCCTTTCTCGGTAGCTGAACAATTCAGTGGTACCCCTGGAAAATACGTTAAGAAAGAAGATACTCTCCGCTCTTTTGAAGCTATTCTTTCCGGAAAGTATGATTCGTATCCTGAATCAGCCTTCATGTATTGTGGAACCATTGAAGATGTTGAAGCAAAAGCGGAGCAAATAGAGAAAAATGCCTAAAAGATTTCAATTCGAAATATTATCGCCTGATGGAAAGCATTTTGAGGATCACGCTGAGATATTGAATGTTCGTCTTTCTGACGGGCAAATTGGAATCATGGCGGGTCACCTTCCACTAATAGGTGTTATTGAGACATCGTGGTTGAATTATAAACGCGATGGACAATCCTTCGACTTTGCTATTTCAGATGGAATTTTAAATGTTCAAAAAGATAAAGTTATCATTCTTGCTTCTTCTTTTGAAAGCCGGGATGAAATTGATCTTGAACGCGCAAAACGAGCTGAAGCCAGAGCAAAAGGTCTAATTGAAAAAGCTAAGAAGGGACATCAGGATAATATTGATCTCAAGCGAGCGCAAATCGCTTTGAAGAAAGCTATAAATAGAATTTCGTTAATTGAAAGGAAATAATATGGCGGATAAAATCGTTCTGATAGGTGGTTCGAATATCGACTATATGGCTAAGTCAGCTAAAAAACTAGTTGATAACGACTCGAATATCGGAAAACTTAGTGTCTCTTTCGGTGGCGTGGGGAGAAACATTGTTGAAAATCTCGCGAGAATTGGCAATCGCGTCGTATTTTTTACTGG
>JBAYAI010000039.1:0-13402 GCA_041669865.1 Bacilli bacterium | reverse complement strand
GGTTAACAAAAAATAGCAAACTAAAAAGGGCTACCTTACCTGAATTTAAGCAAAACAAGCCTAAAACAAGCAAAATAGCCCTTAAAAATGAAAAAAGGACTGATGTTTTTGGTATCAATCCTGTTGTTTCAATATGGTGGAGCTGAGGGGACTTGAACCCCTAAGGCTTGCACCACAAGATTCTGAGTCTTGAGCGTTTACCAGTTTCGCCACAGCTCCGCACCTGTATATTTTACCAATACATAAAAGTAGTAGCAAGTACATATTGACTTACTACTACAATTATTTTTAATTTTTAGTTAAAATTGAACAATCTAGAAAAGAAATGGCGAATTGCTTTCCAAAGGTTTACAAACCACAAAGCAATCTTTTCCCAAAACGAAACTTTATGCTTAGATATATTTTGTTCTTCTGATTTGACAATAATTGTTACTGAAGCATATTCAATACTGCCATCATCCGCATGAGCGGCAACCTTTTCGTTGTAAGTTCCGATTTCAATTTCTCCATTCTTTCCCTGATAGTTGCCGTAAAGAAATTCGGAATAAACGTAGTTCTTTTTGGGCAATTGATTTGAACGTACTAAAGATTCGACAACTTCATCACTGGAGATCATGTGACTTCCAAATTGTGTTATCGTACCTTCATTCACATAGAAGGATGGTCCAGTTGAGTCAACAACTTGAAGAAATATTGTTTTCGTGGCAACGTTATTAGAAGAATCTTTGCTCTCTATCTCACAGGTATAAATCCCGATTGAATTGTAATTGCCTTCCAAATTATTGCTTTTAATTGTGACTTCTGTTTGCCCATCAATTTCATCTGTGGCGCTGTAATGTGAAATAATTTCCTCATCAGTCAATTTTTCGCCCGCTTTGATTACTATTTCATCTTCGCCGTTGATTTCCGGTGCAATATCATCGATTATTTCTGCTGAAGCATCTAGGGTGCAAATGTTTCCAGAGATATCCGAGGCTTCGACTGTGAAATTGATTTTTCCTATATAGTTTTCACCTAGATTGAAATTGAAATCAGTTATCCTCCTTGAATCAATCTCATCTAGGTAATTATCGCTGAAAGAAAAACAAGACAGCAGTTTTTCTTCGGTCAAAGTATCGGTGTAAGAGAAGCATAGCTTTTCTTCAAGCGGTGAAATTTCAGGCGGGACACTATCCGTAATTACGATGCGATAAGTGAAGGTAGAAGTGTTTCCGCGACTGTCGGTAGACGAGAAAACGACATCAAGATTGGTTTCGAGCGTATCTCGATTATCCGTGTAATTATCGCTGACAAGTTTCACATCGTGAAACTCTCCATCGCCAAAATCGTAAGCGGATAGAGAATTTTTCAAATCGTCAACTGTCAATTTGCTTCCGTAATTGATGGAAATGTTATAAATGTACCCATCTTCATATGGGCCACCAGAATCATCGGAAATTCCTCTAGGTTCATGATTGTATTCGACCCAAGGCTTAGACAGATTCATCTTTGACTTGTAAAGTTGAACGTGTTCAACTTTTCCACAGCTTCCTGTAACATTAAAGGCAAAGCAAAATGAGGTGATTTTAACTCTGCGACAGTAAGATTCGGTTCGCGGAATGTGGAACTCCATAAATAGTCGATTGAATTTCTCGGAATATAGATTCAGTCTTTGTGAGGAACCACTGTTGAATAATTCGGTTGGTGATGCGCTTTGTGGAGCATCGTCGGAAATAGAAAATGTTTCGATGGAATTATCAATGTTGACTGGGGTGTATTCGAGTTTTATACAGTTTCCTGAGCCGTAATTGATTTCACGAACATTCGAAGCATCGGATAGATAGATGACAAATGTGTAGTATGCATCATCGTTGACAATTAGGTCGATGTCTTCTTTTAGTGACACCTTTCCAGTTGAAATATTCAGGTTGTTAGGATCCATCATATTGTCTTCGTCTTCGATGACAGTGAGATCGGATTCTCCATCTCCACATAGATAGGAATAATCTTCATCATCTTCGTGATTGATGACCATCTTGGCATTTACTTGCGGTGAAGTGCCAATGTCAAAAAATCGCGCCGATGAAAAGATGAAACAAGAAATAACGATAGCTTTTAGTATTTTTTTCATATTGAAACCTCTCTTAAAAAAAAGTATGAAAAAAATTATGTTTAATTAGGAAAAAATATTTATGAACTAACTGATTATGATATAATTCTACTAGTTGCTCCCATAGCTCAGTGGATAGAGCGAACGCCTCCTAAGCGTTAGGTCAGAGGTTCGACTCCTCCTGGGAGCGCCACGTGCTTGTAGCTCAGATGAATAGAGCGCAGCCCTCCGAAGGCTGAGGCCGGGAGTTTGAATCTCCCCAAGCACACCACTCTTAGATTAGTTTATATTTTTTGTTTTCCAAACTTTATGAAGGAAAAATAGTTCATATTATACCGAAAATTAATTTTCGTTTGTCGATATCTTTATTTTTTAGTATTTAATAAATTAAGAGCAGCAAATTATTGTTTATTCTCAAATGTTACTGGAAAGTTTAGTATTGCACTATCTTCTTGAAGCTACAGTTACCACATATTAACTTTTAGAGCATACAGTTACTCATTTAATGTTTTATAGTATAAAATTCTTTTATAGATTATGATGAGAGAGGATTCTAAATGAAATACAATAAGAAACTAGCCTCGGTATCGGATGCGATTAGATACTTTTTAAAAGCATTTTTTTATGTGAGCAAAATGGTCACTCGTGACAAGCAGGTTATCGATGATAAATTTGTCGAGCGAGTTATGTTGGCTGTTACTAGAGTAAATGGGTGTAAAGTTTGCTCGCAGGCTCATGCGAAAAGAGCGCTGGAAATGGGGATGAGCGAGGATGAAATTGTCTCCATGCTTGAGGAAACTGATAAAGATGTGCCTAAGCGAGAAGCGGTTGCATTAATGTTTGCTACTAACTATGCCGACTGCAACGGGAAACCTGATAAGGTAGCTCTAGAAAGACTATATACAACATATGGAAGGAAAAATGGAAAAGCGATAATTGCCAGCTGTGCAATCATAATGATTGGCAATACTCTCGGTATTGCTTGGGACACTTTTACCAAGAGATTTAAAGGAATAAAAACTGGAAGTAATATTTTCCGAGAGATGGGAATATTTTTGTCATTTATCCTCTTGATTCCTCTATATTTACTGTTTACTGTTCTTGGATTTATCTTTAATTATTAAAAAACAATCGCACATTTTTTGTCGGTTGAGCAACAAATGTTTTTTTACCACTAGATATCTCGCTTAAAAGAGAGTAAATTATAGGTGTATAGATAAACCAAATAATATTAATAATTTTTTTAGGAGTTATAGTTACGAGAAACTTACCTAAAAGAGATTTGTTTATCTTTATCGTAGAAAATTATATATCTGCTTTTTCAGAAAAGAGGTGTCAAAATGAGCAATTACAGCGAATTAATCTTGAAAGCCGATTTTGAGAACAATCAGGGAAATTATGAAAAGGCTGTTGATCTTTATAAGCGCGCTGCTGAACTGGAACCAGATAACCCTGAAGTTTGGATAAGTCTAGGAAACGTTGAACCCTGGGTGCAAAAGTACAGCAAGGATACTTCGCTGGCGATTGAAAGGACATATTCATACTATGCTAAAGCAATAAAAGTCACTCCGAAAGCTGAAAGAGCGAAATTTAATAAGGTTATATTCAACAATTTAATAAAGCAGTCAAACGTGCTTGCTGGCGGAATATTGAAATGTCAAAATTCCGATGATTCTTTCTATCAAATAGATGAAATGGTTAATTCGAATCGAATAATGTTGACTTGGTTAACCAATTTTTTTGTTTCTTCTAAATTTGATTTCCACGAAATGGAGGAAGAACAATTTGACTTTGTCATATCTCTCATCGACTTGATTAATTTAAATATCAAAGAATATTACAACCGCGTTCCTAATTCGGATCCAGATAAGGATATAAAAGGGGTGAAGTTGATATTTAAGTATGAACTTTTGCCATTTTTGAAAACTCTCGGGTGCTACAAAGACAAAAAGCGCGCTATCGTTAATGAAATAAGAAATAAAATAGACTGCCTCCGCGATGAAATAGAAAAACTGTACAATGAAAAATACATGCTGGAAGAAGAGGAAAACAAAGCGGGGTTAACGGTAGAATTGAAGAGATTGAAAGAGGAGAAAAGACACCTGAATTTTATTACAAATGCCAAAAAGCGCAACGAGTTGAGAATGCAAATAGGAAAGACTCAAGCGCGGATAGGCATGAATGAAAAAAAGTACGAAAAAGAAATTGAAAGGATTGTTTCAAAAATTAATTGCTTGGAAAAACAAGTGGAATATCTACAGAGTACCATCAATGAAAGAATGTCGCTATTTTTCTAGTAATTTCATATTGTTCGAGCAAATGAGTGGTTTTCGCTTCACTTTGTTGCTTAAATAAAAGTGTTAAAAGCTAGAAAGGAAGAGTAATCGCAAGTATTACTGGTATAAAAATATGTTAGAAGTTTTGCTATTTGGAACAAATGAATGCGGATCGTGTTCGTTAAATGAAACGAGAATTAAAGATGTTTTGAAAGATTTTCCTGAAGTGCAATTCAGGCACTTAGATGTGGAAAAAAACGCTGAATTAGTCAAGAAGTACCAAGTTATCACTTCTCCGACAATCGTCATTGCTAACAACGGGGAAAAGATGTATGAAATAAAGGGAATTATTGAAAGAGATCGTTTCCACCGCGAGCTGGAATATTTAAAATACAAAGCGCTGGGAATCATCTAGTTTCTAGTTCATTCTTGCCGACTTTCGAAAAAACATCGAAAAGTTATAGACAATATTTTAATAATTTGATTAATTGTAAGTGGCTGTAAAACAGCCATTTTTTTAGAAAAAAAGATGTAAAAAGTGCCATTTTATTTGCTTATAATTGACTTAAATTAAAAATATTTCCTGAGTTAAAAAATAAAGATAGACATTTATAAAAGTAATAAATTCATTCTATTGACAATATATTACTAGATTTTGACTATATATATTAATACTAATAAAATAAAGTAGAGTTCTAGTATATAATAAATATATATAATATTGGTTAGACTAATTTCGAGTGGTTCCAATAAGTATACAAAGAGCCCTAAAGAAAAAGGGAGGAGAAATAATGTCAAAGCTATCGAAAAAACTTATGCTTTCTACAATATCATCGCTATCTCTCGTTGCTTTTGTGGTTGGTGCTAGCACTTTTTCATGGTTTCAACTCAGTGAATCTTTCAATGACATCATCGTTGTCGACTCTGGAGATCTGGATTTTTCAAGTTACGACGTATCATTATATAAATATATCTATCCTGATTTTAACGGAGATATATCCTACGATATTGATGATGACTTTATCAATTACGATGGAGAGGGAGAAGTTCACGAATTTGACAAGGAAACGATTCTTAGTACTCAAATCCCTATGAACAAGTACGACCCATTCTTTTTAGTTTTAAATACTGAAGATTCAGTCTCAGACTTGATGACAAATATCGTTATGGAATTTACTGCTGAAATTGAAAATACTGTCGACGCTGAACTGAATTTTAATGTGATAAAAATTGATGATGTTGACGACTCAAATCTTCGAATAACGGACTATTTGGATTTTTGGTTAGTGACTGAATCTAATTACAATTCTTCATCCGCAACCTACGAGGGTGTCGAATACACCGATTCGCCTTATTTGGAATTTTATAAAGTTAAGAACTATGCGGAAGTCGAAGATAGTAATGGAGATTTATCATTAACTCCAACTTTTTCCTTTATAGGTCAAGATGATTCAGTTACATCTGGAACGCTTTACACTCAGCAAATTCCTAGCGGAGCTCCAGCAGTTAGTGGAGGGGATGTAACGGTTACAACTGTTCACTTCTTCATCAATTTTGACTATAATCAAGATTCTTTATCCGATTTTTTAGATACCCTTGAAGCGGGAGTTACCCAGTACTTGTATTCGGACTATTATTTCAGTTTGAGTTTGGAGCAAATATAGCATGAACAAGAAAAAAGCAAAGCTGACGTTTATCTTTACTACTGTAATGTCTTTCCTTGGACTTATTATCGCTCAAACGTACATGATTTACATCATCTCACAAAAGATCAACGATGATGATGAAGATAAATTTCCCGGGTCAATCGGATTGAGAAAATACTTTGATTCTGGAGATGGTTCTGAAGAGTCACCCTATATAATAACTCGACCAATTCACCTATATAACTTGGAAAGATTGCAGTCACTAGGCGCTTTTTCCAGTAAGTTTTACTTTGAGTTGGGGAAGGATATAAACGGAGATGGCAGCACTCTTTTTTATACGGACAATTTAGGAAGTGACACGAGCACTTATCTCGATATGAGCGGGACGGAAATCATTTCAATCGGTTCTCCGAGTAATCCCTTCTTTGGCGACTTTGAGGGAAATAACATGGTAATTGACAATCTCGTCGTCAATGGAACGCCGGAAGATATCGGAGTTTTTGGATACATTGCTCCCGATGCTTCTGTCGAGGATGTCATCTTCAGCAATCTGACGATAACTGACAATGGTTACAGCGATTCAATCTCCGATTTATTTTCTACATACGACCCATCTTTGAACGCTCAGACAAATATGACTTTCAATGCACTGGGAACTATCAATTCGACCGATACCTTCGACACCTATGTTTACCTGGATGATTTCGAAGGAGAGTATTTTATTCCTTCATATCCAACCACTCTTGATTCGGATATAACCTTTAGCATTCGTTCAACTAACAGCTATATCTTAAAGACAGAAGAGCAAGCGGATGGGACGGATTACCTATATGTCGACACCAGCGCCCTGACTGACGACACCGGCGATGGGGGATTTGCTGAAAGTGGACAGAGTAATAAAATTGAGGTACGTATCTATCTTTCCGCCAATAAGACAATTGACAATATTGTATATTCAAAAATTTTAGCGACTTACACTCTAGTATTTCATCACACTTCCGATGATGAAATATTCTTGAATATTGCTAAGGATCCAGCTGAAGACTTCTACAATTACACCCACAGCACCAACGTTGGACTTCTTGCCGGACACTGCGACGGTTCCTTCTATAACTCATATGTGTACAACGGTCACTTTGACTTTAACAATGATATCGATGGATACAATCCATATCCTTCCGAGACGGAAACGGGATTCATCGGAGAATCAGGAATCAATGTTAATTCAACTTCTTCACCTGAGTCAGCCTATAATGATTCCGGTGATACGGGTATCATCAACTTTACGGCTATTTATAATAACGTTAGAGAAAGTCAAACTACCGGATATGCAACCGGCTCAAAATCTGCCGGTTCGGACACGTATAACTACGTTTATTTTACTCCGAGCGAAGATTCGCTCTACAACGAATATTTAAGGCAAGAGAGAATTAATACTACTGATTTGGAGCCTGCATACGTCACCGGCGAGAACAACAACATTGACTTTAAAGGTCAACAAGTTATTCAGGATGATGATGAAAACGACCGCGGATTGGGAATATTCCAACTCAACACGGCCGACTACGACAATGAGACTGACTACAACAACAATTTCTTCTACGGTTTGGGTGAATTCAACATTACTTACGACTATACAAATCCTCTCGATGAAATATACTTTACGACAGCTGAGTTTGATGCGACAAAAGATTTGAGCGGAAATAGTGTCGACCCTGACGATTTCTTTGAAACTTATGCAGCTAGCAGTTCAGGAATTACCAATTGGTCGCCGGAATCCAATAGCCAGCTATTCCGCTTAAATAACGGGACGACATTTCCCTACATTGTTAAAAATACAACTTCATTTGGAGGTAGTACGATTAACAATTTACTTTCTTCATCGAGATTTGAAAAGAATTTTAACTACATAATTAATTTCGATTTAGAAACGAGCGATACGATGAACTATAAGGATTACTTTGCCGATACCGACAATCTCTTTCTTCAGGATTACTTTAAGTATAAACTTAGAGACAAGTACGGTGATACGATTGATCCAGGAGAAGAAAATTTCGGCGTAATGTTGAAGGATATTGATGATGGTATTTCGACTAATATCACCAGCTTTGATTCATATTTAAAAATTTCTAGCAACAACGGCACTATTTCAACTATGAGCATCGTTGAAACAGATGAAGATGGTGAGGAGACAACGGTTGAATATCCCTCAAAGACAATTGAATTTACTGTTGAAGCGGACTATGGAGCAAACGTTACTCTCGTGGCAAAGTCCACTTCTGATTCGAGCAATTACGTTTGCATTTACGACAAAAAATACGTCGACAGTGGAGAAACTGACATCGGCTATTATCCTTCCTATTCCATGTATATTCCTGACTATGACTACTCAGATTTGACTGAATCGGGAATGTCTACATATTTTGAATATTCGCAATCGGACGATGACATTACATCGATCTCCGATGTTTACGACAATCCAACGCTTGAAACTTCTGATGGAGAGCGTCTATATGCTCATACATTCTTCCTACCACAAGGCGAATATTTTTTAGGAACTCCCGAGGGGAATGCCTATATTTATTACATTGCCGCTCAGGGTCAAGAGGGAAAGGGAAATGTCTCGAGTGAAAATACAGTGTATACGGACAATGTGATTGAGGATTTAGACTTCTTGCTCTATGATCCGAAGCAGTTGGACTTTGACCTTGATAGCAACCGGGCCTACTTAGCTTTTGACGGATCATTTACTTCCAATCTCGGAAGTGTTGATGTGACAACTGATACTGATACCAGTGGAAATAGTTATCTCGTCATTACTGCTCCGCTCGATTCAGAAGATGATGGAAACTTGGAATCGCTACTTATATACAATGAAAAAGGTTACGAGTTTGAATTTAATGGAACGACTTATACCGATACTTACGTCAGGTATAATTACGAGTAATTGTGCTGTTGATTAAATGTGATTAAGGTTGTAACGCCTTAGTCCCCCCTTGTTAAAAGACATTGGTTACAAAACAAAAAACCGCATTTATTGCGGTTTTTTCTTTGTTAGGTTTAACTTTTCTTGAATCTAGATGTTATTTTTTTGGCGACTTTTTCCATAAAATCGTTAATCTGTTCTTCGTGCTTTAATGATAGATAGATGGAGTAGATAATTAGACCGATAAGAAGAATCCAAATCGGTATACCCCAGCCGGTATACGGAATAATTTGTCCGGATCCGAAGAGACAAATCAACATTAATTCAATCGATCTAGTTATGATATTCGTGACAAAGAAATAATTAAATGAAATCTTTGTTGTTCCCGCGACTTAGCAAAGAATATCGTGAGGAAAGAAGGGAAATAGCATCATTAAAAAGTAGGTATACTTGCTGCTTTTCAATCTGTTTTCAATGCGATTTAGCGATTCTTCACTAGTTATCCAAACAATAAGTTTTCTTCCAATCCACCTTCCGAGGAAAAAATCAACAACCGCGGCGCTCATGCAGGCAGTGATACAGAGGAAATAGGCAAAAATTGGCCCGAATATTATCGCACCTGCTGCTGTCATAATTGTCGATGGGACCGGTCCAAGAAAAACTTGAGTAAATTCCATTATCCAAAATATGTAGTAAGATAGGACTCCAAATGACTGAATTAAATCGACGAATGAGCTGACACTGCTCACATTGTCGAGATATCCGTTGGACTTTAAAGGAATGTAGACGGATAAAAAAATACATACCAATGCGACTATGACAATTGAAGTGCGGACGATGGCGTGAATTTCTTTTTGTTTATTCATATTTAATTTAACCTATTGTTTTCTAAAAAGATATTTTATTGATTTTTGTCATCTAAATCAATTCTTTTCGTTATCTTATTTACAAATTTGCTCAATTTCTTCTCGATTTTTTTCATGAATTCATCGACCTTTCGTTCGTATTTAAAAGAGAGAATGAGAATGACTATAACGATGATTGCAATGACAATTAACACCGGTATTCCCCATCCTTCAAGAGGGATGAGACTTCCGGAAGTGAAAAAGCAAGTGGTGCCGATAGCAATCGCTCGCGTTATAATGTTGGTGATTAAAAAGAATGTGAATTTAATTTCTGTCGTTCCGACGACAAAGCAAAGAATATCGTCAGGGAAAAAGGGAAAGAGCATCATCAAAAAATAAGAGTACTTTCCTTCTGCCAGTTTTTTCGACCACTTTATCAAATCATCCTTTCCGATGATCCAAGCGATGACTTTCTTTCCGAGGGAGCGCCCGATAAAAAAAGTGGTTAAGGCTCCAAGCATACAGGCAAAGTATGACAGCCAAAAAGCTTTCCAAGCTCCAAAGACAACAACTCCAGCAGTTGTGGTTACTGCAGCTGGTATCGGGAGAATGACAACTTGGAGATATTGGATTAATATATAGCTGAGATAGGATGAATTTGGATACATCTCAATCAGTTTCTTTATATCTTCAACAGGATTTTCGCTGGAGAAGATTCCACTTTTAAATAAAACTAAAATTATGGCGGAAAAAAATGCTACTAAAAGAATTAAGGTGATGGATCCGCGTATTATTTTTCTTTTCTTTTCACTTATTTCTTTCACTTTGCTCTCCGTTGAGTTAGATATATATCTATATTAGCATTTACCGAATGAAGTTGATAATCGAAATAGCATAAACGGAGAAATTTCTTTTTAGAATGGTGTTTATGATGTATATTTTAATTAGAAAAGCAAGAGGTTTTAACACATGAAAAAAGCAGCAATCATCATTGGGAAGAATGTTAATCTAAATAGATTCAACTTAAAAAACAGCTTCAATATTGGAGTGGAAAGAGGTTGCTTGCTAGCGATCAAGGCTAAGGTCAAACTCGACATTGCGGTCGGAGATTTTGACTCAGTGAGTCAAAATGAGTTGAAAAAGATTTACTCTAAGGTCAAGCGAGTGATCAAATTGAACCCCGTTAAGGATGAGACGGATACTTACTGCGCTTACAACCTCGTGGATGACTGCGATAAAATTTCGATTCTTGGAGGAATTCAAGGAAAGAGAGTTGAGCACTTTCTCGCCACTTTAAATATCCTGAAGAGCGATCCGAGAGTGGAGATGATTGATGACTACTCGCGGATATATTCTCTCGACGCTGAACGCGAGCCGGAGTTTGAACTCGACTCAAGTTACAAATACACTTCGATTTTTGCATTAGAAGATGCAATGGTGACGTTAAAAAATTTTAAATATCCTCTAAACGAATATCGATTGGAGGCATCTGACTCTTTAGGAATTTCAAATGAAATTTTGCCAAAAAAGAAAGGACAAATTGATTTGCTGTCCGGGCGGTTGCTGGTGATTCAGTCGAAAGATGATCATTAATAAGTTGAAAAAAATCACAATAGTGCTAGAATATATAAGTCAATTGAGGGGAGCCTCGTGCTGAGAAGTTATTAAGTTAACGACCCTTAACCTGATCTAGGTAATTCTAGCGTAGGAACAATAGATATTTTTTATTTATTTCTATCCGCTAGTCTTGTTTGACAGAATGTTTGGAGGTAAATAAAAAATGAAAAAAACATTCTCTATTAGAACAATGGCTGAAGTGGCGATCTTTGCTGCCTTGGGCTATGTTCTCGATTTTTTAGCCGGAGCTTATTCCGCACCGCTATTTGTAAATGGCGGAAGCATAGGAATAGCGATGGTGTGCGTCTACATAGTAGCGTACAGGAGAGGATTCTTTCCGGCTTTGCTCGTCGGTTTGATCATGGGTCTTCTCGACTTGGCGGATGGGTTTTACTCCATCGCTGATGTTTGGTATAAGGCGTTTGCTCAGGTTGCTCTAGACTATGTTGTCGCCTATCCTTTAGTCGCCTTTGCCGGTCTGTTCAAGGGTATGTTCGATCGCTCCAGTAACAACAAAGGTAAGATTCTTGCTATTGTTTACGGTTGCACCCTTGGTGGTATCTTGAAATTGCTATCACACGTGCTGTCTGGTGTTCTCTTTTGGTCGAACGATTTTCAACCCACTTGGGGAATTTCGAGTCCGCTTCTCTTTTCGTTCGTTTACAACGGAGCATATATGGTACCTTGCATCGTTCTCTCGATGGCAATTGTGATATTTATCGCCTATAAATATTCAGAATTTCTCACCGAACCTGATAGCTACTCCCTGCGAGTAAGCAATAATAATAAAGGAGACAAGTAGTATGAAAAGCAAAGGTATTCTCGGCATAGTCACTGGTGCTATAACTTACATTTACGCACTCGTATCTTTCATTTTGAGTTTTACAGTTGAAAGCGGAGCCTGGGGGAGAGACACTCACGGAAGCAAATTTTATATAGTATTGATGTTAGTCGGTTTAATTATTTTGACCTTTAGCATCATAGCGCTGGTCGATTTGAAAAGAGGTAGAGTTGACGCTCTTATCGGATCCTATTGCTTCATGATTATCGGAACAATAGGCTTTATATTCTATTTAGCCACCGTCATCGATATGGCTATATCCGCTGGTGATGCGCTTAGCATCAGCGAATTGATTGGAGCTATCTTCAACACCTGTCTAGCGGGAATATTAGGAGTATACGGGTACTTATCTTTCAAGAAAAAAAGTATCAAAAACGATTAGAAAATAAAGAAAATAATTTTAGGAGCGCTGGATTTAATTAGCGCTCTTTTTATTTATTGAAGAAAACAGGTGATAAACCCTTTAGCATAAAGTTGGCATGTGATATTTATATATGTGATAATTAAAAGGGAAAAGAGAACGAATAAATTACGTTTAATTAGGAGGGAATATGTTAGATATTGTAATTATTGGTGCGGGTCCAGTTGGCTTGTACGCTTCGACTTTGGCTTCGTTGCACAACTTGAAAGGTGTTGTATTGGAGTCGAGAGATATCATTGGAGGACAACTGTCGAATTTATATCCGCAGAAGAGCATCATTGATGTTCCAGGGTTTGATTCGGTGACGGCTGAAGACTTCGTTGCCGCCTTGCTCAGGCAAAATAACAGCCGGGCTAATCGCTTGGATATCAAAGTGAACGAGACTGTTTTGCAGTGTCAAAAAGGCGAACACGGATACATTTTGAAGACCGATGCTAATACTTATGAAACTAAGACGGTGCTGATTGCAACGGGAATGGGCAAATCTACTCCGCGAAAGATGGGACTGGAGAAAGAAGAACTCTTTACAAATATCTATTACTCCGTCAAGGATAAATATATATTTCAAGATATGAATGTCGTAATCATGGGCGGAGGTGATTCCGCTGTTGATGAAGCTTTGATGCTTCAGCCTATCGCGAAATCCGTCAGTGTGGTTCACCGGCGCGAGGAATTCCGCGCTCAGTCTTGCTCCGTTGATTTGATGAAGAACAAAGGTGTAAAGACTTACGTTCCATATGT
>JBAYAI010000038.1:0-13482 GCA_041669865.1 Bacilli bacterium | reverse complement strand
ATAAAACCATTTAGATTTTCTCAAAAAAATAATGCGATATTACAAAATAATTAACTGTAATTTTAATTCAATAAAACATACTTTCTGGATATGAGAAAACCTCATATCCTTTATTATTTAATAATATATTTGGATTTTGGAAACTCTTTCTATTTAATGAGACATTAAAAAAGGGCTAGCAATCAGAAACAAATTAAAACTTAAATAGTATTTTGTAATGCTTTATATAGCCCTACCTATCTCTTTTTTCTTTTCTCTCTTTTATATCTTTACATATCGAAGTGTATGTCTTTTCATCTATCTTGTAATGCTTTTTTACCAATATATATGTAATCAAAATCAGAAGCATAGGAACAACAGCTACTCCTAATTTATATATCCAAACACTCGAAGCGCTCGCCTGTGAAGTAGCAACATTGCACAAATCGTTTATAACTTCAGTCGTAGTTTCACCTATAGCGACTTCCTGCTGATATGTAGATATGGTGCTGACGATACTGAGCAAACCGCTAATAATTAAGAATAAATATAAAACGCCTTGTTGGATAGCACTAGCTAACTTAGCGGTCAAAGGCCTTAAAGAAAAAATAACTGCTTCTTTTCTTTCTCCAAATTTCCACTCATTGTATTCAATTGTATTTGCCATCATCATTATCAGCATCAAACCCATTACTCCCTGCGAAGAAAAGATAGCTATTCCTATAATGAATAGAGGAAGAATGTACAAAGGATTCAATCCACCAGAAGTTGAAAGTGGATTGACAGATAGATATGCACCACTATTTAGAGGCAATCCGTAAACAAAAAATGCAGTATATCCAATCAAATTAACAACAACGCATATGTTCCACAGTTGAGAACGCGTAAATTTTTTATTTAAGAGAGGAAATAAAAACTGAGAAAGAATAACCCCAACTCCGTAAACAATTGTAAAATATGTCATAACTGAGGAGCCAACGGTGTAGTTAACCGCAAAGTAAAAATAGTTAATTCCTAACGCATTGAGAATTCCAGAGCTAGTGTAATATATAAAAAATATGATAGTTATCCACCGTGCTTGGTCGTTTCGCTTAATAATACCGAACAAGTCTTTGAACTTAGGAGCGGCATTCCTTTTTTCTTCAGCAATATCTCGCAAATGTTCTGGGGCAAAGAAATATAGAATAATTTGTAGAATCAAGAATAGAGAAAGAACGGAAATAGCAATAACTCTATATGAACTTTGGTACCCGAAAGTTCCCGATATTATTGGCGTCAACCCCGCAACAGCAAATTGACCTAGTGAGCAAAATATTGCCATGATAGTCGTGATGCTTGCCCGCTGCTTTTCTTCACTTGTAAGGGAAGGTAACATCGCCCAGTAAGCAATGTCGTTCATAGTGTATGTTATTCCCCACAAAAGGTAGAAGATAGCAAACCACCAAACATATCCCCACCCCTGAAGGGCTGATACATATTGCGGAACCACAAATAAGCAAAGAACAACGATAGTATTTGATACAGCACCTATGAGAATCCAAGGTTTATACTTGCCTGTTTTAAAGTGGCATTTTTCGATGATTACTCCCATCAAAGGATCGTTCAAAGCATCGAATATGCGATAGCCAATAACCAAACCTGAAATGACGCTGAACATAGCCACGTAAGAAGTTGTATCTCCCCCAGGTGTGAGAATTCCAGAATACTGAATATAGGTGAGTAAAAACAAGCTCACCAAGACATACGAAGCATCTCTTCCAACGGCAGTTACGGAATAAAGCCACTTTGTTCTACTCGGGACTTTGTCACCTGAATAGAACCCCCAAACCTTTCAGTTTCACTATTTTAAATTCCTTTCTTCAGTTTGATTTAATAAATCAAACTCAGTGAATGTTCAAATCTCACAATTAACGATAATAAACACGACATTCGTAAGGTTTTAATATATCCGATGTATTCCCTTCGTAATTTGAAAGTATCAACTTTCCTGTCATGTACTTTTTCATCCCCTTTATTCTCTTGTCCTCTTGATAAAAGGAACAAAAGACGACTAATTCTTTTCCCTTATATATTCTTTGGTATGCGAAAAGTTTTTTATAATTAGTCAAGATCTCGTGATAAGTACCATTTTTAATAATTTCATTTCCAATTCTAAACTTAATTAATTTTTGATAGTAATGAAATATAGAATCAGCATCTGCTAAGCTCTCTTTGACATTTATAGTCTTGTAATTTGGAGTAATTCTCAACCATGGTTTAGCTTTGGAAAAACCTGCATATTCGCTGTCATCCCACTGCATGGGAGTTCTTGCATTGTCTCGTGAAACTTCGAGAATCGTATCTTTCATCAACATGCCTAATAATCTATTAGATTTAGCAATATTATCCATATTGTGAGATTCGATATCCATTATTTCATCTATAGATTTAAAGTGAGCATTGGTCATTCCAATCTCCTGACCCTCGTATATAAAGGGTGTTCCCTGCAAAAAGAAATATAGGGTTGCGAGCATCTTGGCTCCTTCTTTCCTATAATTTTCATTAGTCCCAAAACGTCCAACACTCCTCCGTTGATCGTGATTTTCGATAAAGAGAGAATTCCAACCGCAGCCGCGCAATCCATATTGCCACTTTCGGACTACCTTCCTCAAATTCTTAACTTTAAATTTTTTCTTTAAGTATTTTACACCCATATGGTTATCGGTATCGGTGTGATCAAAGTTGAAAATCATCGTCAGCTCTTTGCGCTTAGGGTCGACTAGCTTCTTAGCTTCTTTAAGTGAAGAAAAAACTGTTTCTCCTACCGTCATGACATCATATTTAGAGATCACTTCCCTATTTAATTCCTGCAAAAACTCGTGGAGCCGAGGTCCGTTGACAAATGCGTCTTTTCCACATAGAGCCAATGTTGGAAAACGCGACTTAAAATCCTGTTTTTTGCTAATAAGAGTGATGACATCACATCTAAATCCATCTACTCCTTTCTCAAACCAAAAGGTCATTATATCTTTAACTTCTTTTCTCACTTCAGGATTTTCCCAGTTCAAATCCGGTTGTCCCTTCGTGAAAAGATGAAGATAATACTCGCTTGAGCCACTTACTTTTTCCCAGGTTGTACCACCGAAAAAACCAGTCCAGTTATTTGGAGGCTTTTTCCCATTTTTTCTTCCTTCTTTAAATATGTAGTAGTCGTGGTACTTGGATTTTGGATCTGCTATTGCTTTTTTAAACCAGTGATGCTGATCTGAAGTGTGATTTACAACTAAATCCATTATTAGGCGAATGCCTCGCTTGTGCATCTCGGATAGCATCAAGTCAAAATCATCCATTGTTCCGAATCGATGATATATTTTGTAGTAATCAGAAATATCATATCCGTTATCCTGCTGGGGAGAATCGTAAATGGGAGAAAGCCAAACGCAGTTCACCCCGAGTTCCTTCAAGTAATCAAGCTTGGATATTATTCCTTTTATATCACCAAATCCATCGTTGTTAGAGTCGCAAAAAGACCGTGGATATATTTGATATATAACCGCATCCTTATACCAATCAGTATTTTTCATATGGTTAGTCTCCTTTGTCCTTCTTTTATTAGACAATGTCGAACAATTATCCATGCAGCAAAAGAAGATGAAAACAAATGATTAATATTTTACCTCTACTGTGATAATAGTATATAAATTTGTCCCTGTAAAGTTTTAGTCTCATCTTATGTCTTCATCAGCCTCTATTTGTAATAAAATATAGCTAACTGGTAAAAGCAATCTGTTTTTTTGAGTTAAAAGTTACTGATGTACAAAAACAATTATTATCAATTTCCTTTTATAATAAATTATATATATGTAGTATATTAGTTGTATGTGGAGGAATAATTATGGCTACTAGAAAAATCACCGAGGATATCATTTACGTTGGAGGAAGCGATTCGCGAGAACCGACTTTTGAGAACTTTATTCCGACCCCAAGAGGAATGGCTTACAATTCCTATTTGTTGCTTGATGAAAAAACCGTTTTATTTGACACGGCAGACAAATCTATTTTAAGTCTTTTTTTCACTAATTTAGAAAATGCTCTCGGAGATCGTAAATTGGACTATCTCTTTATCACCCACATGGAGCCTGATCACACGGAAGCCATCGAAGATTTGCTTGTGAGACATCCGGAAGTGACCATTGTTTTAAATAAGACTAGCCTAAAGATGTTAAATAATTTCTTAGGAAGAGATATGAAGGACAAGACAATAATTGTTGATCCCTCATCAAAATTCTCCAGCGGAAAGCACAGTTTTAAATTTATCAACGCACCATTTGTCCACTGGCCTGAAGTAATGTTCGTGTACGACGAATATTCAAAGATTTTATTCTCAGCGGACACCTTTGGAAGCTTTGGAGCAAACTTTGGTAACTTGTTCGACGATGAGATAACTTTAGACAACTATTTCTTCGAAGAACAAAGAAGATACTATGCCAATGTCATCGGTAAATTCGGTAAATTTGTATGCAAATCCATCGATTCAGTAAGCGACTTAGATATCAAGATGGTTTGCCCTCTTCACGGTGTAATTTGGCGTTCTCACTTTGACCTACTATTAAAGAGATACAGCCTTTGGAGCCAGTACCTTCCTGAATCAAACGATATTATTATCATTTACAACACTCTTTACAATCACACTTCTGATTTTTGTTACGACATTGCAACTAAATTAGCTGAACGCGGAGTTAAGAATATCAAGATGTACGATGTTTCTAAGACAGATTTAACTTTCTTGATATCCGAGGTTTTCCGAGTAAAAAATATCTTAATTGCGGCTACAACTTACAATGCAAACTTGTATCCAATAATGAAGAATTTCCTTCACGATATGGCCGCCTTAAACGTTCAAAATAGGAATGTTGCTATCATCGAGAACGGAACTTGGGCACCAGTCAGTGGCAAGCGTGTCATCGATTTAATCTCGAAAATGCCAAATATGAATATCATAAATACTCCAGTCAAGCTTATGTCGAGATACAATGCTGAAAGAAATGAAGTTGAAACCAAAGAACTAATTGACAAGTTAGTTGACTTGTACAATAAATAGACTAATTATTACAACCGCGATTGCAATTTTCTCTCGCGGTTTTTTGATATTCAAGAATCGGATTTTTTTAGATTGACCATACTTTTTTTGCTATAATATACAAAAGGTTAGGAGACATCTATGGAACATTACGATTACCTAGTGGTTGGAGCCGGCTTGTATGGCGCGACCTTTGCTCATGAAGCGAAAAAAGCAGGAAAAGAAGTGCTCGTTATCGAGAAAAGAAATAACGTAGCTGGAAATATATATACTGAAAAAATAGAAGGAATCAACGTTCACAAGTATGGGGCACATATTTTTCATACTTCTGATGAAGAAGTGTGGAAATATGTAAATCAGTTCGCCAAATTCAATAGATTCACCAATTCACCAAAAGGTTTCTTTCGCGGTAAGCTCTACTCATTACCTTTCAATATGAATACATTTTATGAATTATGGGGAGAGAAAAACCCTCAAAAAGTTAAAGCAATCATCAAAGAACAAATTGCCAAAGAAAACATTTCCGCCCCGAAAAATCTTGAAGAGCAAGCCTTGAAGCTAGTCGGAAGAGATGTTTATGAAAAACTGATAAAAGGCTACACAGAAAAGCAATGGGGAAAAAAGGCAACTGAATTACCAGCTTTTATCATCAAGCGTTTGCCTCTAAGATTCACATTTGACAACAATTACTTCAGTGATCTCTATCAAGGAATTCCTATCGGTGGTTACACTCAAATAGTTGAAAGGATGCTCGATGGAATTGAGGTTAGACTGAATACAGATTTCTTTGCGGAAAGACAAAAATATGAGGGAATTGCCGATAAAATCATCTTCACTGGATGCATAGATGAGTACTTTGATTATTCGTTGGGAAAACTAGAATACCGTTCTCTAAGGTTTGAGGAAGAAATTCTCGATACCGATAATTATCAAGGTAATGCCGTTATAAACTACAACGAATTCGAGATTCCATACACTCGTATTATTGAGCACAAGCACTTTGAAGGTGCCGCTTCTACTAAGACTGTTATAACAAAAGAGTATCCAGTAACTTGGAAAGAAGGATTAGAGCCATACTATCCCATCAACAATGAAAGAAATAATAAGCTTTATCAACAGTACCTTTCGAAAGCAAAAGCCCAAAAAAAAGTCGCCTTTGGAGGACGACTTGGATTATATAAATATCTCAACATGGACCTTGTAATCAAACACGCACTAAATTTTTGCAAGGAAGAGTTAAACAAATAGAAAAGCTAATTAATCATCCAACTTTTACTAATTTACAAACTGTCTTGTAACCAATTAGTAAAGAGTATCTCTTCATCTCCCAAGGATAGATTGAAATCAGAGCAAAATAGGAGCGGTACTTGAGTTTCCTATAGAGTTTAGGGTCTGACAACTTAAACTCTTTTTGTAAGTTGTTATATTCCATTTTGCGCTCTTTTTCGTTCTCTTTCGATCCAATCATAAACATCATAGTGTTCAAGTTTATTATCGATAAATCGTGGAACATATATCTTCTCAAGTTCTTGTTCATCTTCATTATTTCATCGTAGCTATAAGCTCTATACATAATTCTCATAACTCTATTTTGCTGCTTGTAACGCTTCACAAAATTTTTCATATTTACGGATTGATCTTCTCTTCCAATAAAGTAGTAGTATAAATTCACATTCAAATAGTAAATACTATTGACATAGGGAAGAGGAACATAAGCGTAGATATTGTCGACATAGAAGGTGTGCTCTGGAAGCTTGATTCCACACTTGATAAGTACTTCTGTCTTATATAACAACGAATGCATCATTAGGACCTTAGATAACTTAAACTTCTTCATCGAATCAAAGGTTGCTTTCTTTTCGACTGGTAGAACATTTTCATATGAGACAATCTTTTGCGTATTGTCATATATGTGGTCGTATACGTAATTAGTAATGTACAGATCGACGTCCTTTCCATCTTTGTGATTACTTGCAATGGTATCGATCAATTTTTTCAGGGCGCTCTTTTCTAAGTAATCATCAGAATCAACCACTTTAAAATACAAACCGGATGCATTTGCTATCCCAGCATTGACTGCTCCGCCGTGTCCTTTGTTTGGTTGATGAATAACCTTTATTATGTCCGGGTATTTCTCGGCATAGGAATCTGCTATATCGGCGGTAGCGTCTCTTGAACCATCATCAACGATGATTATCTCCGCTTCTTTTTCGGCAATTAAGAGCGATTCAATGCATTTTTCCATATAATCTTGAGAATTGTAACATGGAACACAAAATGTAACTAGTTTTTCCATATAGTATGAATCCTTTCAAAACGATCAAAATGATAACGCTTCAAAGCATTACCATTTAGTTTAACAGCACGAGGCAGTTATTTGTTGATATTTTTTTCTTTTTTTGGTTCACCTTCAGGGAAAATGATCCGGAAGACAAAGAAGAAAATAACCATAGATATTCCTCCAGTAGCAAACATGACCAATAAGTTGTAAACTGCTGGCGATAAATATAACTGAGCAAAAGGTATCCATGCTCCGTTGATAGCGTTACACGCTAGTGAGATGAGAATCCAACCAATAAAATACCACATAGCTTGATACCAGGGATTCCCATGGGATTTATATGTGATGTTTCGCTGAAGTGGGAAGTTAATGCACTGGGCAGTAAAGGTAGCAATTTCAAAGGCAATAAAGTATCCTAATCCACCACCGTAAATAACATTTCCTGCCGAATCATAGTTAACAGTATATCCCAAAATATTGTAAAACAATTCAGTTCCATTATGCACGCCCATGCTGATTGAAGGCCACATAAATTCAGTCCCGGCTAGTTCTATTCCAAGTAGCATAGGCAGGAAGGTTAAAAGTAAATACTGCCATATTGTCACACCTTCGCTGAAGACAATAAAATAGAAAACTTGATAGATAAGTTTCGACCCTTCCGGATGATGAAACGCAAATCTTTTCCATGTTTTCCTAAACCATTGGAAAAATGAAGTTTGGCCTAATTTGAACCAAAATCTCGACCAAGCATTTAACTTTTTTTGCTTCTTTTCTTCGACTTTTGCTAAATATTTGGTTTCATACTCTTGATATTTAGCTTCAGCTTCGGCAAAGCGCTTAGCTTTCTTTTCCGACAAATATTTTTCTTTCTCCTGCTTGGACATCTTCGATAATTTTTCCTTTTCGGCTTGCTTTTCTTTCTTCCTGAGAATTTTTTGTTCTTTAGTCATGATAACTTTATTCCTTTCCGCTTTTTTTTGTCAGCTTTTTATCAAGTCGTCTCTCCTTAAAGAACTTGTGAAGTCCCTTGTGAAAGTGTCCGTTAAACATCATTATGATTCCTTCTAACGAGCCCCAGCATATCATTCCGTCACTCATGCGAGATATTCCTCGAACTGGTTGGTGAAGCATTCCCATTTGCAAGGTATTTGCCGATGACCTTTTTCCAAAGAATCTCAAGGCTTTTATCGCAAAGTTAATTGAGTGTGAAACTAACCGACCTGTCCATCCTTTGGCATATTTTAATTCATCTATGGTAGTATTGTAAGTAACTTCAATACGATTTTTCTTGATAAAATCTAAATTCGATTTTGGTATTTCTCTTCCGATTAGATTTTTAAACTCATCATCAGATACATTTCTAACCGTTCCTTTATAATAATTTGGAAGTTCTTCAGCATCGTTGTAAGAAGGAACAGTTCCTTCCCTCACAATAGTTTTAGAAAGTACGATATCTTCGCTGGACTTACCAATCTCAATATTGTATTCTCCATCCTCTACACACCACTTATTCAATTTGCGATCAAAGTATCTAAAAGTATACTCATCAAAGTTGATAGTGACATTAACTTTCTTACCTTTTTCTACAAATACTTTTTTGAAGCCTTTCAATTCTCTCAAAGGTCTAATGATTCTTGAATTCTTCTTACTGACGTATAGTTGAGCAATTTCCTTTCCATCATAGTCGCCCACATTCTCGACTGTAAAACTAACTTTTTCATCAGTAACTTTTATATTTGAGTATTTGAATTCTGTATATGACAACCCATATCCAAATGGATATTTCACAGGAATATTGGCTTTTTGGAAATAGCGATATCCAATGTAAGGTCCCTCGCGATACTCGACTGTTTTCTTGTGCGAAGGGAAATTGTCTGAAGAAGCAACATCCTCATATTTCACGGGATATGTTTCAGCTAATTTTCCTGAAGGAACAACTTTTCCTTCTATTATCTCTACGATTGCTTCCGCTCCAGCCTCTCCAGCTAAATAGGCGTGAATCAATCCCTTTGTATACTTGTCCCATTCAAGGTTGATAACCGACCCGCAAGACAGAACGACAACAATGTTGTTATTGACTTCAGCCAATTCTTTCAAAAGATCTATTTGATTCTGCGGAAGCTTCATATTAGATCTATCAATTCCTTCCGCTTCACTCACTTCATCCAATCCTAAATAGACCAGTAAAACATCGGATTTTGCAGCGAGTTTTTTCGCACGATTTATAAGTCTTTTGCTCTTTTGTCCATATCTTTTAAACCCTGGTTCATAACCGATGATATCCAAACTAGACTTTCTAAGCTTTTCTAAATGAGTGTCAACTTTTATGGAATTAACAATTGAAGAGCCTGCCCCTTGATATCTTGGGTTTTCAGCATACTCACCAATGACTCCTACCTTCTTTTTCCCAACGATGGGGAGAATATTATTCTCATTTTTTAAAAGGACAGTCGACTCTTCAGCGCATATTTTTGCAAAAGTATGGTCCTTAGCATAATCGTAGATATTATCTTTTTCTTTCTTTTTACTAACGGTTTTAAATATCAAGTCTAAGAGGCGATCGACACATTCGTCGAGATCCTTTTCCTTTAATTTTCCCGCTTTAACAGCCTCAACAATATCCTTTGAAGTATCTTTGCAACCGGGCATCTCAAGTTCGTTACCCGCTTTAATTCCTTCAACGCGGTCGTTGTCTCCACCCCAGTCGGTAACGACAACACCTTTGTATCCCCACTCCTTGCGCAGTATGTCTTTTAGCAAATGTTGATTCTCGTTGGCATATGTTCCATTTACTAGATTGTACGAAGACATCAAAGCTTTAGTTTTACCCTCTTTCACGGCAATTTCAAAAGCGGTGAGATATATTTCTCTCAAGGTGCGCTCATCGACAACTGAATCAGCAACGATTCTTCTTTCTTCTTGGTTGTTGCAAGCAAAATGTTTAACGCAGGAAGCAATTCCATTAGATTGGATTCCACGGATATAACTCGCTCCCATTCTTCCTGCTAAAATTGGATCTTCAGAAAAATATTCGAAGTTTCTTCCACAAAGAGGATTTCTCTTCATGTTTATTCCTGGCCCGAGAAGCACGCTAACTTTTTGCTCTACAGCTTCGCTTCCCAAACGCTTTCCAACTTCTTCGCCCAATTCAACATTCCATGTATTAGCCATTGTGGCACTGGTGGGAAAACAAACTGCAGGAATGGACTCATTCAAACCTAATTGGTCGGCCGATCCCGCTTGTTTTCGCAGTCCGTGTGGACCGTCCGAAAGAAAAATAGATGGTATTCCTTCTTCTTCAATATCGCGCGTTTCCCAAAAGTTTTTGCCAGTCATTAAACTTGCTTTTTGTTGTAATGACATATCCTTAATTATGTCTTTATATTTCACGAAAATTCTCCTTATATATATTAATTTTTTATTTTGTATTGTTGCAAAAATCCCCTCTTAAAAAATTTGTCGACTTAGAAAATTCTTGCTTTTATAAATCTAATAACGCCTAAACAACCATCACAATCAGCATCGCATCTTTAATATATCATGATAAAACCGCTTACTTGATTGACACTACAGCGCAAAAGTTATTTTTGTTACTAATCTATCAATGAGTAACTTTCATATATGTTTTCCATCGTTCCTTGCATTTTTTTATCGCAAAAAGAACAGATACATAAGCGCAATGTATTGCCAATAAATAAGCGATTTATATTCTTTGATTAATTGTTAATCGTTGTTTTATTTGGAATGATAACTTGATAGTTAGAGTACCATGAAGTATCGCCGTTTTTGTCGGAAAAGTTTCTACCTTTTATCTCAACGTAGTCGGCGTAGACTTTGACATATAAACCTTGACTTCCCTTTGTGTCAGAATAGGTTCCATCGTATATGTAGCCGCTGTTGTGGCCTTGCCAAAGATATGCGATAGCCGCGGTGTTAAAATAGCTCACATTGTTGTCGTCAATATAGTAAGGATTCTCACTCTCGAAGCACCAGTGAGTGTGTGATGAAAACAGTAAGGTTTGAGGATAATTCTTCAAAATATTTCTAAGTTTAGCATCTTCTTCATCACTAAAACCATACCAAGTTTGGCCATATTCAGTAAGCGAACCAGAGACTGTATCCTTCAAAGGGGCATGTGAAAATACATAAATAGGATTGTTGGTCTTGGCAGCTTCTTCCATTTGCTCAGCGAACCATTCGATTTGTTCATCTCCCAAATTTTCACTGCATTGGTCATTTCCACCTAAACTTTCCGGCATAGATGTCGTCCCGAGAACGATAAAATGTGAATTATTCTTTACAAAACTGTAGTAAGGTTTTCCACTGTTCATCTCGGAAATATTAGTGTACTGGTAAGCTAGATCAGTATAATTTTCATAAGTGTCATTGCTAGTCGGAATATATTCGTGATTGCCTATTGAATAGTAAATATTTGGATCTTCGTCCCCAAAGGCTTCTTTCACAGCATCTTCGGATGCCTCGTAATATTCTGTAATACCTTTGTCCACCGTATCTCCATTGCTGAAAATAAAAGCTCTATTTGGAGCAGTTTCGATAATATCTTTGTATGCAGCAACAGTCTTATTGTAGAAGTTTCCATTCTTATACGTAACTTGCTGATCGCTGATAACAGGGAATTCAAATAACAAATTTGATTCTTCTTTATATGTTGTCAAATCAAACGTTTTGGTCTTCAAAACTTCGCCTTTTCGACTCGTCCCATCAACATATAGCTTTGTGGCTTCTTCAGGAATAGCAAGATTGTCGGGGAAAGTAACTTCGACATTGGTTGAAATTGCTGAAACAGTACTTAATTGTGTATAATCGTCAAGTTTTCCCTCGTCATTTCCCCAGTACAACTTGTAATTTTTAATATCTCTATCAATTGTTTTACTGTCCTTGTCGATTGATAACACTCCTCCAAAAGTGTTATCAATCTCCGAGGATTTTTCAAAGGAAATATTGAATACAGTGTTGTCAACCTCTTCCGTATTTGCACTAGATGCAATTTCGGATAGGACACTGCTTCCATCAGTGCATGATGAGGTGGCTAGAATTGTTAATATTGCAATTCCGCCGATGATCTTACGCTTTTTTAGATTCATCTTTTTCTCCCTTTTGTTCTCTAATTTTGAGAACGAGCATTGTAATACAGCCCGCAGCTAATATACCTTTGAAAACGTCGATAGCAATAATGGTTGGTTTCCACCAAGGAATAGTCTTGCTTAAATTTGTAACATCAGAGGTATAACCGTTCATTGCCGAGCTGTTGACGTATGAATACAAGATATCGTGACAAGCTTGTTTGCCTAGCTGCAACAAATATTTATCCGTATTTGCTAAGTTGACAAATTTGTCATCATACATTCCCTCTTCTGTGTACAACCAAAGAGTGTTTCCGGCTTCCAATCCAGCGGTTAATGGCATCCAATCGGAACTGGTTGCATAGTCAGTAACAACGCATCCTTTGAATCCCCATTCATTTCTTAATACTTCAGTCAACAAACCTTTATGTGCTCCAGTCCAAGTACATCCAATTCTATTGAAAGAGGACATGACTCCTGTCGCTTCTCCATCTTCAACAGCATATTGGAATGATTTCAAATATACTTCACGGATTGCTTGCTCATTGCTGAAAATACAAATTCCATGTCTGTGTAATTCTTGATCATTGAGAGCAAAATGCTTTGCATATACAACGACACCTTTTGTCTTTACTCCTTGAATTTCTCTTGCAGCAAGTTTTCCAGCAAGGAAACCATCTTCGGAGAAATATTCGTAGTTTCTTCCGCCGTAAGGAGTTCTATGAGTATTTAAACCCGGGGCGTACCAGCCAACTGTATTGGTAGAAAGAGCATCTTCACCGATGCATTTTCCCATTTCTTCCAATAAATTTTCATTCCAAGTTGAAGCTAACACAACCTCGGATGGATAAGACATTCCAGATTTTCCGCCGTAGAAAGCTCCTGAAATTCCAGCAGGACCGTCTTGATCCTTCGTTCCAGGATAGACAATAGAATCGATTGCGGATGTACCAAATCCTCCAACACCAATCAAAGAACCGATTTCTTCGACTGACATTTGATCGATTAGTTTATCCCAATCTTCATCATCGCAGTCCTTATCCTTTAAGTCTATTAACTTAAGGCCGTTGTCTGCGCCT
>JBAYAI010000037.1:0-13949 GCA_041669865.1 Bacilli bacterium | reverse complement strand
TTCTTCCACCACTTATTGTTGGGGCATAGCCAAGTGGTAAGGCAATAGACTTTGACTCTATTATGCACTGGTTCGAATCCAGTTGCCCCAGCCATAATAAAAACTTATTTGACCCGCTAGCTCAGTTGGTAGAGCACTTGACTTTTAATCAAGGGGTCTGGGGTTCGAATCTCCAGCGGGTCACCACTAATCAAAAAAAATGCCTAATCTTAGGCTTTTTTTATTTTAATTTAAATTTTATAAATATTCATAATTTTTTTATACATATCATTTTTTCTTATTTTTACAAATTTCACGACTATTAATATTTTCCATTAAATATATTTTTTTATTGGTTTTTTAGAGACATATATAAATAAATAATATATTACATATACGTGATTGAAAGCGGTTACTCAAAATGTTAATATATTGTTTCACGGTAGAACGTGAAGATAATAGGAGATATTATATGTCGGAAAAATACACTGAATCTCTAGAAAAAGGATACACGCCAATCAACATCACATCTGAATTATCACGCTGCATGTTGTGCTTGGATGCTCCTTGTTCGAAAGAATGTCCAGCAGGAACAAATCCTGCCAAGTTTATTAGAAGTGCTCGCTTTAGAAATTTTAAAGGAGCCGCTACGACTATCAGACTCAACAACGCACTCGGTTCAATCTGCGCTCGAGTCTGCCCTACTGAAAAGTACTGTCAAAAAGGTTGTGTTAGAGCCGGGTTAGATGATCCCATCGATATCGGCCGTATTCAAAGATACATAACCGATCAGGAAGAAAAATTAAATATGCAGATTCTTAAAAAAGGACCTGCTAACGGAAAGAAAGTTGCCATTGTCGGCAGCGGTCCTTCCGCCTTGCAAGCAAGTGCAAGCCTTGCTGTGATGGGTTATAAAGTAAAAGTTTACGAGAAGGAAAGCAAACTGGGCGGATATCTTCGCTACGGCATTCCTACCTACCGCTTGCCAAACCAAGTATTAGATAAAGAAATTCAAAGAATTAAAGATTTGGATGTCGAATTCATAACCAACACCAAAGTTGGTGAAACGATATCCATGGAACAACTCAAGAAAGAAAACGACGCCGTTATAGTTGCCATCGGTTACTCTTACGGTAAAAAATTGCCAATGTTTAACTCACTCGACAATGTCGAAGTGGCAACCGATTTCTTGAAGCGAGTTAAAGAGGCAGACGGAAATGTCGAACTTCCTTCGAACATTTTGGTCATCGGTGGTGGAGATGTCGCCATGGATGTCGTTACCACCTGCAAGATTCTTGGAGTAAAAAATGTGACGGATGTCGTGTACGAAGAATTCGATGAATTCAGAGCATCCAAGAAGGAATTAGAGGCTGCTCAAAAGCTCGGAGTATCTATCATCGATGGATACAAACCAATCGAAGTATCTGATAAAAATGTTGTCTTCGCTCATCGTAAAATCGACGCTTTGCTCAAGATTAAAGCAGACCTGATTATACTTGCAATCGGTCAGTACCAAGGAAATGATACTCTCGGAGTCGACTTTGACAAAAACGAAGCCGTAACATTAGATGAATATCGCACATCAGATCCTAAGGTATTTGTTTGCGGAGATATTGCCAAGGGCGATAAGACTGTGGTATGCGCTGTTAAAAAGGGTAAAGAAGTCGCTGCGGCTATCGATACACTTTTGGAAGGAGACAAATAATGATGAAAAAAGATCTTTCGATTGAATTTTGTGGAGTTAAATTCCCCAATCCATTTTGTCTATCCGCATCTCCTGTCGGAAACTGTTACGACATGTGTAAAAAGGCTTACGACACCGGTTGGGGTGGAATAGTATTCAAGACCATAGGTTTCTTTATCGCTGATGAAGTATCCCCTAGATTTGATATTTTAAATAAGGAAGATACTCCGTTTGTCGGGTTCAAAAACATGGAACAGATTGCTGAGCATCCTCTCGAAGATAACTTGAGAGACATTGCTAGATTGAAAAAGGAGTACCCCGATCGCGTTCTCATATCATCAATCATGGGGGCAAACGAAAAAGAATGGGAAGAATTAGCAAGATTGTCGGAGAAAGCGGGAGCTGATATGCTCGAGCTCAACTTCTCATGTCCACAAATGACATCCCACGCGATGGGAAGTGATGTCGGTAGTTCACCTGAACTTTGCCGCAAGTACTGCGCAGCTGCAAGGCGCGGTTCAAAGCTTCCAATCATTGCTAAGATGACACCTAATATCACGGATATGTGTGAAGTTGCAATCGCTTCATTAGAAGGTGGAGCCAATGCTATTTCCGCTATCAACACTGTCAAATCAATCACCAATCTCGATTTAGACAAATATATCGGAATGCCTATAGTCAATGGAAAATCTTCCATTTCTGGTTATTCTGGCAAAGCTGTCAAACCTATCGCTCTTCGCTTCATTCAACAGATGCGAATGAACGAGAAATTAAAGAACGTTCCCATCTCTGGTATCGGTGGAATAGAAACTTGGGAAGATGCCTTAGAATTCATCCTTCTCGGATCTTCCAACCTTCAAGTTACCACATCCATCATGCAATACGGTTACCGCGTTGTTGAAGACATGAAAGATGGTTTGCTCCACTATATGGAAGACAACAACATCGAAAAACTGTCCGATTTGGTCGGTCGTGCCAACGATAACATCATTCCGGCAGAGCAACTCGATCGAACATACAAAGTTTATCCGAATATTGACTTAGATAAATGTGTCGGCTGCGGCCGCTGCGTCATTTCCTGCTATGACGGAGCTCACCAAGCGATGGAATGGGATGAAGAAAAACGTCAACCTAAGTGCAACCACGACAAGTGCGTCGGTTGCCTCTTGTGCGGACTTGTTTGTCCGGTTGGAGCTATATCTAAAGGTGAAGTTAAATTTAAGCCTAATAGATCCAATGGACGAAAGGAAAAAGATATCATTTTATAAAAATAGTTATTAATTTAATATTCGAGGATGAGAGATAATTCTCATCCTCTTTTCTAATTTTCACCATTTTTTCAACTTAATTTGGACTTTTGATGCAAATTTTTGAAATGTTTTGAAAATTTATGCTATTTTTTAAAAAACTATTGATGTAAAATTAACATTGAAGAAAGGAAGCAAAAAATGGTTAAGTCTTATATATTCTCAAACATCATTGCTACGATCAATTCCAAAGGCTATGCTTCTTATCACGAATTGAGCAGTATTTTAAATTGCTCAGAATCAACTGTTAGACGCGCGGTCAACGAGTTAGCAAATCAAGGAAAAATAATCAAGGAAAGAGGCGGTGCTTCATCCCTAATCATCGGAGATTTTTTCACATCTGATCAAAATCTTCTCACTCGTGAAAGAATTGATGCTCCTATTAAAAAGAGACTCGCCAGCAAGGCAAAAGAACTAATTAAAGATGATATGACCATCTACATTGATGCTGGTTCCTCAACGCTTTATCTCGCCCGAGAGTTGTTCAACACAAACATAACTGTTGTTACTAATTCATTTACTATAGCTAAACTGCTCACTGAAAGGTATATAAACACTGTGCTTATCGGAGGGCAAATCAAACTCAAAACAGATGCGGCAATAGGTCCCCTCGCCATTGACGCCTTACAGAGGTTCACCTTTAATTACGGTTTCTTTGGGGCAAATGGTGTAACACCAGAAAAAGGTTTTTCAACACCGGATTTAGAAGAAGCCCATATCAAAGAAGTCGCGATTAAAAATTCTCTTCAAAGCGTATTTTTGATAAATTCCTCAAAGTTTAACAAGAATTCAATCGTATCCTTCGCAAGCTTGGATAATAAGATTATTATTACAAACTACAAAGACGAAAATAATAAATATTCTGCAGCAAAATTCATCGAGGCTTAATTTGTTCCGCTAGATAATGGTCTATATATCTACTTTTTCAATTTCAGATGACTATTATTTAAATGATCCCCATTTTTTTGATTGGTCAACTTTTGAAAAATACATTCCCGATTGAAAAGGATAGGCCTTTATCTCATTTTAACAGAATTAATTAGAATCTACCGCTTTGGGATGCCTCACTGGATTTACCATCATTTGTAGTCGTTAAAGCCAACATCAAAGTTGGTTTTTTTTATAAGTCAATCACTTAAATACATCTAGAAATAAAGATTAAATATATATAAATATATCTTCATTGTCCAAGGTTTAATCAGCTTAAAAACTTTTCAAATAATTTCAATAAATGAGAAAGAAAACTTAAAAACACGCATAATCACTATTTTTTATCAGGTTTTTGACATATTTTGAAATATTTTGCTAGACTTTGAAATTTTTTTGTTGTAGAATTATTTTCAGTGAAAGGCCTTACAAGTAAATGATTAAATCGTATATATTTTCCAGCATCATTAACTCAGTCAATTCAAAAGGGTTTGCGAGCTACGGCGAATTGAAGAACATTTTGAATTGTTCTGAATCGACGGTGAGAAGAGCGGTTAACGAACTTGCCAAGAAGGGCATGCTGATAAAAGAAAGAGGAGGAGTATCTTCAATTCTCATCAGCGATTTTTTCACTTCCGACCAAAACCTTCTCACTAGAGAAAAAATCGATGAAAACATAAAGATTCGAATGGCTCTAGAAGCTAGAAAAATGATCAAGGATAACATGACAATCTACTTGGATGCTGGCTCGTCAACTTTGTGTTTAGCTAAAAAGTTGAAAAACGTCAAAACAAAGGTGGTGACAAATTCATTTACTATCGCTAAAGTTTTGATGGACAAGCACATTGACACAACATATATCGGTGGAGAGCTCAAGATCAAAACTGATGCAACCATCGGACCAATTGCCATCGATTCAATTTCTAAATTCAATTTCAACTGTGGTTTCTTTGGTGCGAATGGCGTCACGCCAAGCAAAGGTTTTTCAACACCGGATTTAGAGGAGACACACATTAAAAAAGTTGCGATAGACAACTCAAATAAATGTATATTTTTAGTCAATTCTTCTAAATTCAATAAAAATTCTATTGTATCATTCGCCGGAATAGATGGGAAAACAATTATCACTGATTATAGAGACAGCGATAACAAGTTTTCATCCGCTAATATTATCGAGGTATAGTTTATGATTTACACATTAACATTTTCACCATCGCTGGATTACTACTTAGATGTACCAGCATTTAAAGATGGAGCAATCAATAGGTCAGTCAAGGAAAAGTATGTTGCTGGAGGAAAGGGAATAAATGTTTCCCTAGTCCTAAAAGAACTGAATTACAAGTCGATAACTCTTGGATTTATCGCTGGGTTTACTGGAAAGGAACTCACAAGGCGTTTATCTACAAAAGGAATACCTACCGACTTTGTAGAAACTAAAGGTAACACGCGCATAAACGTAAAGATTAACAGCGACCGCGAATCAGCAATAAACGCCAATGGTCCCGATATCTCAAAGAAAGAGATAGATGAACTTTTTAAGAAGTTAGACAATATTAAAGGCGGCGATATCCTCGCTATTGGAGGAAACATTCCAAATTCCCTTCCAAAGGATATGTATTTAAGAATAATGGAGTTCCTCGATGGAAGAAACATAAAAATCATCGTCGATGCAACTGGAGAACTTTTGCTTTCAACGCTTAGATACCACCCATTCCTCATCAAGCCAAATCAGGAAGAGTTAGAAGAATTAGTGAAAAGAAAACTAAACTCTTCAGAAGAAATAATTGACGCCGCCAAACAATTAATTGAAATGGGAGCGAGAAATATAATCATATCCCGCGGTGGACACGGCGCCATTATGATTGATGAAAACGGAAATATATATAACAAGCCAGCAACTACCGGAAAGATGAAATCAACGGTTGGGGCTGGAGATTCACTAGTCGGTGGATTTATCGCTGGATACTTAAAATACGGTAATTACGAAGATGCTTTAGAACTTGGGATAGCAGCAGGCTCAGCCACAGCATTTTCGAATTATATTTCGTCCAAAAACAAAATCTTAGAGATCTATAATCATATTCGAAAAAGAAAGGAGTAGTTATATGAAAATCAGAGATTTACTAAGCGAATCTAGCGTTGATTTACACGTCAGTGCGAATTCCAAAAAAGATGTTTTAGACACCGCCTGTCAGTTAATGGCTAAAAACGGCAACATCAAAGATCCCGCAGCCTACAAAAAAGCAGTACTAAAGCGCGAGAAAGAGTCGACAACTGGTACAGGTGAAGGAATTGCTATCCCACACGCCAAAGGTGAATTTGTTTCCAAACCAGGTTTGGCAGCAATGGTCATCAAAGATGGAGTTGATTATGACTCTCTTGATGGCGAGCCAGTAAAGCTGTTATTCCTGATTGCTGCACCCGACACCAAAGATAACATTCACCTCGAAGTTTTATCTAACTTGTCTAAGATTCTCTTAGATGAAAAGATCGTTAAAGCGTTGCTCGGTGCAAAGTCAAAAAAAGAATTTATCAACATTTTATCTGCTGAAGAAGAAAAAAGAGCAGGTGAAAAAGCAGCGCAAGTCGCACAAAAAGAAGGCGATAGTTATGACATACTAGCCGTAACATCTTGTCCTACCGGAATCGCTCACACTTACATGGCTGAGGAAGCTATCAAAAAAGCATGTGAGAAGAAAAACTTAAAAGTAAAAGTCGAAACAAACGGCGCAAGTGGTGTACAAAACCTTTTGACAGCTAAAGATATCGACAATGCGAAAGGAATTATCATCGCTGCAGATATCGGTGTTCCTATGGACCGATTTAATGGAAAAAGACTTGTTCAAGTTTCAGTTTCCAAAGCAATCAGTTCCGCTGATAAATTAGTAGATGATGCACTCGAAGGTAAAGGAAGCATCTACCACGCCAGCGGAGATGACGCAGGTTCGCAATCTGATTCTTCCAGTGAGAAAGACACCGTTTGGCATACAATCTACAAACACTTGATGGCTGGTGTCTCACATATGCTTCCGTTCGTTATCGGTGGAGGTATTCTAATTGCTATCGCTTTCTTAATCGATGGCTTGGCTGGTAACGCTGGAGCCGGTAGTTCATTCGGTTCAGTAAACGTCGTCGCTTCATGGTTCAAATCACTCGGTGGTTATGCCTTCGGATTCATGATTCCGATATTAGCTGGTTTCATCGCTTATTCAATCGCCGGAACTCCCGGTTTGTTGATTGGCTTTGTCGGTGGTGCTCTCGCCACAGTTTCCGATTTCTCAATTGGAAATTCACTGGGTATCGATACCAGTGCAACAGCTGGATTTATCGGAGCTTTATTTGCCGGTTTTGCTGGTGGATATCTCGTAATTGGATTAAAGAAACTATTCAAATTCATGCCGAAGTCCATGGATGGAATCAAGCCTATGTTGATCTATCCTGTTCTTGGAACCTTAGGAATCGGATTGTTCATGTATCTAATGAATACTCCATTCCAATACATAAATGTCGGTTTCAACGACATGTTGAATTGGTTAGGTAGCAAAAATTTAGTCGTCTTACTCGGCGCAATTCTTGCCACTATGATGGCTACTGATATGGGTGGCCCAATCAACAAAGCTGCATACATGTTTGGTACAGCAATGCTCACTCAAGCAGCATCTTCGACAGATCCTACATATCAGTCTTACTGCTACATTCTCATGGGTTGTGTTATGATTGGTGGTATGGTACCTCCTCTCGCAATCGCTCTTGCTACAAATCTCTTCCCTCAAAAATGGTCGAGAAAAGAAAGACACGATGGTAAAGTCAACTATATTATGGGATTGTCATTTATCACTGAAGGCGCAATTCCTTATGCTGCTTCTTACCCGCTTCCCGTCATCGGATCATCCATGGTTGGTTCCTGTGTCGCTGGAATTCTCTCTGCCTTATTCAAATGTGAATTGATGGCACCTCACGGAGGTATCTTCGTCTTCCCTGTTGTCACAGGATGGTATTGGTATCTCATTGCCCTCGCTATCGGTTCATTCGTTGGAGCAATCATGCTCGGTATTACGATGAAGAACAATCCTAACCCTGAACTTAAAGGAAAATGGAAAGGTTTGTTTAACGTTCACACTGGTGAAAAAAAGAACTAATCTTTGTTGAATAGTTGTTTGGTACAAGGTGGCTGAATAAGCCACCTTGCTATCATATTTAGAAAGGTACAAGTCTATGAAAAATTTTAAATATATAATTAAAGATCCCGAGGGAATACACGCTCGTCCTGCAACGACAATCGTTCAAGCTACTAAGAAATTCACGAGCAAGATTCAGCTCAAAAAAGATGGCGATACTGTCGATGCCAAAAGAATGTTCGGAATCATGAGTCTCGGTGCCAAAAAAGGTGAAGAGATCGAATTTATCTTTGATGGAGAAGATGAAGAAAACGCTTGTGAAAAAGTAAAGGCCATTGTAGAGGAAAATCTATAAATGATCACATATCAAGGTATAAGAATATTCGATGGAATAGCCATCGGAAAAATCAAGTATCTGAAATTTTCCGGCGAAATTGAAAAGAGCTTTGGCAAGGGGAAAACCTTTGAAAGCGACAGATTCAAAAAAGCTCAATCATCCGCCATTTTAGACATGAAAAAGGTCTACGAAAATGCGAAGAAAGAATTATCTAGCAAAGATGCTGACATTATCAATGCTCACATAGCCATGCTCGAAGACCTGGATTTTTTAGATTTAGTCCAAGAGGGACTCGACAATAATTATTCAGCGGAATACGCTACTTTTTGCGCTGGAAAAAATCTCTCTGACATGCTGTCACAAATGGATGATGAGTACATGAAAGCTAGAGCTAGCGATGTCATGGAAATATCTATGAAAGTAATAGATATATTGCAAAATAACAACACGGATGTCGAACTGACAGAGCCTTGTATTCTAGTCGCCGACGACATTCCTTCTTCCGTCCTTTTAAAAATGGACCGCAAGTATGTGCGCGGAATCGTCTTGCTCAAGACTTCAACCAACTCTCACATTTCAATCCTAGTTAGAACGATGGAAATACCATCTATTGCATCAGTGTCGAAGACATTCAATCCCGCAGATGATGGAGCGGTAGCGATTTTAGATGGAAACAAAGGAAAGTTGCTCGTCCGCTATGAGACAAACACACTTTTAAAGTACTTCGAAAAACAAAAGAAATATGAAGATACAAAGAAAGATTTGCAAAAATATCTCAATAAAAAGGCAAAAACCATCGATGGAAAAACGATTGAGATAGGTGCCAATATATCTTCCGCCAATGAGGTTGAGTCAGCAAAGAAAAATGGAGCGGAAGGAATAGGTTTATTTAGATCGGAATTCATATATCTATCTTCCAATAATTTTCCCACGGAAGATGAGCAGTTTGCACAATATAAAACTGTCGTGGAAGCAATGGGAGAAAAGGAAACAGTAATTAGAACTTTAGATATCGGTGCCGATAAAAAAATCGGATACTTTAATCTACCCGAGGAAAACAATCCCGCACTTGGATACCGCTCGATTCGCATTTGCCAAGATAGAACTGATATCTTTTTAACTCAGCTTCAAGCTTTATATCGCGCATCAGCATTTGGTAATCTTTCAATAATGATCCCTATGATAATAAGTGAAAAAGAAATTGATTTCGCTCACAACATGTGTGAGATGGCAATGAAAAACTTAGATCTAAGAGGAATTAAATACAATAAAAATATGCGCGTTGGAATTATGATCGAAACTCCATCAGCAGCGATATTATCCGATCGTTTTGCAAAGAAAGTCGACTTCTTCTCAATTGGAACAAACGACTTATCGCAATACACTCTAGCCATCGATAGACAGAATCAAATGTTGAATAAATTCTTTGATCCTAGAGCTAAATCAATATTGCGCTTCATCAAGTTAACGGTGGAAAACGCCCACGAGGAAGGAATTCATGTGGCGATTTGCGGAGAATTAGCTAGAGATCCAAAACTCACTGGATTTTTCATCAAACTGGGTGTGGATGAACTCTCTGTCTCCTCTCCTTATATCCTTCAACTTAAATCCAATATCAGCAAAGTCGACACAGACAAAATTAACATTGATGACTACATTAACTAGATTTCATTAAATGGTATTCAAAATTTAAAGGCATTTTTTCAACTGATGTGAGAAATGCCTTTTTTATTTAATTTAAACAGTTCAATTTCCTATATTATTTATCATGAATAGGCATTATTTTTTGATATTTTATAGACTTTAAAAATGCAAAGATGTTATAATTTTCTTGCGCGGATTTTGACACCTGCCCGGGTGGCGAAATTGGTAGACGCACAGGACTTAAAATCCTGCGACTTTAACCGGTCATGCGGGTTCGACTCCCGCCCCGGGCACCATCGTAAATCAAAAAGAGGCTATCTCGTAATAGTCTTTTTTTGTTGCTAAATATACCTATCTTTCTCGTTATATTTGCTATTATCCCTTACATTTTTCTTTTGTCTATATATTAACCTTATTCTAAGATTAAAATATTAAAATAACATAACTTTATCAGTATTATTTATACATATAAAAGTAAAAGTTTGCTTGAATAACATTAGATTATCTTTTCAAGCAACACTAGCGGATAAAATTATCTTAAAAATATGCAAAATATCTGATTTTTTTGACATTTTCTAGACATTAAAAATGCAAAGGTGTTATAATCATTTTGCATCGAATTTTGACACCTGCCCGGGTGGCGAAATTGGTAGACGCACAGGACTTAAAATCCTGCGACTTTAACCGGTCATGCGGGTTCAACTCCCGCCCCGGGCACCACTTCATGGAATTAAGTCACGCTGACCCGCGTGACTTTTTTTTTACCCTAAAAATCCTCTCAAAAATGAGTATATTTTTTTATGGATAGAAATCACTTTGTGTGTCCGCGATGCGGCAATTCCGATCCTCGTTACATCGGTTATCGAAACAATAAGCCTTACTGCCGAAAGTGCATTGCTTTCTCTGGGAGAAAAGCTGAAGAAATAGAGCACAATCGCAATATATATTTAAAATTGGACTATCAGCTCTCCGAACTCCAAAGAGAAGTTTCGCAACGTGTTTTAGAAAACTATATTGCCAATCGCGATTCTTTGATTAAAGCAATAACTGGAGCTGGAAAAACTGAATTGGTTTACGCCACGATGGAGTACGCTTTGAAGAAAAAGCAAAATGTCGGTTTTGCCATACCTAGAAGAGATGTCGTCATCGATCTCTTTCCACGAATCAAATCAGCATTTCCCAATGCGCGTGTAACTTACGTAATCGGCGAGCATTCAAAAGTTTTAACAGGCGACATCATTCTCCTTACCACCCATCAACTATATCGCTATCGCTCGTATTTTGACCTACTAATCGTGGATGAAATTGATGCCTTTCCTTATAAGGGAAATGACCTATTGAATAAATTTCTCCTCGATTCAGTAAGAGGAAATATGATTCTCTTATCCGCCACCCCCTCAAAAGAGGATCTTGAGAAAATCTCACAACGAGGAAAAATTTTTGAAGTGAACGCAAGGTACCACCATCATCCTCTACCTGTTCCGCAATTCAAAAGAGCCAATATATCAATACTGTTCACCTGTGTCAAATTTTTAAAAAAGTTCTTAAACGATAACAAACCCGTTCTCATATTTTGTCCAACAATAGATCTTTGCCTAAAGCTTTACTCAAAGCTAAAGATATTTTTTCCAAATGGATCGATTGTCCACTCGGAGGAAAAGCATCGCAATCTCCGAGTAGCAATGTTCAAAAAACGAGAATTGAAATACTTAGTCACCACTTCCATTCTCGAGCGAGGTATTACCATCGATAATCTGCAAGTTATCGTTTGTTTTGCTGACCATCCCCTGTACGATTCTTCAGCCTTAATTCAAATTGCTGGAAGAGTAGGAAGAAAAGTCTCGCATCCAAATGGAAAGGTGATTTTTATCGGAGAATACATCAATGACTCTATTCGAACTTGTATTGAGGAAATCACACGTACTAACACCAAAGCCCACATGCAAAATTTGCTTCAATGAAATAAAGAGAAACAGTATACTCACCTTCTTTTCCAGCAATCCTCCCATTTGCGAAAAGTGCTTTAAGAGCATGAATTATGACATTTCACACTCGACATTTTATGGATGTAAAATAACCAGTCTCGCTAGATACAAGCCACCTTTATCCAAACTGTTGATTCAGTATAAGGAAAACTATGATGTCGAATTAAAGAGTGTATTCTTGTCATACTACAAAAGTTATTTAAAGATCAAATTCTCGGGATATTCTATTGTCTTAGTTCCATCTTCACTTAAAAAGATAAAGATGAGAGAATTCGACCATTTGGAAATGATATTTAAGGAATTGGGTCTTCCAATCTTGAAAGTACTCTCAAAGAAGGATGGAAAAGAACAAAAAAAGAATAGCGCTAGCGAAAGGAAAAAAGTTTACCAAGCGATAAATATCCACGGTGGAGAGGTTGTCTCCAACAAGAAAATACTGTTAGTTGATGACGTAATAACCACGGGAAGCACTCTAAAGGCTTGTCTGCAGCTATTAAAAAAGTACAAGCCAAAACGAATTGAAATACTGACAATTATGAATGTTGCTCCACTAGAGCAATATCACAAATAATTTTTCTAGTAATAATTATGTAATACTAACTTTAACTATGTTAGCGATTAAAGATATAATAGTACATAGAGTGAATTGCTAATATATAATGTACATATATTTGTTTATCATGTATTTAATTATATGATTGTATACATACCCAACAAATGAGGAAAGATATATGAAATTTAAATTTAAAAATAAATTGTTTATCGCACAAATTTCAATGCTGATCTTTTCGCTTGCCACATCATTCACGGCGACTTTTGCTTGGTATGTTGCTAACCGCCAAGCAAGCGTAACAATTTCTAACATTTCGGCTGAGTCAGGGATGACATACACTCTCAAATACTTAACCGACAACGGAGACAGCGGATACGATGAAGATGACGGAGTGACCGTTACCGATTATTCTTCTGATTTCATCGAAGTACTCGATCCGGAGAATTCACCGTTTAATATCTCATACTTCCAACCCGGGAAAAAATACACCTACTCACTCGAGGTATCTGCAGGATTTGCTGAAACATCGCTCGTGCGATTAGATATTACTGATTTTACTTCTTCTTTTTCGACAACCATGTTCAACAACAACACAGGAATGGGAGTTACCCTAGCTTCCGCCATTAATTTTTACGGGGCTTGCTTTGATTACAGCGATTCTACCATAACTACAAACGCCAACAGTTTCGTAACCGACACCGATCCTTTTGATAAATTTGACTACGATGCTTCGGACATTGCCGACCAAGAGATTGCTTCAGGCAACCTCGGAGTAAATTATCCAGCTGATGCAGGAACAATTGTCTTTTTCTTTACCATTGAATTTTCCAACGAGAGCGATACTTTTTTAACAAAATCCGGTTCGGATGAAACCTGGGATTACTATTCGCGAAATCCTCTAGAAGAAGACAACACCATCTCAAATTCTAATCCTTATAGAAATATGGACTTCACCTTGAGTGAACTTGAATTAACTAAGGAGTTTTTGGGCGAAATAAGACTCGATACACGCGGTGGAACTATTCCTGACGGTGAAGACACCGGGTACTCATTAGCGGAAGCTGGTAACACTTATACTCTGCCTACACCTTCGAGAGAAGGCTATACCTTTGATGGATGGTACGATGCGGTAAATGACACCACTACAGCTGGAGGAGCGACGTGGACCGTTCCTTCTTCCGTCCCCACCACTCTCTATGCTACTTGGACAGCTAACACTTACACTATTACCTACGATGCGGTCACTAATGGCGGAGATGAAATCACGAGAACTGACGACATTCAGTTTAACACCTGTTTTCCCGGGTCGTTGCCAACAGCCACTAAAACCGGATCGACATTTGATGGATGGTATTTAGATCCCACTGATGAAACTGACAAAATAGAAGCATACGATGCTTTTCTACTTTCATCTG
>JBAYAI010000036.1:0-13955 GCA_041669865.1 Bacilli bacterium | reverse complement strand
TCGCCAAATCGGCAGGAATCGTCCAAGGAGTAGTAGTCCAAATGACAAATGAATCGTCCTTTGTAAGCAATCCCTTTCCGTCGTTAACTTGGAATTTAACGTAGATTGTTCTCGCTTTTACATTTTTGTATTCTATTTCTGCTTCAGCTAGAGCGCATTCGCTCGAAGGAGACCAGCTGACAGGCTTTAACCCCTTGTAGATAAAGCCCTTCAAAGCCATATCCGCAAATACGCTAACCTCGTTTGCTTCGTACTCTTTCTTTAACGTCAAATATGGATTTTCAAAATCGCCCAAGACTCCGAGTCTCTTGAATCCTTTCATCTGCTTTTGAACTTGCTTGTAAGCATATTTCATACAGTGCTTGCGAAATTCGAATGTCGGCATTGTCTTGCGGTCGATTCCCATTTTACTCACCGCGTTTTCAATCGGCAAACCGTGAGTATCCCATCCGGGAATATATGTGACCTTATAGCCATCCAACGCCTTGTATCTATTTATCATGTCCTTCAGTATTTTATTCAAAGCGTGGCCGCAGTGAATTTCACCGTTGGCGTATGGAGGACCCTCGTGAAGATAAAATTCTTCTCTACCATCACGATTTTCTCTCACCTTTTGATAGAGATTCATCTTCTCCCATTCTTTGATCATTTTCGGTTCTTTGATCGCAAGATTTGCTCTCATTTCAAACTTCCCTTTGTTCATAAGTAAAGTTTTCTTCAATTCCATAACTTCTCTCCTTTATTTATTTGTCTAAAATAAAAATTCTTTGAATTACAAGGGACGACTAAGCGCGGTACCACCCTAATTCAAGGAAAGATTGTTCTTTGCTCTTATTTTGCTAAATGACTCCAAGTGATACATCTTGCTTCTTTTTCTCCTACCTTCCACCGTACGTAGTTCGCTTTAGACAGTCGGCAAGACGCGTGTCTTTTCACAGTCATTAGTATTATATATATAATATATATTCATTTCAATATATATAGGAGATAAGAACATAAATCAAATATTGACTTCACTTGAATATGTGAGATACTTCCCGACTTCAAAGTAAAGATTAACTGAGTTTTACAATCAAAATCACAAGATACTTTTCATCCGCCCGGCCATTCTCATATAGATTCTAAGTCTATAAATACTCTAGCTTTACCTGCTCTTTCTTCCGTGAAATTAAGATTAAAAAATAAAGTTGATTTGCCTATTGACAGTTCGAAAATTAATGATATATTTATGCGTATAATATAAAACTTATTTTCACAAGATTTTTATGGAAAAACAGTTTTATTGGCAGGAGTGTAAATTGAGGGATTTGAACTTATGAAGTATCAAAGGAAATTTGCTAAAGATGATAGTTTTGACGATTATCAACATGTTCGGAAGCCAAGAAAAAACAAGTACAGAGTCGACAGACGTGCCGCGAGGATAAACAAGCGGGAAGAAAGCCGATATGAAGAAGAAATGCTGTACAGCAGCTTTGACGACGATAGCGACTTTTAGATAGTTTCTCTTCACTAGAAAGAATTATTTAGCTAAGTTGTAACTCGATTCCAAGTTTTGTTCTCCCTTCAATGAGAAAATGAATTTTTCTCACTTCTTTTCGATGTCGATTTTTTACTTTTTTTCTCTATATTATTAAATTCTTCTAATTTTATTTATTAAAATAGTTGTTTGAGTTATATTTATATATAGATAAATATAACGAAAAGGAGAATTACATATGGAAGATATTACATATAAATTCGATACACAGCTATTGATTGCTGGTGAAAATTTAGATGAAGATGAAATTAATGACTACATAAAAAACAATATCAAAGGTGATTGTCTTTTAGCCGTGGGTGACGACGAATTAATCAAGATTCACTATCACACCAATGAACCTTGGGAAGTCTTGGAATACGGTCAGTCGATCGGAGACATCTACGATGTCGTTGTCGAAAACATGGTCAGACAATCGAAGGGCCTAAAAGGTTAATTGTCTTTTCAGCAAAAAATCATAAAAAAAGAACTTTGTTCATGCAACGAGTTTCTCACAGCGGTAAAATATACCAAATATGTAGAGAAACTGATGTGGCAAAAGTTCTTTTTTTATCTTTATATTTCGAGAACGACCGGACAGTGATCCGAACCGAAGATATCATCTTTGATCTCGCTATTTTTTACTCTTTCCATCAAGCGTTTAGACACGACAAAGTAATCGATTCTCCAGCCTGCGTTCCGCGCGCGGGCATTAAAGCGATACGACCACCATGAATACTGCACTTTATCTGGATGCAAGGCTCTAAATGTATCAACAAACCCACTCGACAAGAGAGTGCTAAATTTGTTTCTCTCTTCATCGGTAAATCCGGCGTTGTGGTGATTTGATTTCGGATTCTTAAGATCTATTTCCTGATGTGCAACGTTTAAATCGCCGGTTAAAATTACAGGTTTAATCTTATCTAACTCCATCATGTACTGGCGTAGTTTGTCCTCAAATTCCATACGAAAATCTAGTCGCTTCAATTCCGCTCCCGAATTCGGCGTATAGCATCCGATGATGAAAAAATCATCAAATTCCAAAGTAATTAGACGACCTTCTTCATCGTACTCGCCGTTTTGCATACCATATTTAACTGAGAGAGGTTTGATTCTAGTAAAGATAGCGACACCCGAATAACCTTTGCGCAGCTTAGAATTAGTCCAATACACCTCGTATCCTTCTGGCTCGAAAGGAAATTTAACGTGTTCACTTTCGGTGAATTTTGATTCTTCAATTATAAATACATCCGCATCGAGCGCCTTGAAATCTTCCGGAAAATTCTTCTTGATGATTGCACGAACACCATTGACATTAAACGAGACTATCTTCATTTATTTTTCTTCACAAGAACTGCAGCAATCGCAGCAATCATCGCAGCATTCGTGGTCTTCTTCATCGTCTTTTTCATCGTCGTATTTTCCGTATTCGTACTCGGTATCTTCCTCTTCATCATCTTCTTCAACTGGTTCAAGCAAATCATTTTCATATCGCGAGAACGTTTCATTTAAATAGTTGATGACATCTTCACCAACGGAATCGTCAACTAATAAAATATCTCCATCGTCATTTTCTGCTTGGAAAACAAGAACACCTTCTTTATCGTCAGGATCAACGACAAATAAATATCTTATTCCTGTCTCAGGTCGAACGATTGAGAACAATAATTCAACCTTAATTTCGTTTCCTTCTTCATCTGTAAACACTACTGTATTAGGTTCTTTTTTCATAATTAAAACCCCCTTTCTAAATATGTGTCGAGAATAATTTGGGCAGCCATCTTATCAATTACTCTCTTTCGCTTTTTTCTCGATAAATCAGATTCGAGCAAGCGATTAGTCGCCTGCTTGGTTGTCCACCTCTCATCGATAAGCACAACTTTAACTTCTGGAATGGCCTTCTCGATCATCTCTTTGAAGTTTCTCGCGTTCGTACTCATCTCTGATTCAGTCCCCGACATGTTAAGGGGCAAACCAAGAGCTATGGTGTTAATCTTTTCAAGATTAACAATTCTCTCAACTTCCTGCAAAGCGATTTGCCACTGAGAGTCTTCAAATCGAAATTCCTCATATCCAGTGGAAATGATCCCCGTGCGCGAAATCGCTACTCCCAACGTGACAGTTCCTAGATCTAGACCTAAAACTTTAGTCATCAATTATCTCCTTTAATTTTGAAATGACTTCGTCAACCTTGCTAGAATCTCCGAAACCGCCAAATGCCATATCCGGTTTTCCGCCTCCGGAACCTTTTAGATTTGAAGCGATGTTTCTAACCAGCAATCCTGCTTTATACTTAGTCACTGCTCTCTTACCAAGGGCGACAGCCAAGCTGTTTTTCTTTTCTTTTAAATTGAATATCACAGCAATAGCACTATCATCCTTAGTAATTTCTTTAAGCATATCAACTTCTTGGTCGTGTGTAAAATCATTTACCTTTAAAGGATATATCTTAAAATCTCCAAACTCAACAAAGGATTTTTTTATAGAGGCTATTTCAGCCGATACAACTTTTCCTTCAAGTTCAGCAATTCTTCTTTTTAAGTCTTCTCGCTCTTTAAATATAGAGTTAATCTTTGGCAAAATTTCTTTGTCAGACTTCACTTCAATCATTCGCTGAACATCGAATAACTCTTCTTGCTTTTCTTTTAAATACTCGTATGCTGCTAATCCCGTATAGGCAACAATGCGTCGAACACCAGCGGCAATAGCACTCTCAGAAGCGATGACAAAAAGTCCGATATCTCTAGTGTTGTTAACGTGGGTTCCAGCGCACAGTTCCTTCGAAATGTCGCCAAAGCTGACCACGCGAACTTTGTCGCCGTACTTTTCGGAGAACAGAGCCATAGCCCCAGTCGCGACAGCTTCATCTTTGTCGAGAATGGCTGTAGAGCATGGAACTGCTTTAAGAATGAATTCGTTCACATCCTTTTCAATCTTGTTCAATTCTTCCTTGGTCAGCTTTCGATCTAATGTAAAGTCAAATCGCATCTCCTCATCGCTGACAAATGAACCGGCCTGGTGCACATCTTTCGAAATTTCTTTTTGCAGCGCAGCCTGAAGCAAGTGGCATGAAGAGTGATTCTTACAAATTACAGCTCTGCGCGAAAAGTCGGGCATCAACTCGAACGAATCGCCGACATGCACGCTTCCATACAACATTTCTACGTGATGCATAAATTGCTTATTTGGAGCCTTTTGAACATCGAGGACCTTCATCTTTGCACTCTTATTTTCAATAAATCCCACGTCGGCAATCTGTCCTCCAGACTCGGCATAAAAATTAGTGCTTTCAAAGACGACATCTCCCTCATCTTCAATGGAATCAACTTCCACGCCATCCTTAAAGATACCGATGACTTTTGAAGTGATTTTTTTCGGTTCATATGTAAATGTCGATGGTTTCGTGAACTTGATTAAATCCTCGGACTGCGAGGAGAATGAAGTTCTATTTCCTCTAGCCTCGCGCGCTCTCTTTCGCTGCATATCCAACTGATTTTTATATTCCTTCAAATCGACACTCACACCTTTTTCCGCACAGATTTCCTGTGTTAACTCAATGGGAAATCCAAATGTATCGGAAAGTTTAAAAGCTTCCTTTCCCGATAGAGTTTCACTTGAGTTTTTCAAGTACTTAAGAAGTATATTTTCTCCTTGCTTGAGTGTCTTTGCAAATTTTTTCTCTTCGAATAAGACCATCTTTTTCACCTGCTCACTGTGGTCTTTGAGATAAGGATAAAAGTGATTCATGCAGTCGGCAACAACATCTACTAATTGAGATAAACTTCCAGTTTCCAATCCGAGTTGATTGGAAAATCTAACTGCACGGCGGATGAGACGTCGCAAGACGTATCCTCTTCCCTCGTTGGAAAAAACAGCTCCGTCGGATAAGGCAAAGGTAACTGAACGAACGTGATCGGCTATAACTCTATAGGCTAATTTATTTTCTCCTTCGTATGGTTTATTCGCCTTAGCTTGAATCCAAGAAATAATAGGAGTAAATAAATCCGTCTCAAAATTTGTCTCAACTCCTTGAATGACGCAAGCAAATCTCTCGAGACCTGCGCCAGTATCAATATTCTTCTGCGGTAATTCCTTGTAGTTAGCTCTATCGACGCCAGCTTCAGCGTTGAACTGAGAGAAAACTATATTCCAAAGTTCAACATATCTTTCATTGTCTTCGTCATTCTTTAACATTTGAATCCCGCGATGTTCCGGGTCGTATTTTTCTCCACGGTCAAAATATATTTCCGTATCAGGTCCACAGGGCCCTTGTCCGATTTCCCAAAAATTGGTTTCGAGCGGAATCATGTGATCTTCGAATATTCCGTGTTTCACCCATAGATTTTTCGTTTCAATATCATCGGGATAGTAAGAAACGTACAATTTGTCCGCGGGAAATCCGAAGTATTTTTCATCCATCAACAATTCGCAAGCCCAAGGGATAATTTCATCACGGAAATAATCGCCGATAGAAAAATTACCGAGCATTTCAAAGAAAGTTTGGTGGCGAGCTGTGTGTCCAACATTTTCAATATCATTTGTCCTTATGCACTTTTGGGCATTGGTAATTCTCCGATGTTCCGGTCGCTTTGAACCGTCAAAATATTTTTTTAAAGCAGCTACACCAGCATTGATCCACAACAAAGTCGGATCATTTTGTGGAACCAAGGAAGCCGATGGTTCAATGTAGTGACCTTTCGATTTAAAAAAGTTAAGCCAGGTATCACGGATCTCATCCGAACTCATTTTTTTCACGTTTATTTCCTCCAAATAAAAAAGCACATCACTCTAGGAACGGGGCTTTTCCCCGCGGTACCATCCTAGTTCACTATCAGTGCTCTCATTTCCATTTATCACATACGCCGATAACGCGGTTCCTCAACGAGTGGCCCGAGAACAATTCTCTTCTTTCGTCTTCCACAGAACAATATTAGTTTAATCTAACAATTTAGTTAATACAAGAATAAAACTCGAAGAGCGGTCAAATTTTGCCTAAATCGTTGTCAAAAGAAAAAAGCTTGGAACAAATACTTAGAGCAAGTGTTCCAAACTCTATCTCAGGCGATGAATTACTTGCAACTATCGCAGCTGCAGCTTTTTGAAGCCATAGCCTTTTCCAATAGCTGTTTGGCTTGTTTCACCTTGAGAACTCGACCAGTGGAATAAATTTTTCCATCGATGACAAGAGCGGGAGTAGACATGATTCCCATCGCCATTATTCCCTCACTGTCCTTGTAGAACTCGACTTCGTCCTCAATTCCTAATTCCTTTGCTGCTGCAACAACAGCTTCGTAATTCTTTTGGGAATTTGGGCATCCACAACCTAAAGCTTGAATTTTCATAGTATTTCCTCCTTCTATAATCAACTTCAATTTATATCCATACTATTTTAAATTGATCTATAATTTTTTGCCAGCAACACACTGCTAAATAAATAGATATCCAAAAGCGTTAAACGCATATCCAATAAAGATTATTCCGATGACAACAATCACGATGAAAGCAGCTAGTAACTTCGGCTTAACCGCTTTTCTCAACATAATCAAAGATGGCAGTGAGAGAGCAGTCACGCTCATCATAAAGGCGAGAATAGTTCCCAAACCCGCTCCCTTAGAATAGAGTGCTTCAGCAACGGGTAAAGTTCCGAATATATCAGCATACATCGGCACACCTATACCACTAGCAACTAAAACCCCATACCAGGTGTTGGAGCCGAGCAAGGTTTCAACCCAAGTTGTAGGAATGACGTTGTGTATTAGCGCACCTAAACCAACACCGATGATTACGTACCAAAAGACTTTCTTGTACGTTTGCCACATTTGATCTCGCGCATATATCAATCGATCTTGTTGAGTCAGCTCCGGTGAATCGATATCAATTAGACCGGTTCCACTTTTGACAAAATCTTCAACGTTTTTTCCTAGTCCAGTTTTTTCAATAATCGTTCCTCCGATAACCGCGAGAACTAACCCTACTATTACGTAAGCGATAGCAATCGGCCAACCGAAGAATCCAACGAGCAGCATCAGCGATCCCAAGTCAACCAGCGGGCTGGAAATCAAAAAGCTAAATGTTACTCCGCTGCTTAGTCCAGCTCTGGTAAATCCAATGAAAATCGGTATCGATGAGCAGCTGCAAAATGGAGTGACTGTTCCGAGAAGCGCTCCAATAATATTCGCTCCAATTCCGTGATACTTTCCAAGGATTTTCTTAGTTTTTTCTGGCGGAAAGTACGATTGGATGTACGAGATACCAAAAATAAGAAAGCACAGTAACAATCCAATTTTAATAAAGTCGTAAATAAAGAATTCGACAGAAGACGCAACAACATACTGCCATGTACCTTCCACAACTTCACCGCTAACGGCAAACACTAATTTTTCAACAAGACTCTTGAGCCAAGCCATTCCAAGGATTTGATTGCTGATAAAATCCCACGGCGCTTTCGCAACATCCCATCCGGCAAAAACTCCGAGCAAAACATTAAAGACAATTAATCCGACTACAATTCCAATTGTAATCCAAAGAGAGAGTCGTTTCTTCTTTTTCATCTATTTCCCCTTCTCTAAATATGCAATTCTACTTGCATATTAAACGAACGAAAATCAATTACACTTAGTCGAAGCCTGGCAGGCATTACCCTTGCTAGCCTTAGCTTTCTTGCATATGTTTTGCAAGAAGTTGGTCAGTTCACAAACAACCCTCTTATCAAAGGTGTAATTGCAATACTTGCCATCGCGTTCAAAAGATACTAACCCTGCAGCAGTTAGAACTTTCATGTGATGAGAGAGAGTCCCTTGAGTTATCTTTAACTCTTCAAGTATTTTGCAAGCGCACATGGTTCCATTTTCCGATAGCATTTGTATTATTTTCAAACGCGTGTCATCATTTAAAACTTTCATGATAGATAGAACTCTTTGATTCGTCATACTGACCTCCTCATATTGATTATCGTCAATATGTTTATATCATATCATATTGATAGTTGTCAATGTGTTTTATCGATTAATTTTTCTTTTTTATTTTTTTGCCAAAGTAAAAATCTCCTTAACTTAGCCGACAGCTAAATATAGGAGATTAATGTTTGTAGATAACGTTTAAACAAAGGCGCTTAATTCAGTTATTTTGCGCTCGATGCAGTGGGTTCTTTCCCCTGTGTCTTTAAGTCAACTTTAGGCATCTTGTCATCTTTCTTATAGAGAAGCTTTAAGAACAGCGGAGTCAAGAAAGAAGTCAAGATGATCAAGAATAGGGCGAAAGGCATGATGTTTGTGCTAACTAATCCACTATCGATTCCCTTTTGAGCACAAACGATAACAACTTCGGCTCTGGCCATCATACCAACACCAATACGAAGAGAATCTTTTATCTTGAATTTGCAAAGCTTTGCGCCAAGTCCAGCACCGATAACTTTGGAAATAACACCGAAGAAAACCCAAACTAAACCAAACCATATGAAATTGACATCAAATGATCCCAAATCGCCTGAATACATCATAAGTGCGATTGAAGCAAAGAAAATGGGAACAAAGAATGTCTGACCAATGGTATCGGTTCTAGTATCGATGTAAGTCTTGCACTCACTGCAAGATTCAGAGATGATCAATCCAGCAACATATGCACCAGTAATATCAGCAATTCCAAAGAATTCTTCCGCAATATATGCGAACAAGAAGCAGATGGCAAGAGAGAATATTTGAATTCTTCTATGTCCAGCCCACTTGTTGTCCATCCAGTTGAACAATTTTTTGATAAATATACCTGCAATGATTGATAAGCCAAAGAAAGCAGCCATAATAGCGATGATAATCAAGATATTCAATCCAGCGTTAGAGACGTAAGTAGTTGCTCCTGTTCCGCCAGAGATAGAGATAACCAACGACAATAATACAATACCGATGATATCATCCAAGATTGCTGCTGATACAATCGCTTGGCCGGCCATCGAGTCGAGTTTTCCCAATTCCTTCAAGGTAGCAACTGAGATAGAAACGGATGTTGCTGTCAAAATAACACCGTAGTATATTTGCGAGTAAATACCTATATCAGGCATAAATAACCATGCGGCTAAAAATCCTAACAATAGAGGCACGATAACACCCAAAGTAGTGATGACTACACTCGCAAAGCCAACAGCTTTAATCTTTCGCAAGTCGGTTTCAACGCCCGCAGAAAACATAATTAGAATTACACCAAACTTAGCTAATTCAGTAATACCATTGCTGGTGTAATCAGTAAAAACGCTTTGTCCAGGAATTAAATAAATTAAACCAACGACAACTCCAGCAAGTAAAAAACCTATAACTTGAGGTAAATTAATCTTGCGGCATCCTAGTCCGAATATTTTTGATAAAAGCAATATTAGGGCAATAGGTAGTAATAGTTGATAAGGCTCTCCAGATGTTGAAGAAGCGGTATCGGACAATAGAATAAATGTGTTCATGTGTATAACCTCCAACTTTATAGATTATAGTCATATTTTTTGAGAATTAAAGGAAAATTATAAATTTAGGTTAAATATATTGAAAATCGCCCAAATAGACCATATTGTACCACTTTTAGACTAAAATATTCGCATCTTTCAATCAATTCTTTCCCTCTATTTTCAAAAGATTGACACATTTTTTCATATAATTTTTTAAAGTATATCCCTCTTCGATATTATCTTTTCCTCATTATCCAAAATAAGCGAAAATTTAGCATGGTATTTTAATAGAAGTATAATTGAACTATACTCATAATAAAGAGGAAGAATAAAATGAATAAACTGTTAGAATCGCAAATTAAATTGTTGCAAAGTTACATTGATGAAGGAAATAACATCGTTTTTTTCGGTGGGGCAGGTGTCTCAACCGAATCGGGTATTCCTGACTTTCGATCGGCTAGCGGAATTTTCACCAATAACCTCTCTGCCGAAAGCATAATATCTCACGATTATTTTTTCTACAATCCCGAAGGGTTCTACAAATTCTACAAGGATAAAATGATGTACCTTGATGCCAAGCCAAATATTTGTCACCAAAAGTTAGCTCAATTGGAGGAAAATAGAAAACACATCACAGTCATCACGCAAAATATTGACGGTCTACATCAAATGGCTGGATCGAGAAATGTCGTTGAATTACATGGAAGTATCCATAGAAATTACTGCACAAAGTGCGGAGCTTTTTATGACGCTAAATTCATCAAAGAATCAAATGGTGTTCCCATCTGTACGAAGTGTGGGGCAATTGTCAAACCTGATGTAGTCCTTTATGGCGAGCCCCTTCGCGAGGAGAGTATAAATCGCGCGATTGAGGCGCTCGAACAAGCGGATGTACTTATTGTGGGTGGAACTTCTTTAAAAGTTTACCCCGCCGCTAGTTTCATTCATTTCTTCAAAGGGAATAAAAAAGTATATATAAACATGGAAAATGACCAGCTCGGAGATGACTTTTTATATATCCAAGCTAAGTTGGGTGATGTATTCTCGAAAATTGAGGTCAAATAAATTCTCCTAAGTTATTTTCCAATTGCTTTTGCTTGATGATATAACACTTTTCCTTACGTAAAAAATGCACCTTACAAGTAGCAAGTACTATTCTGCAATTTCAAAACTCTAGAGTTTTAGATTGTCTTTAAATAGTATCTTTGTCCACTTTTGAAGGAGCATTTCAATAAAAGAAACTCAAGTTATTCTTTTTAATATTTCATGCAGCAATTCACAGTTTCATCAACAATGTGTACTTTTGATTTAAAGCCTCGATAATTATTTGTTCCTCGACAGTCAAATCTATTTCACTTGAAAGAACTCTCGATAATTTAGATATCGTTTCCTTTAAAAGATCGTTTATATTGAGTAGAAGTTCCTTATCAAGCGCATATCCGCTCTCATCCAATAGGGCTAAATATCCATTACCATGTGAGATAGCTTTCGCTTCTCGATATTTCACCTTTATATAGTCTTTGTTCGATAGCCCACAATACTTCTTGACATTCTTTTTCGATGAGTCGATAAATCCATCGACAATTTCTACTAAAGATTTATTTTGCCAATTCAAATTTGGAGTGATTAAGTTTCGCTTCATAGAGGCAAATTTAAATTCTCTCTCAACTTTTCCTAATTTAGATATCTCTGCATCAAAATTGAAGTTTATTAAGTGAGAACTGCTGTCGGTGAGCGAATCGACATTAACGATCCATTCAAGCGCCACTTTAAATAGAGAATTCAAGTCGTAATATCTCATTTTCAACAGAGAATTACAAACGCTCTTCTCCAGCTTTATCAATTCTGACAACGCTTTGGAGACAAAGCACTTTCCGCATTTATTCTCTATTTTTAATATGGTTGATTCTACCGCAAAAAACTCATTTAAGCACACTTTTTTTACCTGTCTTGCGCTATTAGGTAACTTCTCTCTCGTTTTTATTTCTCTATTCCATTCGTATTGATTGATTAGACCAATTAGCATACGAGTTACATCGTTAAAGAAAGTTAAGGAGTACTTGTCACTCAAATCGCGGTAATCGATTAGATGAATCATCTCGCCAGACCTAATATATATGTTTTCATAGATATACCCAAGAAAGAAGCGAATAGACTCGAGAAAACTCCGTCCAAGCAGGATGGGGAATTTTTGACTAAGCACTTTTTCCAAAGATACTCCTGCTGAATGATAACGGTCTTTTTCAAGCGAGAACTCAATCAGTTCCTTCGCAATTTCATATTTTTTTCGAAGTTCCTTCTCGTCGATATAATTGGGAATGATATCGCTGTAGATACCATTTCGTAAAATATTGAAATTCGTTTCGAGCAAATTGGAGTTGACCTTGTGAAAATCCGGATCAGAATCAAGAGACAAAAGCGTGCAGGCCTCGATGATGGAACGGTACCGCTGATAATTAGCCATCGAAAACAAATTATCAGCAAAGTAATCATCCAACATCGGCAGAGCAAAGCAAGTCACTTCGTAGATCATACTGTCGCGAAAAGACAGCTCTTCTTGCGTTTTTGCGGCTTCCAAAGAGTCGTGATATAGGTCGAGCTTTTCGTATAGATCTCTCAAAGTATCCTGTTTTAAAAATGCCTTTATCATATTTTCCTCACATCGTTAACTTGGTCGATTTGATATCATCTCTAAACTGCAATTCGTAAAGTTGCTTATATATGCCGTCATCTTTCTTTATCAACTCATCGTGAGTTCCTAACTCCACAATTTTGCCGTGTGAGACAACAGCAATCTTATCGGCTGATTTAATCGTCGAAAGTCGGTGAGCAACAATTAGGGTAGTACGACCTGCGCAAAGTTCATCGAGCGCTTCCTGAATTAATATTTCGGTCGTGTTATCTAAAGCGGATGTCGCTTCATCGAGAATGAGAATAGCTGGATCTTTCAAGAAAACTCTTGCGATAGATATACGCTGCTTCTGCCCACCTGAGAGCTTGACTCCACGTTCACCAACGGAAGTATCAAATCCATTTGGCAAGGATTTGACATAGTCGTAAAGTCGCGCGCGCTTAGCCGCTAATATAACTTCTTCATCCGTAGCATCTAACCTTCCGTAAAGAATATTTTCTTTAATCGTCCCATCAAAGAGAAATACATTTTGCTGAACAATACCAATATTTTTTCTCAACGATTCAAAAGCAATATCCGAATTGGGTATTCCATCTATCTTTATCTTACCATGGCTGACGGAATAAAAACGGGGAATTAAATGACAAATTGTCGTCTTTCCACCACCAGACGGACCAACGAGCGCAAATTTCTCTCCGGGATTTATCTTCAAATTGACATGTTGAAGAACCGCTTCCCCATCGGAGTAGTTGAAGGAAACATCTTCGAATTCAATCTTTCCCTTTAATTTATCAAAAACGTAAGGATTTTCTATATCCGTCTCGGGAACTTCATCCATGATAGTTATAAATCTCTTGAAGCCTGAAACACCATCCTCAAAAGATTCGGTGAATGAAATCAAGATGCTGAGCGGACTGATGAATAGATTTACCGAGACGATAAAAGCTGCGAGAATATCAAAAGTAATATATCCGCTCGCCATGAACAAGGCACCTGATATTAAAACTACAATGTTGAATAAATCCGTGACAAATGTTGTGGTTGAGGAGAATCTAGCCATCGCCCGATAGGCTTTCGAACGCGCCTTGATGAATTTTGAATTAGAGTAATTGAACTTTTCAACTTCGCGTTTGTCATTCGTAAAAGCTTTGGTTACTCGAATGCCCGATATGGAATTTTCCAACGAGGAATTAACTTCGGCAATTCTCTTTTTTGATTCTAAATAGGCCCGCGCCATGCTCTTTCGCAAAACGATGGTTATAACTAAAACGATGGGGATGATTCCCATGAGTATCAAAGTCAAATATAGATTCAACGTTCCTAGATAAACTAAGGTAATTATCAGCATAAAACCCGAAATAAAAATATTCTCTGGCCCGTGG
>JBAYAI010000035.1:0-14034 GCA_041669865.1 Bacilli bacterium | reverse complement strand
TGCATTAAGAAAGGTGATATTCCATGAAGGGTACAGTTAAGATGTTTAACAAAGAAAAAGGTTTCGGCTTCATTCGCGCAGAAGACGGCCAAGATGTCTTTTTCCACTACTCAGCAATTGCTATGGATGGATACAAGACCGCTGTTGAAGGCGAGCTTGTTGAATTCGACCGTGAAGAATCAGACCGTGGTCTCAGAGCTTCCAACGTCCGCAAAGTAAACGCTGAATAATTAAACGAAAACAAAAAAAGTAAATTTCTCCTCAGCAATGAGGAGTTTTTTTATATCTTCTTCTCCTTTATTAATCGTTTATTTTGAACGTTAAATATGGTAGAATTCATATGTATAAAATTAGAGGGAAATTATAAAAATTATGTCATTAAAAGCAGGTATTGTTGGACTTCCAAATGTAGGAAAATCCACTTTATTTAACGCTATTACCAATTCTCATGTAATAGCGGAGAACTATCCATTTGCAACTATTAAGCCAAATTCAGGAATCGTGGAAATAAAAGATCCGAGATTTGAAAGATTATGCAAATTGTTCCAACCTAAATCAAAAGTTCGGGCAACGCTAGAATTTACCGATATTGCCGGACTAGTTAAAGGTGCTTCCAAAGGTGAAGGGTTGGGAAATCAGTTTTTAGGGAACATCCGAAATTGCGATGCAATCGTTCACGTCGTGCGGTGTTTCGAGGATGGAAATATAGCTCATGTTGAGGGCAATATCGACCCGATTAGAGATATTGAGATTATCAATCTTGAACTGGTTATTTCCGATTTAGATCTTTTGGAAAAGAGACTTGAAAAAATCGAGACTAAGGCTCGAATGACCAAAGATAAGGAAAAGTTGTTCGAAGTCGAAATATTGCACAAACTCATTCCTGCCTTAACCGACGGAAAACCGGCTAGGGAAATCAACTTGACCGAAGATGAAATGAGAGTGGTTAGCAACTATAATTTACTGTCAATCAAACCGGTAATTTACGTGGCGAATGTCGCGGAAGAAAGCTACGCGGACCCATCTAAGGACCGCTTCTTTGCTCAGGTTTGCGAATACGCAAAAAAAGAAAATGCTCTATCTATTCCCGTTTCCGCTCGCGTGGAAGCTGAACTTGCTCCTCTAGGCGAAGCGGAGAGAAATGAATACTTGAGCATGTTGGGGGCTAAGCTCTCAGGATTGGATAAGGTTGCAAAAGCTTGCTATGACTTGCTGGGCTTAAAGACCTTCTTCACATGCGGCTCTGATGAAGTTCGAGCCTGGACTTTCAAGGATGGAATGAAAGCTCCTGAATGCGCAGGTATCATTCATACTGATTTCCAAAGAGGATTTATCAAAGCCGAAGTCTATTCCTTTGAGGATATTGACAAATATGAAACTGAGAATAAATTGAAGTCTTTAGGAAAGGTTCTCACTGTTGGAAAAGAGTATCTTGTCAAGGATGGCGATTGTCTCTTTTTCAAATTTAACGTGACAAAGAAGGGCTAAGTGAAGTGAGTAAATTCAGAATTGGTTCTGCCTATGACGTTCATAGACTCATCGCTGGAGAAGGCATCGTTTTGGGTGGAATTAAAGTGCCATGCAACTTTCAAACTGTGGCACACTCAGATGGAGATGTTGTCTTTCACGCGCTGGGTGAAGCAATTATGGGAAGTCTCGCTCTAGGAGATTTAGGAACTTATTTTCCGCCTGATGATGACAAATACTCCAATATGGATTCCATTCTTATCATTGACTTTTGCCGGAATAAGCTCAAAGAATCCAATTTTGAAATTTGCAATTTAGACATATCAATAATTGCCGAAAAACCAAAGTTGAAGTCGCTTATTTTCTCAATTAGAAACAGCGTTGCTAATGCGCTTGGAATCGATTTAAATCAAGTGTCTGTCAAGGCCGGAACAAACGAAGGACTCGATGCGATAGGGAGAGAACAAGCGATTGGTTGCTTTGCGACAGTTTTAATTGAAAAACGTCAAAATTAGAATCTTTATTTCTAGATATATAGTAATTATTATTATATAATTATTTGGCGAGGTTTTATGATTTGTTACACACTTACAGACGGCAGAGGAAATTCAGAAAAGCTAAGGCTTATTTCCAATGAAAACAATGTTTTAAAATTCGAAGGAAATGATTCGATTCTCAACATTCGCTCCGGTAAAAACGGTGTAGTTAAGCTGTATCGAGATAACTCTGAGGTTCGAGTGTCAATTGAATTGAATGTCGGAAGTGTAACTAAGATGAAAATTTATGATAAGTCCCACAATTTGTATGTTGACTGTCAGGTGAAAGCCAAACGAGTCGACATAGGGGACACAGGAGACATATTTATTGAATACGACATGCTAAACGGTGAAGAAATAGCGGACAGCATATCGGTTAAAATAGGAGTAGAAAATGACAATTAAAGAAAAAATAGCTAGCAAATTATCAAGCATATTGGAACAACTCGGAGTAGATATTCCGGCTAAAGATATTGAAATATCTTCAACCAAAAATTCAAACTTTGGTGATTTTGCCACAAACATTGCTATGAAACTGACAAGAGTTTTACATAAATCACCGTTAGCAATTGCCGATGATATTATTAGTAAATTTGAATTGGATGAAATTTCAAAAGCAGAAAAGGCTGGACCTGGATTCATCAATTTTTATATCAAGGATGAGGCTGTTCAGGAAATTATTAAAAAAGTCATCGATTCTAAAGGTAACTTTGGACAGTTGAACCAAGGTAAAGGCGAAAAGACCATGCTGGAATACGTCTCAGCAAATCCGACGGGTGCACTTCACCTCGGGCACGCGCGTGGTGCAGCAGTCGGAGACTGCGATGCCCGCTTGCTGAAGAAGTGTGGCTATGATGTGACTAGAGAGTATTACATCAACGATGCTGGTAGTCAGGTATATAAACTCGCCCGCTCGATAAAGGCTAGATATTTGCAGGAACTGGGAATTGAAGCCGAAGTTCCTGAGGATGGATATCACGGCAAAGACGTCGTCGCCTTTGCGAAAGAAATAGTTGAGAAAGAAGGCGATAAATATAAGGATGACAGCGAGGATAATCTTGAATTTTTCCGCAAGAAGGGAATAGAATTAGCTCTCGGTGGCATCAAGAAGGACCTTCACGAATTCCGCGTAGATTTTGATCATTTTACTTCGGAAAAAGACATCAGAGACGCCGGTAAGATTGACCGCGTTTTGGAAGAGTTAAAGCCTTATTGCTATCAAAAAGACGGGGCTACATTCTTAAATACTACCAAAGATGGAGATGACAAAGACCGCGTTATAATCAAGAGCGATGGCTCATATACTTATCTTCTTCCCGATATCGCTTATCACAAAGATAAGTTTGATCGCGGTTACTCTTGGCTCATCGATTTGTTTGGAGCCGATCATCACGGGTACATCGCGAGAATTAAATCCTCCGTCAAGTCCTTAGGATACAATCCAGATAAATTGGATGTTGACTTAGTTCAAATGGTTAGACTATTCAAAGACGGAAAAGAATACAAGATGTCAAAGAGAACAGGAAACGCTGTTTCTCTTAAAGAATTGATCGAAGAAGTTGGTGTAGATGCTGTGAGATTCTTCTTCGTGTCTCGCGCGGCGAGTCAACATCTCGACTTTAATCTCGATTTAGCAAAAACGATGGGAACGGTAAACCCCGTTTATTACTGTCAGTATGCGCACGCTCGTTTGAACGCAATCATTGAGATGGGAACGACGAAATACAAAATAGATGAAACCGGAAGAAATTTAATCGATCCATCAGAATTACAACTGATGAAAAAGATGGCGAGTTTCCCTTCGGTCGTACTTGACGCTGCCTTGACTTTGTCACCGTATAAAATTACTATTTATGTGAGAGAACTCGCTTCTTCAATCAATGAATTCTACACTAAGTGCAGAGTGCTCGATCCAGAACACATCGAATTGACTGAGTCCCGCTTGGGATTGTGCTTAGCCGCCAAAAGCGTGTTAAAAGAAGGATTGGATTTAATTGGAGTTAACGCTCCGGAACATATGTAAAGAAAGAGGAAAATATATATATGAAAAAATCAATGTTAGATGTCGCTTATGAGATACTAGAAAAATCAGATAAACCTTTAGCGTTTCGCGATATGCTAAATGAAGTTGCAAAAAAGCTTGAAATGAGCGAGGAAGACATTAGAGCTAGAATGGCTCAATTCTATACCAATTTGAGCATAGATGGTCGCTTTGTTTGCTGCACCGACAACCATTGGCAAGTCAGAAAGAAAGTACCATTTGATCAAGTTCACATCGATATGAACGATGCTTATAACGACAAAGAAGATGAAGCGGATGTCGACGATGTCGAAAAAGAGCTTGGGGAAGAGGAACAAGAGGATCTTGTTGAACCAGCTGATTTCGATGAGGAAGATGACGCCGAAATCGAAGAAGTTACTGATGACGGTGAGGCTGAATAAGCGCCGCTGTTGTTATAAATTTAAGTCTAATTATAGAAAGGTAGGAATCTAATATGTTTAATTCTTCTAGACTTGTCAACATGTCTTTGATGCTCAACAAAGCATTTAAAGAACGCTATGCCGTTGGTCAATTCAATATCAACAATATTGAATGGACAAGAGCTATACTCGAGGAAGCTCAAAAAACTAGAACCCCGGTTATTTTGGGAGTGTCAGTTGGAGCCTCAAAATACATGGGAGGTTGGAGAACTGTCGTCGCCATGGTAAATGGTTTGATGGAAGATCTCGATATAACTGTACCTGTCGCTCTCCACGTCGATCACGGCCCTTCATTTGAAGTTTGTAAAGCTGCTATCGATGCAGGATTTACTTCAGTTATGATCGATGGCTCGAAATTGCCGCTCGAAGAAAACATTGCAGTAGTAAAGAAAGTTGTCGAATATGCGCATCCTCGTGGAGTTACAGTTGAAGCTGAACTCGGTAAAGTCGGCGGACAAGAAGAAGATGTTATAGCAGAAACAATGTATGCTGACCCTCAAGAATGTGTTCGCATGGTCAAAGAGACCAATCTCGATTTCTTAGCACCTGCATTGGGCTCAGTTCACGGTCCTTATCACGGTGAACCCAAACTTGGATTCAAAGAAATGGAAGAAATTGCTGGATTAGTTAACATTCCTTTGGTTTTACACGGTGGTTCAGGTATTCCTGAAGCTGACTTCAAGAAAGCAATCGCTCGCGGAACTTCCAAGGTTAACATTAATACCGAATGTCAACAAGCATGGACAAAGATTGTTCGCGAAGTTGTCGCTGATGACAGCAAAGTTTACGATCCTCGTCGCATCATTGGTCCTGGTATGGAAGGCATCAAAAACACTGTTCTCGAAAAAGCAACAATGTTTGGTTCTTTAGGAAAAGCAGACTAATAGAATAGTTTCATATTGTATAATATAATTAAAGATGGAAGAATATTCTTCCATCTTATTTTTTAAAACAAGGAGAGAAAAAATGGACAAGATTAAAGATTTTTTTGATTTGGTTGAACGCAACCAAAAAATCACTATATTCGGTCATCTATATCCCGATGGTGATTGCTACGGTTCAACCGAGGGGTTGAAAGCCGCGCTCAGCTATTTCTACCCAAAGAAGGAAGTGTATGTCATCGGTACTGACTATCGAAACGGGCTCAATAGATTTCCCTTAGCCGATACGGTCAGCGATGAAACAATAGCTGATTCTTTAATTATTGTCTGTGATCTCGCGAACAAAGCGAGAGTTGGAGATCCGCGCGCTTTTTCCATCAAGGGAAAAGGTATGGTTAAATTTGACCACCACATATTTGTGGAGGAGTTTGGCGGTTTGGAATACGTCGATGAAGAAGCTAGTTCATCCTGCGACTTAATTGCCAATTTGCTTTATTCAAAGTTCGATCGTTTGCCTGAATTAGCCGCGAATTTATTCTTTATCGGTTTAGTGACTGATTCCGGTCGCTTTCAATTTTCATTGAAACCGCAAACCTTAGAGATTGGTGCGCGATTGCTGCGCGATGGAGCGGATTCAGAATACATTTATAACAACCTCTATGTAGTTGGAGAAAAATCTTTGAAGTTTGAAGGTTATTTGATTTCCAATTACAAAAAAACTTTTTGGGGAACCGCCTATGGTCTTCTCGATAAGGAAACTTTAAAAAAATATGGATATACTGCGCCGAGCGGAGCGAGATTTGTCAACTCCATTGGGCACATTAATTCATCGAGAATATATTGCCTAATTGCTGAAAAGGAAGATGGAACATGTGCGGTCGAATTGAGATCTATCGGTAACATAAATGTTCAAGAAATCGCTAAGAGTTTTGGCGGAGGAGGACACTTCAACGCCTCAGGGTGCATCATCGACTCTCTTGAAAAAGCTGATGAAGTAGTTCTTAAGTGCGATGAAGCTTTGATAGCTTCCTTTGGCGAATACGCGGAACTACTTAAAGCGATGGTTGATGTTGCTCAGCGAGCAAGCAAGGAAATAATGAAGTATTACAAAGAGGGTTTTGACGTTGAAATTAAGTCGGACAATTCTCCAGTTACTACGGCTGACAAGGCCGCAAATGAGATTATTGTCAACACCTTGAGAGCAAAGTTTCCAAATATAGGAATGCTTACCGAAGAAGCAATTGACAATAAAGAAAGGTTGAACAAAGAGGACATATTTGTCATCGATCCTCTCGATGGTACCGCAGACTTTGTACAAAAGGATGACATGTTTGCTATCAATATAGCTTTAGTTCACGACCACCACCCTGTGGTAGGTGTAGTTTGTATTCCTGCTTCGGGAACCTACTATTTTGCTGTCAAAGGACACGGCTCCTATGTCGTGACTGATGAAAGCATGATTAAGAGAATTAGAGTATCAAATAAAACACAAGATATAACCGTTTTATCTTCACTGTGCCATCCGAATTCCAGGATTAAAGATGTTTGCGAAAACAACAGTGCGATCAAGGAACTAAAATTAGTTGGATCTTCATTGAAAGCTTGCCTAGTAGCTGAGGGCAAAGCGGAAGTTAATTATACTTTTGGTGCGAACACAAAAGAGTGGGATACGTGTGCACCACAAATAATCGTCGAAGAAGCCGGGGGGATTTATCGCGATACTAAGGGGGAGAGTATATACTATAATCGTGAAGATGTTTACAACAGATCAGGCTTTGTCGTTTTAAACAAAGAAGAAAATGACTTTTTGAAAACAAAGTAAAGGTAAAAATTAAACATGAAAAAAATCAAGAAAATTTTGGTGATGAGCTTCTTACTTTTCCCTGTTATTGTTTCGTGCAATGACAATGAAAGCTCATCGGTACAAACCAGTGAAGTCTCAACAGAGGTGGATGAAGTTCCCTCTGTATTGTCAGAAGAAGAAACATCCTTAGAGGATATCAAACCGGAAACATTCTCTATATATTCGGTCAACGATACTCACGGTGCACTCGTAGAAGATGCGACTGGAAGTTCGTATCAGGCCGGAGTTGCTAACTTGGATTGGGCTATCAAAAATGATCCCGATTTCAACAACTATCGAGTGCTTCTTTCCGCAGGCGATATGTCGCAAGGTACAGGAATATCTAATATATCCAAAGGCCAGGCGATGATGGAAAGTATGAATGCGATGAATTTTGATGCCATGACTATTGGAAATCACGAATTTGACTGGGGAATCGACACCATTAATGAAATGGAAGAGACTGCAAATTTTCCTTTTCTCGGAATCAATATTTTAAACAAAGATGATGGTGAAATTGTTGATTTTGCTCAGCCTTCGACCATCGTTGAAAAAGGAAAATTAAAAGTTGGAATCGTTGGAAGCATCTATTCCGATATTAGAAGTGATATCTTCGAAGAGATGATTCAAGATATTGAGTTTGTCGATGACACAGATCTTGTCGCACAGGAGGCGGAAAGACTTAAGAGCGAGGAAGATTGCGATGTTGTCGTAGTTCTTACTCATCAAGGTGGAAGTACTTCCGCTGTCAGCGAGTGGTTGAACGATGAAAATATCGATGGGATTTTTGGCGGACACGACCACATGTTTACGAATAAATCCAACTCAGATAAATCTTGTTATTTCTTGGAGGCTGGTTCTTCGAGCAAGGGATATACTAAGCTCACTTTCAAACTAAATGCTGACACGGATGAATATGATATCACATATGGAGCATATAGACAGTTGGAAGAATACGACTGCTACGATGCTTCTTCTCCAGTCGTTGAGTCAGTTGTAGCAAAGTGGAAATATCTATCAGGAAAAGAATTGGACGAGGTGATAGGTTACCGCGACCGCAACTTTACCAAATCGATGCTTGGAAGAATGGTTTGCGATTCTATGATGTACTATGCTGAAGAGGTTTGTGATGTTGATGACATTGCAGTGGCTGTACATAACTACGGCGGAATTCGTGCCACTTGGGATGATGATACTGAGAACAGCCAAGGCTTATACGACATCACTTACAACGATATTTACGAGGTGATGCCTTTTGACAACAAGGTACAAATGATTACTTTGAGTGGGACAACCTTGATAAACGCTTGTAACAATTCTTATCATTCGTCCAATTTCACCAAGAATGGTACTACGTATTACTATGGTGAAAACGCTATTGATCGCGATCAAAATTACAAGGTGTTAGCTGTTGATTATATGATTTCAAATACCACTGATTACTGCTACAAGGGTGTGAATCAGGGAATAAATCTCAACGATGTTACCAAGCTCACTAGAGATTGCATCAAGGATTACATCGGAGTAAAGGGAACGGTATATGGAGCAGATTATTTATAAAAACAGATCTAATTTGATAACTTAATCAATTTGCGAAAGGAATATAAATGAATAAAAAATCTAAAGTGCTCTTTATTGGATTTCTTCTTATTCCACTATTTTCAGCGTGTAATGGAATTTCATCAAACTCCAGTGTTTATAGTTCAGAAGATTCTGTGATTCTGGAAACTTCTACTATGGCTGAAGAAACGACTTCATCTAGTGATGAAATCGTGACTAGCTCAACGGAAAAGGAGGATTTTCCAGATAGTTTTGCAATATTTTCCATCAACGATACACACGGATCAATTCTTGAGGATGGAGATTCCTCAAGTTACATTCCAGGAATGGAAAATTTAGATTACTGCATCAAGCAAGATGAAGATTACGATTCTCGATATAGTGTATTGCTCTCGGCGGGTGACATGTCTCAAGGCAGTGGACTTTCTAATTTGTCCAAGGGACAGTGTATGATGGAATGCATGAATGCGATGGGCATAGATGCCATGACTCTTGGAAACCACGAGTTCGATTGGGGCGTAGATACTATTGCTCAGGAAGCTGAAACTGCTGAATTTCCATTCTTGGGAATAAATATTCTCAACAAGGATGATGGAAACATCATAGACGTTTCTCAGCCCTCGACTATCATTGAAAAAGGTGGACTCAAAATAGGAGTTGTTGGAAGCATATATAGTAGAATCTCCAGCTCAATATCCGCTTCGCAAATCGAAGATATAGAATTCGTTGATGACCAGCCTTTGGTTACAGCGGAAGCAGAACGCTTGAAAAACGATGAAGATTGCGATGTCGTTGTTGTGTTGACACATCAAGCATTTTCCACGAATGCGGTATCAAGTTATATGCTCGACAGCAATATCGATGGAATATTTGGCGGACACGATCACCAATTTGTATCAGAAGTAAGCGACGATGGAAAAAGGTATTTTCTTGAGGGCGGATCAAATTCTAAAGGATACACCAAATTAGTGTTTACTAAGAATGAAGATGGCACTTATTCACCTATCAGTGGTACGGTAGAAAAACTGACTCAGGATGATTGTGTCGGGGCAGAATCACTGGAGATAAGAACTGTCATCGAAAATTATGAGACTCTCTATGGCGACAAACTTAACAGCGTTGTCGGTGAACGCGATGGAGCGCTCGGCAAATACAATCTTGGAACATTAGTTACCGAAGCGATGATGTACTATGCCGAAGAAGTTTGCGATGTTGATGACATTGCTCTTGCAGTTCATAATCGCGGTGGTATAAGAAGTGTTTGGACAAGTACTACTAAGAACGAAAACGGTTTGTACGACATTACCTACGATGATGTATATACAGTCATGCCTTTCGACAATAAAGTTCAGTATATCGAATTGACAGGTGAAAAAGTGATTGAAGCTTGCCAAGATGGATATAATTTTCACTCGAAAGATTTTGAGGTTAAATATAACAATTACTATCTCAACGGCATCGAAATTGATGAGAGTGAAACTTATAAGGTTCTTTGCATCGACTATATGATTACAAATAAGTATAGCGTTTGCTATCAAGGTGGAGATGAAGGGACTTCTATAGGTGGAAAAGATGTCTATACGCGCGATTTGATGGAAGATTATATCAAATACTTGGGAATTGTTCACGTTGAGGATTTTCCTTCGCTCGTTTAAAACAAAATAAAAGCAAAATAAAAGCATCACGGATTGCAAGAGCAAAGTTCTCTAGCCTTACATTGTGATGCTTTTAGTTTGAAGCAATTTAATCGTCGTAACCGTTAGGATTTTTTTGTTGCCAATTATTCGAATCTCTGCAGGCATCTTCAACGGTGTACTTAGCCTGGAAGTTTAGCTCTTTCTTGGCTTTCTCGGTGGATGCATAGTTGCTAGCAACGTCGCCGGCGCGACGCCCGACTATTTCGTAAGGAATCTTAATATTAGAAGCTTTTTCATATGCGGCAACTAACTCAAGGACAGAGGTTCCTTTACCGGTGCCTAAATTGTAGATGACAAGTCCGCAATCAGTGGATAGTTTCTTTAAAGTCAACACGTGGCCTTCTGCTAAGTCAACGACGTGAACGTAATCTCTCACACCTGTTCCATCAACCGTTGGATAGTCGTTTCCATATATTTTAAGTTTTTTCAATTTCCCAACTGCAACTTGTGTTAAATAGGGCATCAAATTGTTGGGAATTCCGTTAGGCGCTTCGCCAATTAAACCTGATTTGTGAGCACCTATGGGATTGAAGTATCTTAGAATACCGATATTGGCTTCAGGATGAATGTGTGAGTAGTCCTGAAGAATTCTTTCTATCATTATTTTTGTCTCTCCGTAAGGATTGGTGGCGGAGCCGACGGGATCCGTTTCGACTAAAGGTACGTGTTTTGGAACTCCGTACACAGTGGCTGAAGAAGAGAAGATAAAATTCTTCACATTAAATTTTGTCATAGTGCTTAGAACCACGAGAGTGCTGAGAAGATTGTTCTTATAGTACTCTAGAGGTTTTTGGACCGATTCACCTACTGCTTTGAGCGCAGCAAAGTGTATAATTGCGTCGATCTTGTTTTCTTTAAAAGGGAGTTCGACGTCTTTTTCATTCGTGCAATCGCCCTTGTAAAACTTAATTTTTGTACCAGTTATCTTTTCCAATCTATCCAATACTTTAATTGATGAGTTTGACAAATTATCGATGATTATCGGATTGTATCCTTTTTCAACTAAACTGACGACGGTGTGGGAACCGATATATCCCATTCCACCTGTGACTAATACATTTTTTATTTTTGACATGATTATCCCCTTTTTACTGATATTATACCTTATATGTTTGAGCAGGAACTAGATTAATATGCATTAAAACATGTGTTTTTTTGCATTTTTTCTTTCAATTATTTTTAAGCGTGATCATTAGAGAGTTTGTTTACATCTTTAGCAAAGTAGGTATTGCAAAGTTCTCTGATTCGCATTGAACGCGCGATGAAAGCTTGACAGTCGACAAGATAGATAATTAGAGGAATTGAACTGACGATAACAGTGATGAGGGATATGTATTCATCCTGTGTGCCATGAAAGGCGAATCCCGTTTCAAATTCAGGATAGTCTGTGGGTATTCTAATCGAGAAAAATTTGTTGATATTCCAGTTGATATTTGGCATCATCGATCCCCAGGCATCCGTAAAGAAACTAAAATCTCCATCACGCTGTATATAGACATAGAGGACAAAACCACCGATACACAAAACGGAAACTGTAAAAGGCAACCACGATTTTTTCACGAAATAAATTCGCGATTTTCTCCTCGCTTCTTTCACAAATATTTTCTTTTTATCTATGACTTTGGTCTTGAGAATGTTGTACATTAAATTGTCGATTACCAAACCTTGTCTCTTCATGATATAGCCGACAAGTTTTTGAATATATCCAACAACCATCACAATGAAAAGAATAATGATTACTAAAGCTATCAAAGTTTTTTTATCAGATTCAGTTAATTTTACCAAAAAGAAATAATTATCCATGCTTACCTTCCTCCTTTACCCTTATTGTCCGGGTTAGTGTAATTAGGATAATTGTTTTGAGGATAGTTGTTAGTAGGGTTATAGTTGGGATTGTAATTTGGATTGGTATTTGGCGGGTAATTGTTGGCAGGATAATTATTCTGCGGTGGATAATTATTGTAACCACCAGTGTAAGTTTGAGAGTAATTAGGGGAAATGGCGGGAGAATTGACATAGGCATTTAAAGGAATGTTATTTTCTTTTGCTTGTCTTATTCTTTCTTCGGCTTCCGCATCGTAGTGATTTTTAATCTTCAATTTTTTTCCGTTGAATATAGATGTAAAAAACCTTAGTGGAAATAAAATAATCATCAGCGATCCAATCGCAACATACAGACAAAAATATGCAGCCCAAAAAGGTGAAGTAATGATGACGATCGCTCCGATTCCGACTCTTTTGAAAAATGTTTCCATTGATTTAAATCTTTTTTCCTCTATTTTTATTATTTTATCAAACAAATCCGCATAAATACAATGCGATTTTATTAATAAAAACTCTATAAAGAGTAAACTTGAAACCACTATAGCTATATTATACATAGGCAATTGACAAAAGGTTTCTTTTGTTTTCGGTGTTAGATATAGTTTTGCTTAATGAGTGCCCCGGCGAATCTAAGAGAAAATTTTACGAATAGTGAAGTTAAGTAATAGTGTGCGCAAAAACCACATATAAAAAATATCCAACGTATTGTTTGACCAAAGAGAGATTTTGCGATATCATTTATGAGTAGATGAGCATATAGTAATATAAAGTCTCGGGGAGGTACATAATGGAAGAAATATTTAAAGCTTTAGCAGAAGAAAGCAGGCTTCGTATTCTTTCTTTGCTGTTAGATGGTGACTTGTGTGTTTGTGAACTTGAGAACTGTCTTAATTTAAAGCAGTCTAACATTTCTCGACATTTGTCGAGCCTCAAGAAAAGCGGTATCGTTGATTCATACAAAAAAGCACAGTGGAATTATTACAGAATAAACAAAGAATTCATCCAAAATAACTATCAACTGTGGCTATACCTCGAAGAAAAATTAGTCAAAATTCCCACTTATGAAAAAGATAAAAAGCGCATGGAAGAAAATAAGAACGATAGATTGTGTGATTCTTTATCTCACTGTGAGTGCAAATAAATTAAATATAGAAAGGTAAAAATATGAAAACAAATAAAGAAGCAGGAATTAGTTTTTTTGATAAATATCTAACCATTTGGGTTATATTGTGCATGGGAGCTGGTATATTAATTGGGGAATATTTGCCTGCAATACCCGATTTTTTAGAAAAATTTGAATATGCGAACGTCTCTATTCCCATCGCAATTCTAATCTGGATAATGATTTATCCTATGATGATGAAGGTTGATTTTAAAAGCGTAAAGAACGTTGGAAAGAATCCCAAGGGATTATTTGTTACCTGGGTAGTGAATTGGCTCGTCAAACCATTCACTATGTACGGAATAGCATACTTATTTTTCTACGTGATTTTTAAAGAAATTATCACTCCGGACTTAGCTCAAGATTACCTATCTGGAGCAGTTTTGTTAGGAGCGGCACCTTGCACGGCGATGGTTTTTGTTTGGAGTCATCTCACTAAGGGAAATCCGGCATACACCGTTGTCCAGGTTGCGACCAACGATCTTATTATTCTAGTTGCATTTACCCCTATTGTTGCTTTCTTGCTTGGTGTTAGCGGAGTTCAGGTGCCATGGGATACGCTCATTCTCTCAGTTGTTCTCTT
>JBAYAI010000034.1:0-14248 GCA_041669865.1 Bacilli bacterium | reverse complement strand
CCAAAAATATTTATAAAACTTAATTATAAGTTTCCTTATAATTATACATTATTTAGAAAATAAAACGAGCCTATAATACATAAACTTATTTAAAATACATTTTGTCAATTGCTTCTGTCAACTTCAACCTGGGGCAATAGGATTCCTCTATCAAAACTCCCTTTTCCTTTATAAATTTATAGGGAAAAGACTTTCGAATATTTAAATCCATATAATTTAACAACGTATCTGCATCAACCAAATAAGTCTCTTCTAGTTTTTTGAAACGAATGACAAAAAAGGCGATACCTCCCAACTTGCTAACTTTTCTTAGATGTGTAATCTGTTGACTTCGAATATTCTTGAAAGAAAATGATGTCGTCGATTCAGTTTCTTTTGCTTCAAAATCCATGTACTTTCCGCGATATATTCCATTGTAATCAGTAGTTGATTTCATGGAAAAATATCCTTCTACAATCTTCGCCTTGTTTATTTTATCCATGCGAACAACTTTGATTGGAGTCGGCCTTTTATAAATGCATGTTTGATCGATTGAATTATAATATTCACACGAAATGGTAATATCGTTTTCCAATGACATTCCTCGATTTGAACTGCTCTTACAACCAAATGCCCGCTTGCGATTCTTTTTTAGTTCTACGGGTTTATAAACTTCACCGTTTGGATATTTGATCATTCGAAATATTTCTCAAGCAAGCGATCGAAATCCTCCGGCGTAACTGTTTTCTCATTTAAGAGGGCAATAACTATATGCTTGATGGGATCCGGAACAATATTCGACACGCGAAGAATTCTCTTGTACGATGATATGATGAGTTTTTTGTCGGTTGTAAATGCTAGATATATATTGTATAAGTCGAGTGAATCAACCAGCGGGTCGTGTGAATTTCCCGAAGGTTTAATGCCAAAGTAATCTCTTAATTTAACTAAGGAAATCAGCTCGTTCTTCTTTCCTCTAATATAGCGTGAGAAGAAGGCTCCCATATCCACAGTATTCCTTTTTAAATAGGTAACAAAAGAGTTCAAGAACTCAGCGTTCTCGTTATCCTTATCGTGTCTAAGGGAAGACATGAGCATCCGTATGTCCTGATTTCCATAAGTGAGGACTTTCAAATCCTTTGAATCTTCACCTAAAAAATCATTCAATTTTTTCATTGCCTCTAAAAAGCTAATTCCTTTGCTCTCGAGTAACTCTTTGTCGATCCCTGTCATGTTCGTGACTAGAGATCCTATCTTTGCTTTTGACTTTATGTAACATTTAAAAGTCTTTGGGGGACAACAGGGAATGCACTCTTCATCACACTTAACAAGCACTGCACCTATCGCAATAATTTCGTGTGAAAACTGGGTACCTTCAAAATCTATGAACAGCAGATTTTTACTTCCCTTTAATATCGTTTTTAGTAATTTCATTAAATAGTTAATCTTTCTCTCTCGTATTATTATAATACAATTTTACTCAAAAAGGGATTAAGACTTTCTTAATTCCTTCAATGTACATTTTGCTAAAAAGAAATTATTAATCCGCCCGGCAATTGGTAGTAAGAATCTAACAATTTAGCACCGACAATTCTTATTTCTTTAAAATTCATATTAGTTTCGATTATGTTCTTCAACTTTTCTACATTGCTGTCGTTTTGAACACAAGTAATTATACAAACTCGGTTGACATCATCGTCATTAACAATTTGTTTCATCTCGTTCACGACATTTTTGAGGGCCATCTTCATGGTACGGGTTTTCTTTAGTATTTTAATTTCACCTTTATGAGCAACGCAAAGAGGTTTAATAGATAGAGAAGTTGCAACAAAAGCAGCAATTTTTGACATTCTTCCCGCTTTAACTAGGTTGTCAAATTTGTCGAGAATGAAAAGCAAATTCAAAGACTCGGCATACTTATCAATCTCAATTTCAATATCTTTAAAATCCATTCCAGACTTAATCATTTCATACGCCTTATCCGCAATGAGTTGGATAACCCCGGCTGTTGCTTTCGAATCTACTATGTGAATTGCTTTATTTTCATATTCTAAAGATCCAACAAAAGCTGAATTGAAAGATCCAGACATTTTAGAAGAAATAGTTATCACAATTATATTGTTAGCATCTTTGTAAGCTTCTGCATATGAGCCAGGAGGGGGGCATGATGATGCACCACCATTCTTATTATTACTTAAATCTTCCAACATTTGATCTACTTCGGCGTTGTCGTCATCCAAGTATTCCTTGTCACCTATTCTCACCGAAAGGGGGATAACTGCAAATCCTACTTCGTCGTCTTTTATGTAATCATTTTTTAAATTGGAAGATGAATCAACAACAATTTTATATTTCATAAAGGCATTCTCCTCTTTTTAAACTAAATATACACCAAAAAAATTAAAAAAAACTATATTCTTTGTTTCTTTCTCTCTACTCTTATTATTCCATAGACACCAGCGACCATTGACCTTCTCTACGCTCAGTAGAACGGCTCTACTAGTTTGTTGACACTGTTGTATAAATTAACTATAGTAAAAGTATGAGTTACAAAATACCTGACATCAAATCAGTGGTAGCAAACAATCTAGTGAGATTTAGAAAGCTTAATAAACTGACTCAGCTACAAGTCGCCGAAAAGATTAACTATTCGGACAAAGCTCTATCTAAATGGGAACGCGGGGAATCACTTCCTGACGTTTGTATTTTAAAACGCCTAGCTGACATTTATAAAGTAGAATTAGATGATATTCTACACGAAGAAACTCCTCGTGAAAAACTCCAAGACTTATCGCGCAATAAAGTATTTATTTCCATACTTTCATTTTTGCTTGTTTGGTTAGTCGCTATGATTACATATGTAATATTTGAAATGATTGCACCAGGCTCATTCGATACTTGGCTCATTTTCATTTATGCATTTCCTATCAGCACAATTGTAATATTGATTTTCAACAATCTTTGGGGAAATAGAATTTACAATATGGTCATAGTCAGTTGCTTAGATTGGGGAATTGCTCTATCGTTGGTTTTGTCACTGAGAAGTGTTGCTCCAACAAGTTGGTATCTCTATTTCGTAGCAGCTATCTTTGAATTAATGGTTATCATTTGGTACTTGTTTGATTTATCTAAGTACCGTGCTGAAAAAAAGAAAAAACGAAAGATAGCCAAAGAAAATAAAATTAAACACAAAGAAGAAATTTTGAAAAAGGCAATGGAAGAACAAGCGAAGAAAAATTTAGCCAAAGAAAAGCTCGCCAAAGAAAAAGAAACGAACGCCAAAAAAACACAAAGCAAATAAAAAATCCCCGATTTTGTTAACAGCAATCTAGGGGATTTTATTTTGTCTTTCTATCTTTGCAAAAATATAATTTACATATTTCACATTTTCTCTTAGCATTAGCCATGCAAATATTACGCCCAAACAAAATAATCTGTCGATGAAAATTAATGTGATTATTTCCCTTATATTCTTTTTCCAATATTGCTTCTATCTTATCGGTAGATTCATTTTTGCGGGCAATTCCCAAACGAGTAGAAACTCTCTTGATGTGCGTGTCAACAGGAATATATGCCCCGCCTCGTTTCTCAGCGAGAAATACTGCAGCGGTTTTATGTCCTACGCCAGGCAAACTCTCCAAGCTCTTTCTATCGTTGGGAACTTTTCCATCAAAGTCACTGATAAGCTTCTTCGCTAAATTTACAATATTTTTAGATTTACTAGCTCCAAGCCCCACTGATTTTATAATTTTGTAAACTTCATCGGCACTCGCTTCAGCAAGGCTAGATAAAGTTTTATATCTATTGAAGAGAACAGGCGTTACAGCATTCACCGAAAGATCGGTAGCCTGTGCAGATAACAATACAGCAATCAAAAACTCATAGTCCTTTTCTCCGTGTAAAAAGCACACAGTTTCAGGATATAAATCGTTGAGATATTTTGTGAGAAATTCAACTTTTTCTTTTCGTGTCATTATTCTTTTGGAACCCAAGGTTTTGAAAGGATGTCTAATATTTCTCTAGATCCTTCCCGATAATTTTCCTTCCTTGAGGAGAAACCTTCCTTAGAAATATCCGAACTCTTTTGCAAAGAAAGTACAATTTTATCAACAGCTGCAATCGAAACTGGTCTATTTTTTGCTTTCAATTTAGCAACAGCTTCTTTAATCATGCGCTCATCTGCCCCAGAACGAATCAAAGCGGCAATTCTATCAACCTCTCTTCCCGTTAAGGTTCTACCCATCTCTTCCTCGAAGTAGCCGTATAAATTTTTGACAACTTTGTTCACTTTGTTCTTATTTTGATCTTTTGATTCGATGACAATGTCCTTTGTCAAATCTGATACGATTCTATTGTACAGTGGCCTAAGCGAAGTTATAGTCTTTCCCTCTTTAGTCACATACTCAATCAACCCTTTATCCATAAGCTTTACTAGCAATTCGTCAATTTCCGCTTTTGGTAAAGTCATGTAACTGACTAAATCATCGGCAGTCACTAATATATCCGCTTCAGATAAAATGTCGTACATACAAAAGATAACCGAAAGTCCATTTTCATCAATTCCATAGTATTTATAATGTTTGACTAGCAATCTTCTCCAGTCGAGGTCTAAATAATTTAAATCCATATTTTTGTCTCTTTCTAAGATTTATTCTATCATTCTTTAAGATGCCGATAAAAGACTTTGTATCTTTAAATATGCCTTATTCGAACATTTTTCTAATTCTATTTTTAATTTATGAGAATTGATTTCTTCAATTCTCCAAATGTTATCTTCACAATATTTTTTTAGTTTATCTTCAATTCTAAATCCGAGTGTGTCTTCAAATCTAAAAGCGCGCAGGATTCTAACAGGATCTTCATTAATCCTCGAAGGTATATCTCCAATCATTCTAATAATTTTTCCCTTTAGATCAGTTTTTCCTCCAAACGGGTCGATAACTTTTCCTTTGGAATCTATATATATTGCATTGATAGTAAAATCCCTTCTCTTTGCATCTTCAACCGGGTCATCTATAAACTTAATAACCGAAGGATGCCGGTTGTCTAAATATAATTTTTCCTTACGCAAACAAGCTAGCGTAATATCGAAATCTCCGTACTTCAAATTGACTATTCCATATTTGCGATAAAAGTTCTTACACTTTGGAAACACTTCAATCAAATATTCAAAAGGAGCGTTCGTCGCAAAATCAAAATCGGTAAATTTCTTTCCTAGTAAATAGTCGCGCGAAGAGCCCCCAACTAGGTATAATTGATATTTTTCATCGATATTTTTTCTCAAATATCTAAATATTACTTTAACGATTTCTTCCATATCATAAGTTTATCATTTAAATTGATTTTAGGCATTAAAAAAACTGGGTTTCCCCAGTTTTTTCTAGTATTAATAAATTATTTTACGCTTTCTTTCAAATGTTTTGCCGGTTTGAATCCAACAACCTTAGTCGCGGCGATTTCAATAGGTTCTCCAGTAGAAGGATTGAGACCTTTACGCGCTGCTCTTTCCTTGACTTTGAAAGTACCAAATCCAGCAATCTTAACTTCCTCGCCATTGGCTAATTCTTCGCCTATTTTTGCAAATACGACACGAACAACATCATTAGCTTCAGTCTTAGTAATTTTTGCTTCATCAGCAACTACTTCAGATAACTCTATAACATTCATATGAATATCTCCTTTGATATTTTAAATTTATCACTAAAAAATAAATTTGTCAAAGTCATATTAATATATTATTTTATTGGAATGAAAACGCTATCAAATAAATGAGAATAGTATATAATATGGGCTTTTTTTCATATTACACTATTACTATATTGTTCGTTAATTTATTTAAAATTCCGGCTTTAAAGCCCTATTTATAAGGCTTTTTGCGGCATTTGAGGGCTTTTCCCCAAGGTAAACAACCGAGTATACCGCCTCAGTAATGGGCATTTCGATGTGGCTTTTCTCTGCTTTAAAATGCATAACACGGGCTGTTTTCAGTCCTTCAACTGTCTTCTTATTGTTAGCTAAGAACTCCTTTGCTGAATCCGCTTTTCCGATGGCTAAACCCGCTTGGAAATTGCGTGAAAAAGTTGAAGTGCAAGTCACCATAAGATCACCTAATCCAGAAAGACCGAGGTAAGTTTCAATCTTGCCACCCATGGCAACACCAAATCTTGTCATTTCCGCAAGTCCTCTAGTTATTAGTGCGGCGCGAGTATTAACCCCATATCCAAGGCCAGTCATAATACCGCTCGCAATAGCAATTACGTTTTTTAGTGCAGCAGCATATTCTGCCCCAATTTCATCGGTGTTGGTATAAACTCTAAAATAATCATTGGAAAATGCTTTTTGAATGATGCGCAATTGTTCTTCATCACTCCCGATAACACTGACGCATGTGAAAAGTTTTCTTATCACTTCCTCCGCATGTGAAGGGCCAATCAAACTCATTACCGTCTTGATCTTTTCCGGTGGAATTATTTCCTTAACTACTTCGCTAAGTCGCTTGCTTGTTTCTGGGTCAAATCCCTTTGCTGTACTTACAATTACAATTTTCTTCGTCAGGTATTTATTCATTTGTGTCAGTACATTGCGATATTGTGCAGAGGGAACGGATATCAAAACAACATCTGCATCTTTTAAAGCTATTTCAATGCTCGATGTTGCTTTTAAATTTTTATTCAGTTCAATATGAAAAGGGAAGTATTTGTTATTGCTGTGCTGTGTGTTAATTTCATCACTGACTTCTTTTCTTCGGGCGTACAAAGTAACATCAAATCCATTTTCTGCTAGAACATCAGCGAGACTCGTGCCCCAGGAGCCCGCTCCTAGAACACTGAAGATCATAACTTTGCTCCTCCCTTTGACTTTTTTCTACAAAGAATTTTCAAAGGAGTGTTTTCCAAGTGAAAAGTCTTTCTAATTATATTGTCCAAGTATCTCTCATATGAAAAGTGCATAAATTTTGGATTGTTAACAAATAGAACGAATGTTGGAGGACAAGCTTTAACTTGAGAAGCATAGTTGATCTTTAACCTGCCACCGTTAAAATCGGGTGGTTCATTCATAATTTGTGCATCCAATAACACTTGATTCAAAATTGAAGTTTGAACTCGTTTGTTGAAATCTTCGTAACATTTGTCTATGCACTTAAATAGTAAGTTTAAATTTGGCTTGGTTGTTGCTGAAGTAAAGATGACAGGAGCGTAATCCAAGAATTTAAAATAGGTGCGCAATTCATCTGTGAATTTTTTCTGAGCATCTTGCTCGTGAGAATGGAGATCCCACTTGTTAACAACAATGACGACTGGTTTATCATTTTCGGTTGCAATTGATACCACGTGTCTATCCTGGTCGAGAACACCTTTAGATCCATCGATCACAAGTATCGCGACTTCTGAACGAGCAACAGCATCAAAAGCTCTCAATGCTGCATACTTATCAATTGCCTCGTATATTTTTCCGCGCTTTTTCAAACCAGCTGTATCGACGCAGACGTAGTTCTTTCCATTGCGAGTAAAAGGAGTATCGATTGAATCGCGGGTAGTTCCAGGAATATCGGAAACAATTACTCTCGATTCACCTAAAATAGCATTTGTCATGCTTGATTTTCCAACATTTGGACGTCCGATAAAGCAAAAGGTAATCTTTCCTTCGTTCAATTCAATGTTCTTTCCTGGAAGTTCGCTGATAATCTTATCTAGCAAATCCCCAATTCCAATGCCGTGAACTCCGGATACGACTATCGGCTCACCAAATCCAAGCGAAAAGAATTCGTAAATATTGTCTCTCATTTCTAGATTATCAATCTTGTTGCAGGCAAAAATAACCTTCTTGCCGTTAGCTCGATGAAGATATTTAGCTACAGCACGGTCGTTTTGAGTCACCCCTGTTTGTCCGTTAACTAAAAATACAATAACATCCGCTTCATCCACAGCGAGTTCTACTTGCGCGTGAATTTCTCGGCTGAAAGGTGCATCCTTTATTTCAAGACCACCAGTGTCAATCAGCATAAATTCATGCCCGAGCCACTCACACTTGGCGTAAAGACGATCTCTAGTTATCCCGTATTCATCGGCAACTATCGATCTTCGTTCTTGTATAAAGCGATTGAATATTGTGGATTTCCCCGTTGATGGAGCTCCAACTATCGCTACCTTTCCTTCTATACCCATTAGACTATCTCTTTTCCTAGCTTGTTGAATATTATCTTTTTACAAGCTCCAACCACTTCAGGAATAGATAGATCTGAAGTGTCCAAAATAATAGAATCTTCCGCTGGCTTCAAAGGAGCAAAATTGCGGTGGGAATCTATATAATCGCGCTTTTTTAAATTAGCTAAAATTTCTTCGTAGGATCCTTTGCGACCCATCTCTTGATTTTCTAAATATCTTCTCATAGCGCGTTTTTCAACAGAGGCTATCATAAATATTTTAATCTCGGCGTTTGGTAAAACGTAAGTACCTATATCTCTACCATCCATAACAATAGATAAATTTTTAGTCATATCTCTTTGCAAATTAACTAAAAAGAGTCTCACTTCTTTTATTGCGGCGATATACGAAACGTTGTCTGAAACCTCGGCCGTTCTAATAGCTGCTGTAACATCTTCGCCGTTTATAAAAACTTTTTCATCTAAAGTTAATTCGATTGATATTTCAGGTAAAAGAGCATTAACCGCTTTTTCATCTTGGCAATTTATTCCCTTTTTTAAACATAGAAAAGTTATAGCACGATACATTGCGCCAGTATCGATATGTACCAATCCTAAACCGTTGGCCAGTTCCTTTGCTATAGTTGATTTTCCTGAGGCCGCAGGACCGTCGATTGCAACTGAAAAACTCATAAATATTCTCCCCTTATTGTGCAAAAATCAAAAATAGAACAATCGCCACAATAACGATTGCAGCGGATATTCCTATATACAAGGCAAGTTTTTTGCCTCTAGCCTTGCCTTGTTCCTTCTTCATACTTTTATATTTTTGGTTCAGTTCTTTCTTCTCCAAAGCCATGGTGTAATCATCATTTTGCTTGATTAACTCATCGATAGAGATAGAAAGAGTATTTTTCTTAATGTGACCATTTTTCAACTCTTCGCTCGACATCGATTCCTCGTGATGCACAGGCAGTATTGGCTTTTCACCATTGATCCCGTACTTTTTGTCGCGGTCAGGGTCGTCAAAAGAGAGTGTGTCCATTTTGTCTATCTTGTCGCGTAATTCAGAGTAAATAATCACCCTCGTATCTTTTTTAGACATAATTTCCTTCTCCTAATCAACATTAAGTATAATAGCAAATTTATTATATATTAACCATAGCGGAAACTTAAATATAATAATAATTTATACGCAAACTACTGTTGTATTTAAGAACTTTTATTGATAATATATATAAGGTGATTTCCTGCCCGCGTGGTGAAACTGGTAGACGCAAAGGACTCAAAATCCTTCGGAAGTGATTCCATGACGGTTCGACTCCGTCCGCGGGCACCATTCAAAAAAAAATGTCCTGCATAGGACTTTTTTTATTGCTTCTAAAATTTTTATATGTTTATTAGTTCAAATCACCTTTGCACTTATTCAAAGCATAAGATAAATTTTCACAATTAATATCTCTGTAAAATATAAATATTGAAATTTTTCTTCTTAAATATTAACTTATTTAAAATTATTCAAAAAACTATATAATTCTTGAGAATAATTTAATAGGTTATTTTTAAATTAATTTTATTTCATTTTTGTTTATACTGGGCTTGATTGAAATCCGAGATAAGACATGTAGAAAGTGTTCCAATCGGTTATAGAATCGCTGTACCTATAAGCCTTCCAACTAGTTGTAATAGTAGCACCATCTCTAGTGTTTTCAGACAAGCATAGATCTAAATAATTCGCATCAACGATCACTTCATAATCCAAATATAGAGTATATTCATACAAGAGTGCAGGTATTGAATTATCAATGCTTGTTGGATCCGTGTCATATGTAATTTCGGTCTCTTTAATTTCGTATTGAACTCCCGTTGGTTTTTTATAGAGAAAAGAAAAGTTTGAACCATTGTCCATCATCATGTCGGTAGAAGTTGAATTTTCCTCTTGAGCAATCCACATTTGCTCAGTGTGGTTGTATATATAATGTTTGTATTCAAAGTCGGAAATGTACTGGTAAAAGTGCGTCTCTTGCACGGACAAATCTTCGGCATCTCTATCATAGTGAATAAACTGCCAATCGTTGCCTATTTTTGCTGTTTTAAAATACCAGGGATCACCTTTATTAAAAATACTCGTATCACTAATTTGTAAAGTCATTTGGAAATTTTCAGGAATTGTATAGTTAGAAACTACAAATTCGCTTGCCGAATCGCTTAAGGAAGACTCATAGGATATTTTTCCATCATCTTCCCACGCATTATTTTCATCGCAGCCGATTAAAGAAGGAACGCTAAAGAGTGAAAACACTAAGACAAGATAAGTTATTTTTTTCTTCATAATAAATGTGTACGTTCAAACTACATATATTTCTACGCAAATTTAAACGTAAGCTCCTTTCGCTATCACTCATCGATTAAAAACTTATTCATATATCTAATATATATTTTAATCTATAATTCGAATTATTTCCATTTTCTATATTTTGCTCTTTTATCGAATATCACCATTTATATTCAAACTACCAAAAGCTAAATCTTTATTAATTTTTTTACCTAAATCATATATACTGAAAAAGAACATTTCACAGTTGGACATAGAAAGGAAACAAATATGAACATTTCCCAAAAGCTTCCTCTTGACTCATTGATAAATACTAGAGATCTCGGAGGAATTAAAACAAAAGATGGAAAGATGATAAAAAAAGGATTAATTTTTCGTTCAGGAAAATTAAATAATTGCTCAGAAAAAGATATCAAAACATTGTATGAAAAATACAATCTAAGAACCGTTATCGACTTTCGTACTGAGCACGAGAATAGACAATCTCCCGACCGTCTTTATAAAGATATAAAAAGAATTGCAAATCCTATTTTGACAGAAGCTCAAATGGGAATAACTCGCGAGGAAAAAGAGGCAAAGCGACCTTCAAATTTACTTTTCATAAAGAGAATTCTCAATAACGAAGGAAGATATGGCTTGGAATTTATGAAAGGTCTATATTTAAATTTTATTGAAAATGATTTTTGCACTCAACAATACGCCAATTTCATTCGACTTCTCATAAGCGAAAATAGAGGTTCCATACTCTATCACTGCTCCGTCGGAAAAGATAGAGTCGGTACGGGAACAATTATTCTCCTCAATTTGCTTGGAGTTGATCAAAAAGATATATTGGAAGATTTTGTTCTTACGAACGAATATATCGAGCCAGAAATTAAAAAGGAAATAGAAGAACTTTCTAAAGATATAAAAGACCCACGACTAGAAGAGACCTACCGCGATCTATATTCGGTTAGAGTTGCATACGGCGAAGCGTTGATCAACTACATAAAGAACAACTTTGGGTCATTCGATAACTACCGCAAAAATGTTTTAAAAATAACTGATGAAGAAGTCGAATTGCTCAAGAAAAAATTCTTGATATAACTACATATCTAATATAAATCTCGAAATAAAAAGGATGCCTTCCGGCATCCTTTATTTTTGGTTTAATAATATTCAACTACATCGGTAGTCTTAAGCAAGAACTCTTTTTCTTTTCCTTCGTATTTAAGCGACATAGCCGCGGCAACAATAGGAATCCAGCGCAATACATACTGCTTGGCTGTATCAGTTTTTTCACAGAAGAGATTCAAATACTTTTCTGCTTCTTCCTTTCTTCCGTTGAGTCCGAACCACAAGTAGGTAATTGCAACATCAGCCGATGCATTTCCCTTAGTTGCGTGTGCCCAATCCAATACGTAGAAGTCACCCTTCTTATCGATGATTATATTCGTTGGATTAAAATCGCAGTGACAAAGTTTATCGTGCTTAGGCATAGCATCCAATCTAGAGTGCAATTCGTATCGAGTGGTCGCCGAAATGTACTTTTTCGTCTTCGAAATTCTATCCTGTAACTTTGAAGTAAGTCTGTGCAATTTCGGAGCTTCAATCTGCTGAATTTGAATTTGTAAATCAATCATCTTCTCAAGATATTCATCTCTCTTTTCAGGATTTTCCTGAATGTATTTTTCCAAAGTTTCACCTTCGATATATTCGTATGAAATGCACCAATTGTCTCCAACTTTAAATACTTCCTTAAGTTCAGGGACTTTAATTCCTCTTCCCTCAACGCGCGATTGACAAACTGCTTCGCTCAAGACGTCCGCTTTTGAAACTAAGTTGCAGTCAAATTCCTTAATGAGAGAATTTCCTGTCTTGTAAATCTTTTTGTTCGGACGTTCCATCAATAATTGTTCTAGTTTTTTCATTTTTGTTATCTCCTATTTTCCATAGTAGCACTTTAAGTATAATTCTTTTATTTCCGAAACTAAAGGGTAGCGCGGATTACAACCAGTACACTGATCGTTAAATGCGTTCAAGCACATATCATCCAACGTCGCCAAGAAATCTTCTTCTTTTACACCGAGGTCTTTGATTGTCAAAGGCACTTCGACATCCTTTTGAAGATTCTCAATCTTCTTGATCAATTTGTCGAATACTTCTTTATCACTCTTGCCATTCAAGCCGAGTTCGCGTCCAGCAGCAGCGTATTTTGCGAGTGCGGAAGGATATTGATACTGAGGGAAAGTACCCATCTTTGTGGGATTTTCAGAAGCGTTGAACTTCATCACTTCTCTCAGCAAAACGCATACCGCTATTCCGTGAGGAATGTGGTGATATGCACCGAGTTTGTGCCCCATCGAGTGAGCAATACCTAAGAAGGCATTACCAAAAGCAATTCCGGCGAGAGATGATGCATAAGCCATCTTTTCTCTTGCAAGCGGATCTTCTCCACCCTTGTGATAAGCACGAGGGAGATATTCAAATAGCAATTTCAAGGATTTCATTGCATAGGCATCGGTGTAATCAGAAGCCATGACACTTGCGAGAGCTTCAAAATCGTGAACCATGACATCAACACCAGAAGCGCGAGTTCCGCCCTTAGGAATATTCATGGTTAAATCAGGATCGATGATTGCCATTTCTGGAAGCAAGGCGTAGTCAGCAATGGGATATTTTGTTCCTGTCTTCTCATCGGTAATGATAGCAAATGGAGTAGCTTCAGAACCGGTACCAGCTGTGGTGGGAATAGCAACAAATAGCGCTTTTTCACCCATCTTCGGGAAATTGTAAACTCTCTTTCTAATATCCATGAAGTCCATAGCCATATCTTCGAAATTGACTTCAGGATGTTCGTACATCACCCACATAATCTTCGCAGCATCCATGGGAGATCCACCACCGAAAGCAATTATTGTATCAGGTTCGAAAGATCTCATGCGCGCAGCACCATCTTTAGCGCACTGTAACGTCGGATCAGGTGCAACATCAGCAAATACTTGATAAGCGATGCCCATCGCTTCAAGTTCATCAGTTATTCCCTTAGCAAGTCCGGACTTATACAAGAAAGAGTCAGTGACAATAAAGACCTTTTTCTTATTGTAAACGTCTTTAAATTCGCGAAGCGCGACTTTCAAGCAACCGCGCTTGAAATACATCTTATTGGGCTGTCTAATCCAAAGCATATTTTCTCTCCTCTCAGCAACGTGTTTTCTATTGAGCAATTGACCAATGCCAACATTATCAGACACGGAGTTTCCACCCCAAGAACCACAACCGAGAGTTAAGGAAGGGGTTAACATAAAGTTATAGATGTCACCGATTCCACCCTGGGAAGATGGTGTATTTACTAAGATTCTGCAGGTTTGCATCTTCTTGGCAAATTCATTTATTTTTTCTCTTTCATTCTTGGCATCTACATAGAGGGAAGAGGTATGTCCCCAACCACCTTGGACGACAAGTTTGAAAGCTTTGTCAACGGCATCTTCAAATGATTCGGCTTTGTACATTGCGAGAACCGGTGATAATTTTTCGTGAGCAAAGGCTTCGGAAAAATCCGTAGAAGTAACTTCACCTACCAAAATTTTACGATCTTCAGGCACTCCATCGATTCCAGCAATTTTTGTTATTTCCGTGGCCTTTTGACCGACGATTTTTGCATTTACTGAACCATTTATTATCACGGTTTTTCTAACGGGATCCATCTGGTCATCTTTCAAGAAGTAAGCACCGTAAACTTCAAGTTGTTTTTTAAATTTATCATAGATATCTTTGTGAACAATAACAGACTGTTCAGAAGCACAAATCAT
>JBAYAI010000033.1:0-14365 GCA_041669865.1 Bacilli bacterium | reverse complement strand
GATTTCCCTCGTCAAACCGCTTGCATCCGTCGCATTTGTTACAGGCAAATATACCGTTTTGACATTCGATGGATTTTGCAATGTAGAGAACTGATTCCAAGAGAGGAGAGTACTTTTCACCGTAGAATAAATAGGCGTGAGAAAGTCTATCTTTCTTGCATAGATTCTCATATAACTTCGATAACAAAGGTTGTTCTCTTGTAAAAGCAATTTTTGAATATGTCATAGGTTGTTAGTTTGTGCTATCCATTTTTTTCTTAATTATCTTATACACATCCTCTTCCACTTCCTCAATAGGTCTCTCAGCGTTTATAACGACAATTCGCTTACTGAACCGTTCGGAAAGAAGCATGTATCCCATATGAACTCGATGATGAAAATCTATGGTTTCTACATCAAGTCTATTTATTTCTCTATCCTTGTTTGTCGATATTCTCTTCAAGCCAATCTCTGGCTGTATTTCAAAGAGAATGGTTAAATCAGGTAGCTTGTTGTCGATAGCAAACATATTGATGTTATATACTTCTTCAATTCCTATTTTTCGAGCATATCCCTGATAAGCCAACGAGGAATCAATATAACGATCACAAAGAATGGTTGTTCCAGAATCAATAAGAGGAAGAATATTTTGAACAAGGTGTTGTCTTCTTGCTGCTGCGTATAATAAAGCTTCTGTCTTGGGGTCCATTTCGACATTTGAACGATCTAAAATGATATTGCGGATACTCTCCGCAATTCTGTTGCCGCCGGGTTCACGTGAAAAAGCTACGTTGTATTTTTCCTTTTGCAATCTTTCTAAAACTCTCTTGATGACGGTTGTCTTACCTGATCCTTCATTTCCTTCTACTGTTATAAATAACCCCTTTTTTGACATAATTTTATTCTCCCTTATAGATGGTTCGAGCATCTAACGACCTCTCAATAGTCAATTCATCAACGTATTCCAAATCCGCACCAACCGGTAATCCAAATGCTAATCTTGTGACTTTCGCTCCGGTTCCTTCCAAATATTTTTTGATATAAGAAGAAGTCATTTCGCCTTCCATCGTCGAATTACAAGCGAGGATCACTTCTTTTATCTTATCCTCGACAATGCACTGTTTTAATTCTGGTATTCTGATTTTCTTCGGATCGATTCCTTTAATCGGAGAAAGAGAGCCACCGAGAACAAAGTACTTTCCATGATACTTTCCTGTCTTTTCAAAGCTGATGACACTTTTAGCTTCCGTGACAACCAACAAGGTGTCACTATCGCGCGTTTCATCATCGCATATTGGACAATAATCTGTATCTATGTATATTCCACAATGCGGACAAACGTGTACTTTGTCTTCGACATTTTTTAAAGACGCAATGAATTTCTCGATTTCTTCATCCGAAAAATTTAAAGTTGCATAGGCCATTCTCTCAGCTGTTTTTTCGCCAACCCCTGGCAACTTTTTGAAGCTTTCTTTCAATCTTTTAACGGAATCAATCGTTTCCATAATTTACATTCCAGGGAAGCCCGCTTGCATAGATTGTGCTATAGCTTCTTGCTCTTTCCTGATTGTGTCGATTGAAGAATTCATCGCGATAACAATCATTTCCTCGAGCATTTCCTTATCATCAGGATCGACGGCATCCTTGTCTATTTCAATTTTCTCTACTTTATAATTTCCATACATCTGAACTTTGACAGCTCCGCCACCCGCCTCGGTTTCGAATAAAGTTTGATCGAGTTCATCTTGTTTAGCTTTCATTTGTGCCTGCATCTTTTGTGCCTGCATCATCAATTTTTTCATATCCATATAACTTGTGTTCTCCTGTATTTATATTCCGAGAGATTCGACAAAACTTTGAGCGTTTGTCTTTTCTCCTTTTTCGGTTTTCTTACTTTCGCGCGTGTCCTTAAACACTATCTTCTTTGGCTTTGGCAAACTTTTCGCCTGCTGATAATTCTTAAAGGCATTTACAAAATCGATATACTTGGAATTTTGCAAAGCGACAACCTTGATATTATCAAATCCGAATATATCTTTCATCAACATAGTTAAATAAACTTGGTTTGAAAGCAAATTTAAATTAGAAGCTATCCCTTTAAAAAAGGTTTTCACAACAACAACATCGTTGCAGGCTATCACCGGCTTGCACTTAATTAAAGATTGAGCTAGATAGTAAAATTTATCTGACGGTAATATAGTATCTAATTGTTTGTCCCACTCTTCGATTAAGTCTTTCTTTAACTTCTTGTTTCCTTGAACCATTATATTGATGATTGTCTCCTCGTCAAGAATGAGAGAATCACCATCTTCTTCCTTCATGTCGTCACTGGAGATAGATGAAGCTTTGAGAACTTGACTTTTATCCTTTTTCTTATTTTCCAAAGGAGTTGCATCCGTTTCGGTCGTTTTTTTCATATTAGCCGATTCTACCTTTTTATCGGACGATTTTTCGTTGTCAGTCACCATATTTGTAGTCGTAACTGCTGCCGTAGTACGAATAGTCTCTGGTTTCATTGCTATTTTAATAATTGTCAATTCAAACTCATCGAATATATTAGTGACGTTTTTATAGTTCCTGCGAGCTTTTATTAGAATATCGAGATCATTTCTTATCTCCTGAGCGGAAAGAGTAATTGTCAAAGCCTCATTTGGCTTCAAGAAACTCAACAAAGAAGAATCTTTGGTCGTGCCAAAAATCAATAAATCTTTATATATGTTGATCAAATCATCGTGTAATCTAACAATGTCCGCTCCCTCGGCTGCTTTCTTTCTCACTAGTTCTAGGGAGGATTTAACATCGTTTAAATGGCAGTAACGAATAATATTTATCTTATCTTCAATTTGCAACAATCCGAAAAGGTGATAAATTTCACTTTCTTTTATAGTATCTGCACAATAGGAAATCGCTTGATCGAGCAAAGATAAAGCATCTCTTACTCCCCCATCAGCCATTCTTGCTATTAAATTTAGAGCTGATTCTTCGTAAGCAATTCCCTCACTGTCGAGTATTTGCTTCATGCGATAAACGATATCCTTACTTGAAACTTTAGTAAAGTCATATCTCTGCACTCGACTCAAAATTGTCGGCAAAACCTTGTTAGGTTCTGTTGTTGCTAAGATAAACACTACATTGGCAGGCGGTTCCTCTAGCGTTTTAAGTAAAGCGTTAAAAGCAGAGGGTGTCATCGAATGAACCTCATCAATAATGTATACTTTATATCTTCCCATGATTGGTGCAAATCCAACTTGCTCAATCAAATTTCTAACATTCTCTACCCCGCTATTTGAAGCAGCATCAATTTCAAATACATCGGGATGATTTCCCTTCATAATAGCTTGACAATTTTCACAATGGTTGCATTGATTTCCGCGACCAGTTGAGCAATTTAACGCTTTAGCAAACAATCTCGCCATCGTTGTTTTGCCCGTTCCACGCGGTCCACAAAAAAGATATGCGTGAGCAATTTTATCTTGCTCAATAGAATTTTTAAGTGTTTTAATAATAGCCCTTTGCCCGACGACTTCCGAAAAAGTCTTTGGTCTATAAGTTCTATACAATGCTTTATATGACATATTAATTCCGTTTTCTTTCTTAGATATTATACCTTAGTAACTTATTTTTTAAAAGTCAATTAAAAGGAAAGGAATTTGTCTCCTCTCCTAATTGAATTAGTTTTTACAAAACGTTTTTGCTGAATTTGATAAATCGTTCCTTGCCGGACATATCCTTGATAATCTCCGATGAAAATCGAGGTAGGCTTTCCTTGGCAAGGAGTACAATATCCTGCGCCAATGTACTTTCCACTTCAAAAATCGCTACGCCGTGATCAATCAAAACAGTGTCCAAGTCTTTAAATATCATTCGGTAAGCATCCAATCCATCCGGCCCTCCAAAAAGAGCAATTTGTGGCTCGTAAGATAAAGACTTATCCAATGTAGCATTATTTGGAATGTATGGAGGATTGCAAGCAATATAATCAACTTTGATATTTTGCTTCACAAAATATTCCAAATAATTTGAAATGGCTAGATATATTTCTAACTTGTTTTCTTCCGCGTTGTTTTGCGCTACTTGTATAGCGTATGGAGATATATCAGAAGCATATACCTTGGCGTGCGGAAATATCTTTTTTAAACTGAGAGCAATGCATCCGGATCCTGTGCATAGATCTAAAGCGGTATTTACCAGGGTTCTCTTATTTTGCTCCATGATAATTGTAACGAGTTCTTCGGTCTCAGGGCGTGGAATTAACACTTTGTTTGTCACGTTAATTTTCATGCCAAAAAAGTTAACAAAGCCCAATATGTAAGCGGATGGATATCCCCGTTTGAGAACTTCGATATCCATCTCAGCTTTTTCAGGCATCATGTACAATCTTCCCGTGAGCACTTGATTGTAATCGATATTGTAACGATAGGTAAAGAGATCTTTAATTTCTGCCTGGCTTATACCAATCTCTGTGAGTTTTTCAATGAAGTTATTTGAATTTATCATTTTTTACTCGCTTCAAGTATCAGTTCTTTTTGATTTGCTTCACGGAGTGCGTCTAACAAATCATCAAGATCGCCTTCCATAATTCTATCTAAATTGTTAACGGTATATCCGATACGATGATCGCTGACTCTATTTTGTGGATAGTTGTAAGTTCTAATCTTTTCTGATCGTTCCCCAGTTCCAACTTTAAGTTTTCGTTCTTTTCCGAGTTTTGCCGCCGCTTCTTCATCTTGCTTTGCTTTTAATCTCGACCGCAAAAGATTCATTGCAATCTCGCGATTTTGTAACTGCGAACGTTCAACTTGGCATGCCACTGCAATTCCAGTAGGAATGTGGGTGATTCGGACAGCAGATTCAACTTTATTTACATTTTGTCCACCGGCACCAGAAGAGCGGAAAGTATCGAATTTCAAATCTTCAGGTTTAATAACCAAATCGACTTTTTCAACTTCAGGCATAACTAAAACTGTGGCGGTCGAAGTCTGTAAACGCCCGGATTTTTCAGTCAAAGGCACTCTTTGAACTCGATGAGCGCCTGATTCAAATTTCAAGCGAGAATATACTCCTTTTCCCTTGATGGAAAATTGAATATTAGAAAAGCCTCCTAAGGGTGTGGGTGTGTCGTCTAAAACTTTGAGTTTCCATCCTACTTTATCGCAATATTTAGAATACATTCTAAATAAGTCACCAGCGAATATATTTCCTTCATCTCCGCCGACCGCTCCTTTTATCTCAACGATGACATTCTTTTCATCATTCTCATCTTTTGGAAGTAAGGATACTTGCATCTTTTCATTCAATTCTTCCTTTTCCTTCTCTAGCCTTACTATTTCCTCTTTGGACATTGCAGCAATTTCTGGGTCGCTGTCTCGCTCCATAATCTTGGCGTCTTCCAAATCGGAAACAACTTTCTTATATTGCTTGTATAAAAGAACGGGGGTTTCTAATTCGGACCTTTCTTTATTTAATTCCTTCGCTTCCGTCCAGTCAGTTATTTTACTGAGTTTATCGTCGACTTGTTTAAGTCTTTTTTCCATTGCTTCTAAACGATCTAACATGTAATTCATAATTCTTTTCCTTTTTAATTTCCTTCTTTTCCTATTTCTTTACTTCTTTAATATAATTTAATTCTAAGAATAAATCATCTAAAGTCCTTTTAAAGAATACGCTTTATTAATTCTAGAAAGAATCTTCTTAGTATAATTCAAGGAATAGTAAATTCCAATTATTGCCGTAGTAAAAGATAAACCAACATATGTCAATTTTAATCCAGTAGACAAACCCTGGGTATAGTAACTTAAGTTGTAGTTTGTTTCTCCTTTGGGGGCTATATATCCAATCAAACCGCCATCAGCCTTAAAGAAATCTACATTAGTTTCACTAGTATTGCCATTTTCGTCAGTAGTCTTCTGTGTTAAAGTCCAACCCTCGTTGTACGGAATATTAAGAACGACAATCTTATCTTTATCGTAGTTGGAGGTGTAGTTTAGCGTATTTGCGTCGCGATAATTGACGGTGATAGGACTTGCTAAAAGCTTATCTACATCTTGTTGATATTCATCGTTGTACTCATAGTACATCGCATTTACTTTTACTTGGTCATCTTCATTCATTGTTTGCTTAACTAATCCGACCACCTTGTAAACAGGTTCATCAACATAGAATCCGCGACCATATTTCCAATCGTAGTCTTTTTTATAGTTATTGGTCATGTGTTGATCGTGCGTTATAACGTGATAAGTTTGCGTTTCAAAATCATATCCATACAAATAGAAATCAATATTGTATCCAAACTTTGAAGAAATGGAAACATAAGCTCCATCGCGTTCACTAGCCTCACTTGCTAAAAGCGGTATGGGTGTACCGGTATAATCTTCACCTCCATCAAAAACAACTTTCGAATAATAATTCAATCCTTTTGAAGCTGAAGTCAGTTGGCTGCGTTGATCGTAAACTGTATCACCTGGAGTTATAAAGAAATTATCTTCATTAATCGAATAACGATAGATACCATGAGTAGAATCATAATAGATATTTGAACCTTCTTCACTAGCTTCTTCTTCTAATGTATCTCCGTAAAGTTCGTTGTATTCACTATCAGATAAAATCGGATCAAGCGTGTGAATTAAATCTTCTTCATCCCAGTTAGTGTCATAAATCGATTCTTTTGATTTAAGTGTGTAGTTGCTGATGGAAGAAATACTTTCCGAGGAAGTTTGTTCTTCAAATTTGCTGAGTTCATCTTCGTGTTCATCGATATAATCTTCGTAAAGAATCGCGTGTTTTAAATAGTTAATCTCATTTTTATTTTCAGGATCTTCTTCGTAAGAATTCCCATCCATCAAATCAGCTGACATATATGAATCAAACGCAAAAGCGGTATCTACAAAGTTGGTATTGAGATATAGTTTAAATTTGTTGTCAGTATTGTTCTCAGAATACAAACAATTTTTCAATTCTTCAGGATAAGAATCTAATGTTGTGACATCAACACATCCATACGGAACATTGGTGTCATCATAATCGAGCAAGTAATATTTTATTCCTAATAATTCATCGAGATTATTTCTCTTCAAATGAACACCAAATGACCATGTATTCGAATAGGAAATTCTCGACCAATATTTATATAGGTCTTCCGATTCATAATTGTATACTGAACAGAATGTTCCAACACCATTGTATCCTTCAACCATAGCAAGATTATTGTTAGATCTTGTCATATTCGAATTAAAGATCCTGTAAAAAGAATCGTCGTAATCGGATAATTTATCAATTATTTCCGTCTGTTGAGTCATATTGTCGTGACCCCCAAAAAGAGAATTGTCATAATCGGTTGTTCCAAGACCTATAATTGTCACATTTCCCATTATTATAGCTTCAACACCAACAATATAGAGAGTGTTCCTTCTAAAGTTAGGACGGCAGTACTTAAATCTCAAGAACAGGTAAATTAGAAATAGATACATCGCTTGGATTGGGACTAAATATTTGAACTCGTAATACAAGTCATTTTTTGTATCCCAATCTAATCCATTCAAACCGCTTGCAGTTCCAGCATATTGATAAGCTTTATAAACTGCAAAAGCAAAGGCGGCTGCAACCACTAGTATGGAAAGGTCAAAGTACCAACCTTTGAAAGATTTTACGTTGTCTAAGTGTGTGCAAACAAATACAATCATCGCAGCAACTGCTGCCAGTTCCCACCTTCCATAAGTGTTGGCAAATGCTCCAGACAGCCAATAAATAAATGGCATCTCCAAAGCAGTAACAACAAGTGCGGCGCCAATAATATGAGATATTTGTTTCTTTCTAATCGCATCGATCATCGATGGGACAATCAGCAGCAATAGAGGGGCAAAAATGTATAAAGATGAACCTACATTATCGTAAGAAGTGGGATAGTACAGTGGGGTTCCCCAGCTTGAAACATTTATAAAAAGCATGGAAGTCAAAGGATACATGTACTTGTAGCTGATAGAATCGTCCCAAGTGAACATATATATAATTTTTTCTTTCAGCGTGTCATTTGCAAAAAGACTATCCAAATATGAGGTATTAGAAACTCGCGACATATCTTGAATATCAATATAATTTGGAACAATGATAAAAGCAGTTAGGAGCAATCCAACAGAAAATCCGATAAAACCTATTCCTATTATTTTCAAGCTGTCCTTAGCGGAACGCTTAAAGATAGTTTGAAAAAATCTAAACATCGCATAAATGAATGCATAAAAGCCAAATATTGCTAGGAACTGATAGTTAGTAGCGCCCATCAACAGTAGAGAAAGAACTAGTAGTCGCGGATCTTTTTTAGAAAAGCACTTTTCCACTCCCCAAAGAATAAGTGGGAAGAAAGTCATCGCCTCGGCGAAGTGGAAAAACCACAAGTAAAAAAATCCCCAACCGCAAAAAGCATAGGCCATTGCACCAACTTTCTTTGTTGACTTTTTCAAGTGAAAAGACCCGAGATAATGATAGAAAAAAACACCGGCAAGAACAAACTTAAGTATAGTAACTACTGCTTGTACTTGATTCAAAATAGAACGTGGGAACGGCAAGAGTACTAAGAAAAATGGATCAAATAAATAATAAAAGGAATTCGCAGTAATATTGTCAACTCCGAGCAAACCTGACGTGTCCCAAAGCGGAAAAATACCTGTTTTAAAGTAATAGTGCCAGTCATCGTAACCATTATATATAAATGTCATTCCTTGGAGTTTGAAATCTCCGTTAAATGGAATGGTTCCGCTTTGAGTAATCATGGTATACATAAAGATAAAAATACCGACAAAAGACAACATTCCGGTCAACCGCCAGCTGTCACTAATCTTAATCTTCAGCCAAAATTTTCTCATATTTAAACGAAAGTGAGAAAAAAAGCTAAGGCACCAATCATTTATATCAAAAGCAAGGTCGCGAAAACCAAGTTTTAATTCTTGAAAAAAACCTTTTCCATTTGACTCAGTATAATTGCCATTTAACATTTATCGAGCCCCCATATTAAATCACTACATTCTTTGTTATGTACAATAAACCAATTGTTCGAGGACCACAATGTGACGAAACTATTGAGCCCGCGTGAGATAGAATAATATTACTCTCGTATTCTTTTCCGACCAAAGACTTAACTTTATCTAACATATAATTGTCCAGTTCTTCACTTCCTGCCGGAGAAGTTATAAATATTCTATCCATCAAAACGTTGTTTGCATCTAACTGTTTTTTGAATTCATCTATTTGTAAATCCATTCCTTTTTTAATTTTTCCACGAGTGATTTTATGAACGACCATCTTTCCATTTTCAACTCTAATGACCGGATGCAAATGCAAGTGAGATCCAAAATAATAACTCACACCTGAACATCTTCCACCTTTGTAAAGATATTCCATAGTATCGACGACAAATTCAGCATTAACTCGCTTAGTAATCTCTTTACCTTCCTGATAAACTTCTTCAAGTGTTTTACCCTGTTTAATAAGATCACCTAAATGACAAACAATAAGACCTATACCACTCGAAAGCGAACGAGAATCCAAACATCTAATTCTCTTTTGCTCATCCTCGCTCAATTCATTTATAGCTATAATAGCATTAGAATATGTCGAAGAAAATTCGGAAGATATCGGACAGTAAATAACTTCTTCTCCCTTATCTAAATGATTCTTAAATATTGTCAATAATTCGTGAATAGTCGGCGCAGCTGTCTTGGGTAACAGTCCTGTTTCAGCAACGTGTTTAAAAAGTTTTTCTGAATTAATTGTCTTTCGATCTATAAATGTTTCTGTTCCAAAACTAATTTTTAAACAAACAATATCTATATTGTATTGGCTATATAGCTCTTCAGTTAAGTCGCTAGTTGAGTCAGCAATAATCGTTATTTTATTCATATATTTTCTCCATTGTTAGTTTCTCTAATTAACCAAAGGTAATTACAATATATATATTATATATAATAATCCTTAATATATTAAGTTTTTTATTTTCACCGGGCTTCACAACTCCGGTATCGAAATTTTATTGTATTTTTTTATCCACAATAAAAATAGCGATTGAGAAATGCACTTAGTGTAAAATCAATCGCTATTATGCTTATTTATTGGCCGGAAACAGACAATTTTTTAATAGCTATGTGAGGTGTGGATACCGCTCTTATCGTCACTTCTGGTTCATTAGAAATAACGGCGATGCGCTTTAAATCGTCAAATACATTTCCAGCTACCGTAATCAATGATACCGGTCTATCGATCTTTCCATCTTTAATCAAGTACCCTTCGGCTTGCAAAGAGTAATTTCCGCTTTCTAATGACAAACCTGTTGCTATACCTTCCAATCCAGTTATATATAGCCCATCTCGAATATACTGTAAGGTTTCCTCAAAGCTTTTCTTTCCGCGTTTAATTTGGCAAAATCCTGCAGCTGGCACCGTTCTTCCTTGAACAAATGCAGCGTTTCCGGTCGACACAGTTCCCGCTTCTTTAGCTGATTGTAAGTCCGAATAAAATGTATTGACTATACCTTTATCAATTAGAACTTTTTTTGTGGTCGGAACCCCTTCGGAATCATACACTGCTCCAAAGATATTTTTTGCATAAGGATTCTCAGTCAAAGTGAACTTTTTTGAAAATGCTAATTCTCCAAGATAATTTTCCAATCTCGATAGATGTTTGTTAACAGTTTGCTGAGATAGATGATAAATAACAGGAGATAAAAGAATGCTGACACAATCTGGATTGAATAGAACGGTGTATTTCCCTGATTGGACTGGTTTGCTGCCAACCTGTGAAACAGTTTTTTCAATAACTTGGTCAACAAATTTATCTTCATCAAATTTATCCATGTCATTAATTATTTCAATCTTTAGTCCTGACTGAATTTCGCCTTGAAAATCGTATTTTGCAGAGCAATAGATATATAGGTGATTGCGATGGTCGATCAATCTCAACCCCTTTGAGTTTTGTATAGATTTACGACTTTTATAATATTCCAAATCTACGGAAGTTATAGTTATTCTCTTATCTTTCTCACGAACTTTTTTCGAGATTCTCTTGCAGAGTTCTAAATATTCCTTGATTTCAACTTTGTCTAGTGCCGAAATGTAATGCTTTGGCCTGTGATATTTCCTTCCCGGTTCGATAAAAAAGTCCGGATCATACTCTTCGCCATATTTCGCTGTTTCCTTAATTGAATCAAACATCATTTTGGCAATTGAATTAGAAACTTTATCAGATGAAAAACTACCGAGCTTTCCTTGATAAATTCCTCTACCACGAATCTCTGAATCGTTAGATATATTGTATGATTCTACTTCATCCATAAAGACATTTATAGAGATAGAAGTCGATGAGTAATTGTAAAGTTCGAAAGGAGCTATCCCTTCTTTCTTTGCCGTTTCGAAGAACATTTTATTATTTATCATAAGTTATCTCCTCTTCCACCAACGGTGAGATTTTGTACTCTGATGGTCGGTTGTCCCACATTTGCAGGAATCATGCCTGAACTAGCTCCGCACATTCCGCCTCCGAGCGCTAGGTTATTCCCCACCATATCGATATTCTTTAATATTTCAAAACCATATCCAACTATTGAAGCATCTTTTACCAAATGGTCGATCTTTCCATCTTTAACAATGTAAGCCTTCGATGCTGTAAAATTAAATTTATCAGTAGTTGGATTGACCGATCCTCCGTTTAATGAAACGACATATAATCCGTATTTCGTGTTTTTTATTATTTCTTCACGCGTAGATTTTCCGTTGCAAATATAGGTATTAGTCATACGGGTGGTTGGACAAAATTTATAGGATTCTCGACGACAAGCTCCAGTGGATTTTGCGTTCATTCTTCGTCCTTCAAAGTTGTCGACCATGTAGTTTGTTAAAACTCCATTTTTTATTAAGACATTTTTGGTTGTCTTTTCACCTTCATCATCAAAGTTAGATGATCCCCATCCATTTTCAAGCGTTCCGTCATCGACAGCCGATACTATACTCGAGGCAATTTTCTGTCCTTTTTTCCCTGCAAATACAGATGTATTATGCGAAATAGAAACTCCTTCTAAGGGATGTCCACACGCTTCGTGAAAAATTACTCCACCAAAAGCATTATCGATGATAACTGTCATCTTCCCAGAAGGACATTCAGGAGCATCAAGCATTTTCACGGCATCTTTGGCGACTTTCTCAGCTTCCGTCTTCATATCAAACTCTTCAAATATCTCCAGTCCTTTCGAACCGTCCTTCTTATAAATTCCGGTTTGGAACAAACCGTTCTTACTAGCGGTAGGTACCATGAGAAAACGAGTGTGACACCTATTGTCCTTAACAAATCTTCCCTTGGAATTGTATATCCATACTTTTTCATCCCACTCTTGAAGAATAAGCCTGGCATCAACGATCAAAGGTGAGGTATCATAAATAGCCTTCTCTCCCTTTCTCAAAATTCCCAACTTTTCTTCGATGTTCATCACATCATGAGGAATGCGAGGTTGGTGCTTGTTTGGATTGTGAACTTTTTTGAGTTTTTCGACAGTCAATATTCTTTCGTCGTTAAATGACGCAGATAATTTTATTGCTAGCTTTGTCAGTGAAGACTTAGAAATATCAGAGGTATATCCATAAACTACCTTGTTCCCCTTAAACAATCTTATTCCAGCTCCAAATATGAGTTTTTGAGACAGTGTATCTACCTTTTTGTTGGACAAAACAATAATTTTATCCTTTTTTTCTTGAATGTAAATTTCTGCAAAATCAGCGCCAGTAGCGAGCGCTTTGTTTAATACAAAAATTGCCAATTTCTTGGAAATCATTGGTTTTTCCTCCGTTTACTTGTGAAAATTCTATCACACACACAAGGAGATTTAAACACAATTTGCAAAAAAATAGAAAATATCTACATTTTTCTATAAAAAGTAACGTTTTTTTAATAAATTAAATTAAAAAATGCCCCAATTGAAACAATTGAGGCAGAAAATTCTATATTATGATTAAATTAGAATTTCATCTTTACATCTTTACGTTCTTCGGCTTTTGCTTCAAAGAAATCTCTCTTTTCGTAGCGATAGTGATTAGCCACTATGCTCGAAGGAAAAACGAGAAGCTTTTGATTGTAAACTTTAACGTTTGAGTTGTACATACGTCTTGCGGCTTGAAGGTGTTCTTCAGCATCGCGAGAAGAAGCTTGGAGTTCTAAGAAAACCGTATTAGCTTTAAGTTCAGGATATCTTTCTACGGTGAGATTTATGCTTCTAGCAGCTTGATCTAATTTTGAACTGATTTCTGATAAATCTTTCGGAGTTGTTCCTTTGGGAATTCCTGTTCTCATTCCTATCACTTCAGAAAGAGTTTCCTTTTCGTGCTTAGCATATCCTTTAGTAATGTCGAACATTTTGTTCAATAAGTCAAATCTCTTGGTTAAAGCAACATCAATACCTGAAGCTGCATCATCAATCGAGACTTGATATCTCACGAAAGTGTTCTTGGTGGAAATCCACCATCCGATGATACTGATAAGTATCAATAGTACAATTGCTACAATTACAATTGCGATTGTTCCGCCTGTAGTCATTTAAAATTCCTCCTTGATAGAATCTATTATATTTTTTTCTTCTTCATCATTTCTAGATTTTGCCGATTGCTCTTTTGCCTTTGCTTCTGCGAGAGCCTTTTGACCAAAGTCTTCATCTAAATTTAGTATATCAACAAACCATTTATATGGAAGAAGTTCACGTATGAGAGATTCAAGCATCTCTTCTGCGCTCTTTGCTTTTGCTGAATAATCAAAATTATTGTGAGCGCCGTTAATTGCGATTATTAATCTCCCGTCTTGTATTGAGAATATAAGATTGCCGGGTATTCTTCTTTTTATCTCTTTGAAGGCCTCAATAAATTGAGGAGTAATAATATAGAAAGCTTGAAGTTTGTCTTTGGAATAAACGTTGAAATCTCTATTAAATACAATATCTTCGAAATCTATATTATCCTTTCGACTGTAGATTAGCGAAGATCCTGCCCCGCCTTCATTTTCTCTAATTTCTAATGAGCCCTTAACTCTTTTCGAATTAAATTCATATTGAGCGACTATTCCCTGGAAATAATAGGTAACAGTTGTGTAAGTATGTCCCTTAGCATCAGTGTGAGTGGTTCGCTGACCACTTGTTACATCTGCTACTGTAAAATCGACTCCGTTAACCTCTCCGCTTATTCTATCTTTTGTTTCGTATATATTTCCAGTTCTAAACAATTTGATAGAGCGAATATAGTTGTAGGTCCATCCGGCTTTCATTCTATACGAAGCGTTCGGTCCAAATACTGCTTTGACAATTTTACCAGGAACATTACTCTTAAAATATGAGTTCGCGCGCGTTTTTCCGGCTCCATATATCGCTATG
>JBAYAI010000032.1:0-14559 GCA_041669865.1 Bacilli bacterium | reverse complement strand
TTTATACTCTTAAATTAGTCAATAATAATGGTTTACATGTCATATTTAAGATGAAAAAAATCAAAAATATCCAGTGTTTATCGACACTTTTCTAGGTCGCTTAACTTTTTGACTTTCGCTATAAATTTAATAGTATTTATAAACAATAAAAAAACTTTGCTTGGATAACCAAGCAAAGTATAATTTATTGTCTTCAACAATTAAAATAAATTAATCGTTAAACTCCTGTTGAACCAGAGTCATACATACTAGCCTTATTCAATTCATAGAATTCCAAGGATACATCAAATGCACCGTAGAAATCTTCCCCTGAACTAACCACACAGTCCTCATCTGTTCCTTCAATCCAAATATCCACTGTTACATATACAGTATCATTTGTCGAATCCAATTCAGCTAAATATCCAGTTGAACTGTCATTAAACTTAGTGTCTTGAGTTCCAGAACCTGTTTCTCCATCACCGTAAAAGAATTCTGATTCTGTATAATTAGTTTCTCTATCAAAGAAACCGTCCGTTCCATTTTCCTCTAAAATACCGAATCCTGAAGAATTATCAACTGCATCTTCTATAAAATCAGTTTCATCAGCTAAATAATTACTTTCACCCGAACCATTAGGATTCGCATAAATCATTTCCGTATCGGCACTTCCAGCATCAGTACTAACGTATGTCGTGGAAAATGACATTCTTACTGCATTCGCAACTGATAATGTTTCATTTTCAGTAGAAGGATTAGTATCGGTTACTGTACTTTTAGGGGACAAGTACAAAGCGACATCATCTTCACCAGAGGCAGTGAAAGTGAAAACAAATCGATGGAAAAATACATCTCCATTGGCATTTGTAGGAGCCGATAAATAAGCGTCTTCATCATCCCACCATTCTGTAGGAGTGACTGAATCATCCGCACCAAATATAGGCTTAATAAAATTGTGATCACCTTGACTGGAAACATCAGTCAACTTCTTAGTAAAACTTCCTGAGAACGCATTTGAGTCATCAGCGGTAGTATTAGTAAAAGGATCAACTCCTTCATTTCCTTCTTCTGCTGAATTTCTAGTATTCAAAGCAGTATCATACGACATATCTAATGATGTCAGTTGCGCTTCAGCCGAAATATTAGTAATCCCTAGTGAAACTTGTCTATTTGCTGTATACCAAGCATATGTGGATGTTCCTGCAGCAACGCCGGATAACACCAATAAACTTGTGGCAGCTAGAATTAATTTTGATTTAATTTTCATAATATTTTTCTCCTTTATCCTTTGTTACTAAGCGGTAACAATATTGCTAACGCCATTGAAAACAAGGTTGACTGAAACATTTCCAGATAAAGCTGTCGTATTGCAGTCGCTATCTGTTCCCTCAAGCCAAATTCTTGCAGTTACTGTAAATTCTGCATCTTCTCCAGATGAAACTTGCCCAAGGTATCCTTTGGCTTTAGAAGTGGGAGAGCCTGTACCATCAGTATAATCTTCATCATAATCACCTGTTAATATATTTTGAATATTGGTTGTCAAACCTAACTCACTATCTGTCGGAGGCTCAGATGAAAGTCCATGACCAGTGAGATATGAAGCTTTGGAATCAGTGATGATTTGAGAAAGAGAAGAAGCATCAGTTTCATTTGGAGCATAATATGCCAAAGACTCATTTTCATCTGAGTTCAATATAGCCACTCTCATCGAATTTGCTAAAGATTCATCAGCAGCATTCTCCGAATTAGCAGCTAATATCTTAGATTCAGAACTCAAGAAAATAGCCATAGCCTCTTCCGAATTACTAACAGAAAATGTAATATCAAAGTCAAAACAATAAGGTGCTGCTTTTTCTTCAACTAGATAAGATCCAGTTATGTGTTGTGCCTCATCATCACCCACTTGTTCCACTTGGATATTTCCTTTATATAAGTTCACACCGTTTCCGGAAACATCTGTCAAGGATGAATTTTCAACTGCTGAATCTGCTGCATAACTGTAATCAGTAGTATCACCTGAGTTTGTTGTAAATACACCACTATCTTGAGGTGTTACAGCCATCGACAATTCATTAGTATTGGTGTAAACACCAATGCTAGTAACATCAACGGTGGATGATTGGTTAGCTGTGAACCACGCAAACGTCGAAGTTCCAGCCGCTACGCCGGAAAGTACAAGAAGACTTGACGCGGCGAGTATTAATTTAGATTTAATTTTCATAAATTTCTTTCCTCCATATTTTGGATTTCAGTATCACGCTTTATCTTATGCACTTAAGAACGGCAATGATACAAATTATAGGGTAGTCATATACTACGTCTCGAAGTTTCTCTAGGGTAATTGAAACAGTGAGACTTAAATAACTATATTCTATCAACAAACAACATCACCTGCTACTTTTTGACTAATAATTATTACAAGCATAGCAATTTGGTAACAAATAAGCCTTTTTCAAGCTCCAAACTATTAAAATATTATCATTATGCACAACTTGAAACATTTATTTTATAGCAGAAAAGCTAGATGGTGTTCACATATAATAAAAACTTGCTGCGATCAGCGAATTGCGCTGAGTGCAACAAACTTTTATATTTATTTTTTCTCGGTAGAACTATCGGCAGCAGTTTTTTTGGCTGTCGCTTTCTTTGTAGTTGTAGTCTTTTTTGCCGCAGTTTTTCTAGTAGTAGTTTTTCTAGCAGCAGCAGTTTTCTTTGCAGGCGACTTTTTAGCAGCGGTAGTCTTTTAGGCTGTTGTGGATTTTTTACCGGTCGCTTTCTTCGCGGTAGAAGTCTTTTTAGCTGTTGTTTTTTTAGCTGTTTTAGTTTTGCCGGTTGTACTCTTCTTAGCAGCAGGCTTCTTTGCGGGCGACTTAACTTCTTCAGTCTTAATCTTTTCAACTGCGACGACTTTTTCTTCCGCTGGTTTTTCATCAACTTTCTTCGCTTGCATTTCTTCGAGAAGTTGTTGACGTAAAGCAGCTTTCTGGTCTTCCGATAATTTTTCTAATGTGGGAGCCTTCTTAGCCTCTTCCTTTTCCTTTTCGGCAATCTTTTGATAGTAGTAAACAGTGAGAACAATGTTTACGACAAGCAAGACAAATAAAGGAACAACGACTGAGAATAGAAATACATTAGGATTATCCATGAAGTAGTAAACCATTCCCATGAAACCAGTAGCACTTGCTAGCTCATCCTTATTTGATATATTCGATGCGATAATGATCGAAAGAATCAATAAGAAAATGGTAATTGCAACATCGGCAATTATCCCTACGAGTTTCCAAATTCTTCCGGCAGTCCATTTAGTGGGTTGTTCAATTTCCTCAGCCATAATTGGTAATACCTCTTTCTAGTGATTTTTTCACTAATTAATAAAATCTTAACGATCATATTAATATAATTAATTTCTATTATACAATAATAATAGCATTATATAAAAGCAATAACAATCTATCATTGCAATTTGAGTTTTGTCATCCAAAACAAATGGTATTTTCCATTCATTTCAAAGAAAGAAAATTCATCATCTTTTCCCCTGGACAACAAGTATTCACTTGCTTTTAAGAGATTATTATTTAGTCTTTTTCGCTGCATCTTTTTTAGCAACGCTCTCTTTCTTATCAGCCTTGTCATCTGCTTTCTTTGGAGTTTTATTTCGTCGGCCGAACAAGCCTCTTCTTTTCTTTTTTTGATTCTTTTCGGGATTTTTATCTTTTGTTTCCTTTCCCTTCTTTCCTTTAACTTCGCTCTCCTCTTTTGCACTTTGAATAACCGAAATGAGTTCATCGGTTTTGAGCGGCTTGTAGAAATAGTAGCCTTGTGCGTACTTAAATCCCACATCTTTGACAAATTTTATCTGAGATTCCGTCTCCACGCCTTGAGCAATTAGAGTTATTCCTCTCTTGTTCGATTCTGCAACTATCAATTCGATAATTCCCTTGTATACTGGGTCAGTCATCGCGTCCAAGAAAAGTTTTCGCGAGGTCTTTACAATATCAAAGCCAAAATCCTTGAGTTCTTTAATCGAATAAAACTCGTCGTTGTAGTTATCTACTGCCCACTTCACCTTGTATCCGACAAGCTCGTTGATCCAAACTTTCACCCTTCCGAGGTTTTCTTTGATAACTTTCTCGGTAATCTCAAAGCTGAGATAACCATCCGGCATAGGATTGTTGATAATGAATCTTTTTAGATGGCGAAGCCATTCGTTTGACTTCAAGGAATCCGAAGATAAATTGATTGAGAAACCGCGATAATTATAAATCTTAAATGTGTTGTTTCCATATTTGTTGTACAGGTTCAAAGCTGTTTCATAATTGAGCGAATCAAATTTTCCCATTCTCTGAGTCTTCGTTGCGGTCTTAACAACTTCCAAAGGAGGAAGCATAGTTTCGCGCAAGACATCATAAAGACGAAGAAGAATTTCCGAAAATGCAATCGAATTATCCTCGAGAGATACCACCGGTTGGATTCGATGCTCGACAGCCTTGTTTAAATAGTTATCCTCCAATAGATAAATAATGTAATCTTCACGGGAAGCAATTCTCGAGATATCTTCGCCAGCGATGCACATATAGTTATCGGGAATTTTCTTGATTTGACTTATTCCCTTGTTTATCAAAGCAAACAGTGCTCCGCTCGATTTAAATGAGGAGGTAAAGTTGATTTCAAAGTATTTGAAATTCAACTGCAAGATATCTCCATTTGCCTTATATGTGTGATAGATGAGACTGTGAATCTCTTCGATTGATTCGTAAGTTTGTATTCTTGTTCGATCGGGGAAAAAGATTGCAATCATCGAAGGAGAGAAGCGATAGACATTTTCCGAAATCTCGTTGTCAATAATCGTATTTCCAATCGATGTCATCATGTTATTTAAGTTCGCCTCACCGTAATCGCGGACAATTTTATTCTCGCCGAGAAGGTTGATGAAAAGCAAACTTCCCTTGGTCTCCTCTCGGATGTTATTCTCAACCATGCGATCGAAGGATACTCTTGAAAGCAAAGAAGTTGAAGGGTCGTATATTCGCTCTTTATCATCTTTTTCACCTTCCACTTTAGTGAGGAGCATCGCGGCAAAATCGGTCGTATTTGACTCGGTTATTTCTTTTCTAGTGTAGTTCTTTTTTCTAAATTCAAAAATATCGTCCATTGTCTTGGGTTTGAGCAGGGGACAATTTTCACATGGAGCATCCAAATCAAAAAGAGTTTTGTAACACTTTTTACCAATCGATTTCTTGCCATATGCCATGAGCAAATCAGGAGAAAGAGACTCTAAAGCAAATGTGACTTTATTGATTGTATATAGGGAGTTGTTATTTGTCTTCAGCAATACATTCAAACTCTTGTTAAGTTCAGCGGATTTTTGTAGAGACAAATAATATAGTGTTAGATAATCCAAAGCGAATAATTCCTGGGCGATGAGTTGAACATCATCCTTGTAGAGCTTTATGTTCTTCTTAGTCGATATCAAATACGTCATGCCAGTAATTTCGCCATTGACACCGGCGAAGGAACAAAAGAGTGCGTTTAGATTGTGCTTGTCAAAAAGCCTTCCTATCTCTGGAGAAAGTTCATCTCTTCGCGTCGAATAAAAACAGTCGTTTTCATCCCTCGCCTCAAATAGCACGGCAATCTCCGATACGTCGATATCGTTTCTCCCACGAAAGAGACGCGTTGTATCCGCACCTGATTCACGAATACACTTAAAATTAGAACGTCCGTTGTTCTTCGAAAAAGATTGAATGATTCCCCAGGTTTCAAATTGGGAATATTCGGAAAACGCTGAAAAAATATCGTCAACCTGATGATATGGGTCTTTGTCCTTATCGAAGTTAGAAAGATACGATGATAATCTTTCGGTCAAAACAATCTTCTTTCGATTTGCCTCATCGATCGATTCAACCTCACCAGCTTTCGTAATAATTGAATCCGGAATAAAGATATTGACGCCTTTGGAAGATGAAAGAGCTACTTCAGCGTCGTTCAACATACGGTTGATAGAAGAGTACGGAAAGATTGATCCACCAATTTTGCAGGAATATAAAATGTCTTCTTTTAAAGTATTTAAGGAATAACTGAATTCTGTATACAAGCGCGTGCAAGAATACTTAAATGTCGAGATTGATTCAACATCGCACACATAGACGATCAAAGTATCAGAATCGTACTTTCCTATGTATGTCTTGGTCGCAAAGGTACCTCTGATTTTTTTCATCAATTCGCGCACAACTTCATCGTAAGCTTCGCCACCGACAACCTTAACCAATATCAGTCCCCCTCTAGCGTAGGAGTTTAACTTCAACAAATAATCCATGTTGTACATAAAAGACGAAGTAGATATCAATTCATCAAAACCTTCGACATATCCAAAGTGTAAATACGTTTCGTCGATTTTTCGATCGATAAATCTCGTGTCTTTAAAAGCGTAAAGAATGTTGGCAAACTTCAATTTCAAATCATCGATTTCTCGGATGTTTGATTTTGTCATTTCCAGCTTTCTTTGATATGAGCTGATGGTGTCTAAACCGTTAGATATCTCGTAAATTAAATTGTCCTGAATCATTTTGGAATATCTATCTGATTGGAAAAACACTCCTAAAATCAATAGTGCGGAAGCCAAAACCACCGACAAAACGCCGATATAAATATATGAATTCTTATCTTGAATCAAACCGATAACAAGCAAGACGATAGCCGCGATAAAAACGATGCCAGAAACAATGTAGACTGACAGTAGTTTCTTTCTGAAGTAGGTTTTTAAATTAGAACTTTTTCTTTGTGCCATATATTCGATCCTTTATTATCACGTTTAGTTTTTCTTTTTTTTATAAATTGTCTTTGGAGTAATCGAAGTCCAAAGTTTGGAAAAAATATAAAAAATTTGTTATTCAACTATATTTTAACATTAATATTCTATTATATGTGTGGGGTATTCACAATAAACTATAAATATATTATCAAAAGCGCAAAATACTAGCTATTATACAAACAGCAAAGAGAGCGCCAAAGCGGATGGGAAGATGCATATAATGAGCAATATCATGGAAGCAAATATCCATATATCTAACTCTTTGTGCCTACCCAAAAAAATATAGTATTGAACAAAGTCTATCACATACAAAGCTAGCAGCAAGTATCCCCCGAGGGAAAAAATGCTTATGATAAACTCCATGGCGATAACTTGTAGAGCCAGCATCATCATATTCAGCGCGTTGAACTCAACCCCAAAGTAGATTTGCGTAGATATAAAAATCGCGATTAATAAAGATATAATCATAACTATGAGTATGAAGAAAAAAGCGAAATTTTTGAAAAATGGATAGGTGATTGCATCGTATCCGGTAAGTTCAATAACGCTTGTTACTCCACTGTTGGTGTCGTAATCAAATTGAATATATTGATGTTGAAAGATATTTGTAGAATAGAAGAAAAAAGTAAGCAAGCATACGAAAACTGCAAACATCTTGCTCGCAATAGACATATACAATCTCTTAGTTTTAACGGATCCGATTTTTACTTTTCCGAAAATATCCATAAGTATTCCTTTTGCAATTTTAATTATTATATCATTATCACTTTATTCTCACAATTGTATATTATATGAGTATCTAAAAGGAGGAATAAGAATATGTTGTACGAAAACGTATCCGAATTAATCGGCAATACACCATTAGTTCATTTAAAAGAGATCGAGAAGGAATACAATCTCGACTGTAAAATATATGGCAAATTAGAGAAGCAAAACCCGGGTGGTTCAATCAAGGATCGCGCCGTCTATCAGATGCTTTTGAACGCGGTGAGCCAAGGCGTGAAATTGGAAGGAGCAAATATCGTTGAAGCAACTTCAGGAAATACTGGAATTGCTATTGCTATGCTTTCTAACTACTACAAATACAAAGCTTATATCGTCATGCCTACATCCATGTCTCAGCAGCGGAAGGATCTCATCAGGAGCTTTGGAGCAACCTTAGTCTTAGTTGACGGTCCTCTCAAGAATTCAATCGCAAAAGCGAATGAACTTTTAAAAGAATTACCCAACTCATTGATGCTGGACCAATTTAAGAATCTAGGAAATCTCCAGGCACACTATTTGCATACTGGAAAGGAAATAGTAGACGATCTCCCCGATGTCGACTATGTATTTGCCGGCTTTGGCACAGGGGGAACTATCTCTGGAATTGGAAAATTCTTCAAGGAAAACAAAGTCGACGCCAAAGCGATTGGAATCGAACCGGAAGAATCAGCCTTCATCACTAATGGGGTAGCTGGAAAACACGGAATTCCTGGAATAGGCGCAGGCTTTAAGCCCGACAATCTCAAGTTGGAATATGTCGATGAAGTAAATACTGTCAACTCTGAGCAAACTAATAAATTGGCTCGAGAAATTCTTTGCAAGGAAGGATTGTTCGTCGGTGTTTCTTCCGGTGCAAGCTTGTTAGGCGCCATAAACTATATAAAGAAAAATAATTTGCATAATAAAAAAATAGTCGTTATATTTCCTGATACAGGAGAACGATATTCATGGAACTAAAACTCGATTTCAAAAAACTGCCCAACAAGAAAGCCGTCTTAGATTTTGTCGATTCCTTGAAACTGGTCTTCTTTCCGGAATTGTGCAAATGTGAAGATTCAAAAAAAGCTATTATAATGGCTAGAGCAAACTACCTCATTGGCATAGCTAATTCCAACGAAAAACTGGAAGAATTCTTTTCATATATTCCTAAACTAAAAGATTTGTTCTCTAAGGACATTCAAATCACTTTCGATTCCGACCCTTCCTGTGATGGATACGAAGAAATCGTTTCTTCATTTCCAGGTTTTACTGCAACCTTCTATCATAGAATAGCTCATATTCTCTACAAACAGGGTTGCAAAACCGAAGCGAGATTGATATCTGAAGAAGCTCATTTCCGCACAGGCATAGATATTCATCCAGGCGCGCAGATTGGCGAGTATTTCTTCATCGATCACGGAACTGGAATAGTAATTGGAGAAACAACCATAATCGGAAATCACGTAAAGATATATCAAGGCGTAACTCTCGGTGGAATCTCACTGGCCAAAGGTCAAAGACTCAAGGGAGAAAAAAGACATCCCACCATTGGAAATTATGTCACCATATATTCCGGAGCTTCAATCTTGGGCGGAGACATTGAAATCGGGAACAACGTTGTAATTGGCTCAAATGTCTTCCTTACAAAATCGGTACCTTCCAATAGAAAAGTTGTAATTTCTGAACCGGAACTACTCGTATTGAAAAAGAAGCATATGGCTAAATAGCAAATATTAATTGTTATCACCTTTCTTTTGACAAAAGCACAGCTGTCTAAAGAAAGGTTTTTGTTTATCTTATTCCGTTTATCCCTCACATATATGATATAATTTACCAGGTGAAAATTATGGAATACAAAATAGAAAAAATAAAGCGCGACGATTTAAAAGAGCTCATTATGATATCAAAGAGAGTAACTTTGACAAACTCCGTAAGTTTTTTAGGAGATCTAGCTAACAAATTTATTACTTCTGGCGCAATCGTCAACGAGGCCATGGCCAATGCTGATTACACTTATAAGTGCACATTGGGCGGTAAGGCGGTTGGTCAAATCGCTTTTATTGCTGATAGAATCAATTTCATCATGGTTGATCCCGATTTTCAAAGAAAAGGAATTGGTAGTCTACTTTTGGAATTCGCTGCAAAAAAGATGTTTGAAAAATACGATGAAATATATCTCGATTGCTTTGGAAAAAACCACATAGCTAATTCCTTCTTTATCAAATCAGGGTTCGTGCTAGAAGCCTCTACATACGATAAAGACCTGAAGCAAAATCTCAATCGCTATTGTTTGAAAAAATAAAAAACACTACAAATCTGTAGTGTTATTTTTTTATTTGGTGACCTCAGCGGGATTCGGACCCGCGAATGTATCCTTGAGAGGGATATGAGTTAAACCGCTTCTCCATGAGGCCAGCCATAATATTTAATCACAAGTAAAAAAATTTATCAATAATAACGGGCACTAATCTTCTTTATTTCTCTTTTTTGCTCGAGGAAATGCACTTTTATAGACATCTTGCATTTCCGAATAAGTAACGTGAGTATAGACTTGAGTAGTTCCAATCGATTCGTGTCCCATCATTTCTTGAATAGTGCGCAAGTCCGCACCTTTTGAAAGAAGATGGGTAGCGAATGAGTGGCGTAGTTTATGGGGGTGTAGTTTTACATAACACCCTGTTTTCTTTTCAATTTCACACATGATATATTCAAGTCCGCGATAAGTCAGTCTCTTTCCATGATTGTTAACAAAGAAGCTATTTGTCTTATTTTGACTCAAATCTCTGCTAATTAAAGCCGGTCGCAAATTCTCCAAATAATCTTTCAGCGCTTGTCCTGCGCTTTTAGTAAATGGAACTATTCTTTCCTTATTTCCTTTTCCAATAACTCGAACTACTCTTTCTGACAAATTTACTGACTGCAATGTTAGATTAACCACTTCGCTCGCTCGCAAACCTGAAGCGTACATGAGTTCAAGCAAAGCTTGGTCACGAACAGCTAATTTGTCAGTGCGCATTCTATTCGCATCGAATAGTTTTTTTATTTCTTCGTCGGTCAAAAAATCTGGAAGTTTCTTTTCAAGTTTAGGTGAAGTGACCAATTCAAAGTAATCAACTTTAATCCTGCCTTTTGTATATAAGTATTGGAAAAAGTGCTTAAGAGCAGCTAAGTGTCTTTTGATTGTTGATTTAGAAAGACCAAGGTTTATCAAATCCAGCAAGTAAGCTCTGATAAGTTCCTGATCCACATCTTCGTAACTTAAAGCGTTTAAACTTAAAAAGCCTAGGAACTCACTTATGTCTTGTTCGTAGGCTTTAGCGGTATTGTTAGAATATTTTCTTTCATTTAAAAGATAAGAGACAAATCTCTTCTCTTCTACGGTAAAGGTTTTAGTAATATTTTTTCTCGCCAATGATCGATTGCCTCCATAGAGTTTTGGTATATGGTTATCTTATCTTCTTTTTTTGGCAACTGCAAAATTCCATAGATAGAATTTATCGGAGCAAAATTTTTGGGAGACGACATGACAAGGTAATTGATTAAACTTCCCAGCATTGTATAAATGGGAATAGGCTCGAATTTTTGCCCTTTCAATCTCTGCAAAACATAGTAAGCGGCCAATAATCCGCTCGCAGCCGATTCAACATACCCTTCTACTCCAACAAATTGGCCAGCGATAAAAGTATCAGTCATCTTTTTAAGTGATAGATCGCGATTTATTAACTTCGGTGCGCATATGTAGCGGTTGGAATGCATCAAACCATATCTTGCAAACTTAGCGTTTTCCATTCCTGGCAAACTGGAAAAGACCCGCTTTTGTTCTTTGTATTTTAAATTTGTTTGAAAGCCAACCATGCCGTAAAGCGTTCCAGCAATATTGTCTTGTCTTAGTTGAACTACTGCATATGGGTGAATATCATCCGTGGATAGGCCCCGGGCCTTAAGCGGTCCAAATCGAAGAGTATTCATACCTCTTTTTGCCATAACTTCTACAGGTAAACAGCCTTCAAAGTGTTCAAAATCATGAAGGATCACTCTTTCAGCTGACGTTAATTTTTCCACAAAATCCAAATACTGTTCCTGATTTAAAGGAATGTTTAAATACTTTCCTGACCCCTTATCGTATCTCGACTTAACATACATCTTTGAAGTATCGAGCGAGTCCAACTCTACAAGGGGAGCTGCCGCATCATAAAAAGAGAGTGTATCTTCTCCTAATTTTTCCTTGAAATAATCGCACAGCGAGGAATCAGTTAGCGGTCCAGTACACACTATGTTGATATCATTCTCATCGAGCGATTCAACAACTTTGGAAATAACTGTTATATTTTCATTTTCCTTTATTTTTTCAGTTATATAATTTGAAAAAACATCGCGATCAACAGCTAAATCTTGACCGGAAGGAACTCTAGAAATTTCAGCAGCTTTCATTATCAACGATCCCATCTTCGCAATTTCTTCCTTCAGCAAACCGCAGGCATTATCGCGCTTGGTAGATTTAAGGGAATTCGAACAGACAAGTTCTCCAAAATTGGTTGAATGAAAAGCAGGACCTAATTTAGGTTTCTGATCATATAAATTCACTTTGATTCCTTGACTCGCTAAAAAGTAGGCGGCCTCACTACCGGCAAGACCACCACCGATAATATTAATCTTTTTCATCTTTCTTTTTTTTGTTCGAAACCTTCTGAATATAGCGGCATTTGGGATAATTAGAACATCCGTAAAAAACACCGAATCTAGACTTTTTAAAGACCAGTGTTCCCTTTCCACACTTCGGACAAACTGTTCCTACTAACCCATCTGGATCTTCTTTTTCTACATCTGTTTTTTTATTATTATCGGATGCTTTTTTTGCTAATCCCTCGGTGTATTTACACTTCGGATAGTTGGAACACCCGATGAACTTTTCACCTTTGCGAGAAACGCGATAGACAAGTTTATGTCCGCATTCAGGGCAGTCGCGCCCGACATATTCAATCTCTTTCTTTTCTTTTTTTATGTACTTGCAAGTAGGATAGTTCGAACAGGCGACAAACTTTCCATATCTTCCGTGCTTGACGACTAAAGGCGAGCCACAAACGGGACACATTTCTCCCGTTTCTTCATCCTTAATCTTCTCCATATTTTCCTTAGCGTTCTCTAACTGCTTCATAAATTCCGTGTAAAATTCACGAAGTAAAGTTTCTTTTGATGAGTCTCCAGCTTTTATTTTTTCCAAGTCAGTTTCCATTTCGGATGTGTACGAATAACTCATCAAATTAGGGAAATACTCCTCGAGTTTTTCGACGACAAGCTTACCGGAATCGGTCGGATTAAGCGTGTGTTTTACCGTCGTGATATAATTTCTATCAATCAAGGTAGAAATAGTTGAAGCGTAGGTTGAAGGTCTTCCAATTCCTTTTTCTTCCATCAATCTAACGACGCTTCCATCGTTATACTTGTCGGGAGGATTTGTCGACTTTTTCTCCGTATCAATCTTGGTGGCGACAATTTTTCCACCCTCTTCAGCTAATTTTACAATGCTGTCAGGCAACACAATAGACTTGGAAGTGGAAATCTTAATCCCACAATCCTCGTAGGCGGCAGTGTATCCCTTTGATTCATTTTTAACTGCCTCTGTTTTGAATATATAACCGTTACCTTTAAATTTTAAAGTAGTAACATTGTCAACCTTAGGCTTCATCAAAGAAGCGATAGTCCTGGCGTATATCAAGCGATAAACATTGTACATTTCTTTGCTCAAAGAAGCTTTAGCAATAGCCGGAGTGAAGGTTAAATCAACTGGTCTAATTGCCTCGTGAGCATCTTGAACAAGATTGCTCTTTTTCTTTTTACCTAAATTGACTCCCTTGTACGCTTTCGGGCCATACTTATTGATGATATACTGGCTTGCAACTTCGACAAAATCAGGAGATAGTCTAGTCGAATCTGTTCTAATATATGTAATTAAAGCTTTAAATGATCCGTGTATTTCAATACCTTCAAAAAGTTTTTGAGCAATTGATGAAGTGAGTCTAGCGGAATATTTAAACCTTGTGTACGCTTCTTGTTCCAAGGAAGAAGTCGTAAAAGCGGGTCGGGCATTGCTCGTTCTTTTCGAGAAAGCTAAAGGAAGGACTTCAAATTCTTTTGGCAGTTGATTTAATATTTCATCAACCTTTTCTTTTGAATCGATCGAAGTTGGTTTATATATCTTGTTGTCCTTTGAATATAGAGGCGCTGAAATTTTTTCGTCGCCAAATTCACCAGAGATGTCCCAATAATCTTTCGGAACAAAAGCATCTATTTCCTTTTGATGTTCAACGATCATTTTTAAAGTTACCGATTGAACTCTTCCTGCAGATTTTGTCTTTATCTTATTCTTTAACAATCCAGATAAGTCAAAGCCGATTATTCGATCTAAAATTCTTCTAGTTTCCTGAGAAGCGACCAAATCCATATCGATGTGTCCCGGGTTCTCAAGAGCTTTTTTTACCTCTTTGGCAGTAATAGCGTTAAAAGAAAGGCGCTTTACTTTCAAAGGATCAAGTCCAAGTACAACTGCTAGATGCCAAGCGATTGCCTCTCCCTCTCGATCGGGATCGGTTGCCAAGTATACTTCGTCACACTTTTTAACTTCAGCTTTGATTTCTTTAACTATTTTAGATTTTCCTGAGATTATCTTGTAAGTTGGTTCAAAGTTGTTGTCGACATCAACACCTAACCCACCTTTGCCTTTGGTGGCGAGATCTCTAACGTGTCCGACCGAAGCCATAACCTTAAAATCATCGCCGAGAAATTGATTTATTGTTTTAATTTTATTAGGAGACTCAACAATTACTAGTTTCATTTTCTTCCTCCCTTATATATCGAAAAGATTATGATAGAAAAATGGAGGCGTTGTCAAGTAATTGATTTTCACATTTTTCCTTATTACTTTAGTAATAATATTTTTTAAAATAGATGACTTTACAAAAGTGTGGCTATTCCTATTAAGATTGTATCAATGTTATAATAACTTTGCTGAATAATTAGCGTTTAAG